>JAJDOK010000036.1 GCA_022340185.1 Salaquimonas sp. | reverse complement strand
AACCGGCGCGAGCGCTCGCAGGCCCGGAGCCTTGTCGTAAGGCAATACGGTTGCGAGGACACTTCCCTCCCTGCGTGGCAGCGCAAGCTTTGCTTCAGCAAAGTGCCGGCACGAGAACGCTCGCTCGGGCGGAGGCCCGAGCGAAAGCTGGAAAAGACAGACATGTGAAAGCCGGAAATTTCTGCGCCAACGCAAGCCTGCATACCCTGCCGCTGCGCTGGACACTGCCATGAGTGGACGTTAAAAGCTGCGGTTCGTTCACGAAGAAAAACCCTGCCGTGCCAGAAGCGGAAAGGCATGGCAGGGCGTCCTTCCCTTCACTCCGGATCGCACATGAACTCCGTCAACGACATTCGCAAGTCCTTCCTCGACTATTTTGCGCGCAACGGCCACGAAGTTGTCGCCTCGAGCCCGCTCGTGCCGCGCAACGACCCGACGCTGATGTTTGTGAATGCCGGCATGGTTCAGTTCAAGAATGTCTTCACCGGGCTGGAAAAGCGCGATTACACCCGCGCTGCGACCTCGCAGAAATGCGTGCGCGCCGGCGGCAAGCACAACGATCTCGACAATGTCGGCTACACCGCACGGCACCTCACCTTTTTCGAGATGCTCGGCAATTTCTCCTTCGGCGACTATTTCAAGGATGTCGCCATTGACCTTGCCTGGAACCTCGTGACGAAGGAGTTCGGCCTGCCGAAGGACAAGCTGCTCGTCACCGTCTATCACAACGACGACGAGGCGGCCGGCTTCTGGCGCAAGATCGCCGGCCTGCCGGAAGACAGGATCATCCGCATCCCGACCTCGGACAATTTCTGGGCGATGGGCGACACCGGTCCGTGCGGTCCCTGCTCGGAAATCTTCATCGATCGCGGCGAACATATCTGGGGCGGCCCACCAGGCAGTCCGGAGGAGGATGGCGATCGGTTCCTCGAATTCTGGAACCTGGTGTTCATGCAATACGAGCAGGTGACGCCCGACGAGCGCGTCGACCTTCCCAGGCCGTCGATCGACACCGGCATGGGCCTGGAACGCATGGCTTCCATCCTTCAGCATGTCGACAGCGTCTTCGAGACCGATCTGTTCTGCGGGCTGATCGACGAGACCGCCGCGGTGCTGGGCAAGGCGCCGAATGAGGAAACGACGCCGTCCTATCGCGTCATCGCCGACCACCTTCGTTCTTCCGCCTTCCTGATCGCCGATGGTGTGTTGCCGTCGAACGAGGGCCGCGGCTATGTGCTTCGCCGCATCATGCGCCGCGCCATGCGCCACGGCAGCCTGCTCGGCGCACACGATCCGCTGCTGCACCGCCTGGTCCCGGCGCTGGTCCGAGAGATGGGCGTGGCTTATCCCGATCTGAACCGCGCCCAGGCGCTGATCACCGAGACGCTGCATCTTGAGGAGACGCGCTTCCGCAAGACGCTGGAGCGCGGCCTCGGCCTGCTCGAGGAAGCATCAAAGGATCTGCATGAAGGCGACATGCTCGACGGCGAGACCGCCTTCAAGCTCTACGATACCTATGGTTTTCCGCTCGACCTGACGCAGGATGCGCTGCGCCGGCGCAACATTTCGGTCAATCTCGACGGCTTCCAGGACGCCATGGCGCGCCAGAAGGCCGAGGCGCGAGCCTCCTGGGCGGGGTCGGGCGAGGCGGCCGACGAAAAGGTCTGGTTCGCCGTGCGCGAGCGCACCGGCGCGACCGAGTTCCTGGGCTACGGCTCGGAGGTCGCCGAAGGTGTGGTGGAAGCGATCATTGTCGACGGCAAGGAACTCAACAGGGCTGGAACCGGCAGCGAAGTCGCGATCGTCGTCAACCAGACGCCGTTTTATGCCGAATCCGGCGGCCAGCTCGGCGATCATGGCGAGATGCGCTTCGAGGGCGGCCGTGTCGAGGTGAGCGACACGAAAAAGAAGGGCAACGGCCTGATCGTCCATCTCGGCCGTGTTATCGAGGGCACGCTGGCAACCGGCATGCCGGTAGAGTTGGAGATCGATCATTCCGCCCGCGCCGGGCTGCGCGCGCATCATTCCGCCACCCATCTCGTGCACGAGGCGCTGCGCGAGGTGCTCGGCAGCCATGTCGCGCAGAAGGGTTCGCTGGTCGCGCCCGACCGGCTGCGCTTCGATTTTTCCCATCAAAAGCCGATTGGTGAAAAAGAGCTTGAAAAAGTCGAGACGATCGCCAACGAGGTCGTGCGCCAGGCCGCCCCGGTAGAGACGCGCATCATGGCCGTCGACGATGCCGTCGAAATGGGCGCGATGGCCCTGTTCGGCGAGAAATACGGCGACGAGGTCCGCGTCGTCTCGATGGGTACGGCGACGCACGGAAAAAAGGCCGGCAAGACCTATTCGCTGGAACTGTGCGGCGGCACTCATGTCCGCAACACCGGCGAGATCGGCACGATTCGCATTGTCGGTGAGGGCGCGGTGGCGGCCGGTGTGCGCCGTGTCGAGGCGCTGACGGGCGAGGCCGCGCGGCGCCACGCCGAAGAGCAGGAAAATCGCCTGCGCGAGATCGCCGCTTCGCTGAAGGTTCCTCCTGCCGACGCGCCGGCCCGGGTGGCGGCGCTGGTCGAGGAGCGGCGCAAACTCGAGCGCGAACTGGCCGAGGCACGCCGCAAGCTGGCGCTCGGCGGCGGTGGTTCGTCGGGTCCGGAAGCGAAGACGGTCAATGGCGTGCAATTCCTGGCGCAAGTGGCCGACGGCGTCAGCCCGAAGGATCTGAAAGGCCTGGTCGATGAGGCCAAGGACAGGCTCGGCTCGGGCGTGGCGATGATGATCGCGACTGCTGAGGACGGCAAGGCGGCGGTCGTTGTCGGCGTCACCGATGACATGACCGACCGCTTCAATGCCGTCGATCTGGTGCGCGCGGCGTCCGAAAAGCTCGGCGGCAAGGGCGGCGGCGGCCGGCCCGACATGGCCCAGGCCGGCGGCCCGGACGGAGCAAAGGCTGACGAAGCCATTGCCGCGGTCGAGGCGCTACTTGCCGGCTGATGCCAGCGTTTCCATACGGTCTTTCAGCAGTTGACCTTTCGCGCATCTGCGCCAAACTCGCCCGATGGCACGGCTCAACCCGTACAAACCCTTTACCCCGCGCCCCGAACAGATGGCGCTGAAACCGGATGTTTCCGGCAATGCCATCAATGGCCTGGGCGAGACCGCGCAACGGCGCGCCCGCATGGTCTATTGGGCGCCCGATCCCGATACGATCGCGCATGGGCGCATGCAGCGCTGGTTCTATCTCGCCGATCCAGACTGCCGTGAGGTCAATGCCGCCCGCAAGCATCGCGCCCGTTTGCTGGAAGAGCAGATTGGCCCGCTTGCCGCCGACAAGGTGCAGCGCTCGCCCGAGGAATGGCTCGACGCGCTGCGCCGGCATGCTGACGACAGCGTACCCTGCGAAAGGATCGGCGTGACCACGCTTGATCCCGACTGGCTTTACGAAGGGGAGGAACGCAGCTTCGCCAATGTCGTTGTACTTGCCGTGCATCACGACAGCGATGAAATCGCGCTCGCGCCACAGGGCAGGGCGGGAGCGGAGGTGATCCGCCAATATGGCCGTGCCGCGCTTTCTGCCCGGCGGATCGCCACCTGGCTGCGCGCGCAGGGCTGGGAGGCCGAGGCCGTCACCGGTCCCATGACCGGCCCGCTTCTGCTGATCCCGCCAGCGATCGCCAGTGGCTTCGGCGAACTCGGCAAGCACGGTTCGCTGATCGATCCAGAATTCGGGGCGTCGTTCCGGCTTTCCGCGGTGATGACCGACGCACCGATTGCCCACACGCCGAAGCGCGAATACGGCATCGACGATTTCTGCGCCTCATGCCGGGTATGCGAACAGGCCTGCCCGCCTGAAGCGATTTCGCCGGACAAGCACACGGTACGCGGCGAGACCAAATGGTATGTCGATTTCGACAAGTGCCTGCCATTCTTCAATCAGCATCATGGCTGTGCGATCTGCATCGCGGTCTGCCCGTGGTCGCTGCCGGGCGTCGGGCCAAATCTGGCGCAGAAACTGGCGCGCCGCCGCGCCAGGGCCTGAACGGCTTCGACCTGAATGGCTTCGACCTGAATGGCTTCAGGCGATCCTGACGATATTGTCGGAGGTGACGTCGTCTTTCCCGCCGGCGTGGCAAATGGAATTGCGTCCGGCATTTTTCGCGCTGTAGAGCGCTGAATCGGCGAGATGGATCGCCATCTCCAGTGTTACTTCGTGATTGGCCTCGGCGACACCGGCACTGACGGTTGCCTGGATCGGATAGCCGTCGATGAAGCGAAAGGCCTCGGCGAACGCGATCCGTGTCCGCTCGGCGATCGCACCGGCCGCTTCGTCCGAGACATTCGGCAGGATAAGAATGAATTCCTCGCCGCCATATCGCGTGAACAGATCGTTGGGGCGCAGCAGCGTACGCAGGATCTCGGCAAACCCCGTGATCACCTTGTCGCCGGAATCGTGTCCGAGCGTGTCGTTGATCTTCTTGAAATGGTCGAGGTCGAACATGACAACCGATACGGGTGATCTGGTCTCGCGGCACCGCTGGTAGAGCCGCTCGGCGCTCTCGAAAACGAATTTGCGGTTTTGCGTGCCAGTCAGCGGATCGCTGGCGGCCGAGTGGATCGCGCGATTGGCGCTACGTTCGCGCACCAGGATCAGCAAGGCGGTCGTGGCGCCGATGGTAAAGGCGAGCGATTCGAAGTGGATCAGGCCGAACCAGCTGAACAGGCTTGGAGGCAGGCTGGCGACGAATACCCCGGTCAGCACGTCATAGAAGCCTCCCGAAAACACGAAGCCGTGCAACGCCAGGAGGCCTGCAAGTGACCAGCGATAGGCGAGTTTTTCATCGCGCGTCGACCACAACTCCCATGCGCAGGAAAAATAGAATACTGATGTAATGGCGAAATTTGCCGCTACCGGCACAATTGCACCCAGGCCAATGAAGCTTGCAAGACCTCCCGCGACCGCAGGAACGAAGAGGCTGCCGGCGACAATGGGAACAGATGCGCGCCGCCGGTTGAAATGCCGGATCGCCACCCAGTGTAGCGCCGAACCAAGGGTCACCAGCACGCCGCCGGCACCCGGTGCCCATGCAATGTTCGTTAGATAGCCGTAAATCATCAAGGCGATGGCAGCCGCATCGGTCAGGCTGGCGATCGACCACCAGCACAATGCCTTTTCGCCGCGCTTGCGCCAATAGGCGCCTGCCATGACGAAGCCGGCGAACGCCATCACAAAGCAGCTAGGAACCATGAGTGCGAGGGGATCGAATGCCTCTTGCATGAATTGGCCTGTATTCTCCGATTGTGCAGGTTGCGAGGCGGTCAATCGTTTCATGCCGCACGAAAACTCGCCGCCGGATCCACCATGCAGCGTCGGCCTGCGTGCAATCGGAAAATGTACACGGCCAACCGCAAACAGACGGTTATGAAATAGTTAAAAAGCGAGACAAATCATGATGATGTCATACCATGGTCTCAAGATGCCGGCGATTCTTCCAGCCCGGATAAGGGAATAGACAAGCCACCGCCTACCTTGCCGAAATGGGTTTGTCGACGGGTTACATGCCCGGTCCTAGAGCTTTTCGGCTGAGCCCGCCTCATACTTGACGATGTCGCGGCCGAGTATGCGAGCCGCTTGCATGGCCGAACCGAACTCGGCCATGTGCGGCGATCGGAAATGCGCATCAAGCGCCGCCTGGTCCCGCCATTCCTCATAGACACGGAAACGCCCCGGATTCTCGATGTCCTGATAGAAGGCATAAGTGATGCACCCGTCCTCGGCGCGCGTCGCAGCCGCCATGGCGGCTGCCGCCGGCAGGACTTTTTCGATATCGTCGGCGTGAACTTCGGTAATGCCGGTGACGATCAGCATCGGCCCCTCCCGTGCAATGTCCCGGTCAGGTCTTGGAAGCTTCGTCGAACATGAACTTCCATATGAGTGCGCCTAGCGCAGCGCCAACGATCGGCGCGAGCCAGAACAGCCAGAGCTGGCTGAGCGCCGCGGTTTCGGCGAAAAGCGCGACACCGGTCGAGCGAGCCGGGTTGACCGACGTGTTTGTTACCGGGATCGAGACCAGGTGAATCAGCGTCAGCGTCAGACCGATCGCCAGCGGGGCGAAGCCGGCCGGAGCATTCGGACTCGTCGTCGCGAGGATGATGAAAATGAAGAACGCTGTCATCACCAGTTCGATAAGGAAAGCGGCCATCAGCGAATAGCCGCCGGGTGACAGTTCGCCATAGCCGTTGGATGCAAAACCGCCGGCGACGAAATCGGGTTTGCCAGACGCGATGGCGTAGAGCAGCGCGGCGGCGAGGATACCGCCAATGACCTGGACGACCACATAACCGACGAAATCGGTACCCGACATGCGTCCGGCGACCAGCACGCCAACCGACACGGCGGGGTTGAAATGGCCGCCGGAAAAGCCGCCCACGGCATAAGCCATGGTCACGACCGTCAGACCAAAAGCGAGCGCCACACCAAGCAGGCCGATACCGACGTCAGGAAAAGCTGCCGCAATGACGGCGCTGCCGCAGCCACAAAAAACGAGCCAGAACGTGCCGAAGAATTCGGCAATGAGCTTGGTATGCATGGGCCTCCCCCTGTGTGTTGGCAGCAGGAAAGTAAATCAGCCCGTATCGCGCGCAAAGCGTGAAACATGTGTCGTGCACAGCTTTGGCCACTGTGCGAAATGTACTAACTACGGCCCACGTCGCGGCCATGCCGGTTCAGGCAGCCATCGCCTTCTGCAAATTCTCGTCGACCTTGTCGAGGAATCCGGTGGTGGTCAGCCAGCGCTGGTCGGGACCGATCAGCAGTGCGAGGTCCTTTGTCATGTAGCCGCCCTCGACGGTGGCCACGCAGACCTTTTCCAGCGTGTCGGCGAATTTCGCCAGTTCGCCATTGTTGTCGAGTTTGGCGCGATGGGCGAGACCGCGTGTCCAGGCGAAAATCGAGGCGATCGAATTGGTCGAGGTCTGTTCACCCTTCTGGTGCTGGCGATAGTGGCGCGTTACCGTTCCGTGAGCGGCTTCGGCCTCCACCGTGCGTCCGTCCGGGCTCATCAGCACCGAGGTCATCAGACCGAGCGAACCGAAACCCTGCGCCACCGTGTCGGACTGCACGTCGCCGTCATAGTTCTTGCAGGCCCACACATAGCCGCCCGACCATTTCAGCGCCGAAGCGACCATGTCGTCGATCAGCCGGTGCTCGTACCAGATCTTGGCTTCCTTGTACTTGTCCTCGAAATCGGCCTCGTAGATCTCCTGGAAGATGTCCTTGAAGCGCCCGTCATAGGCTTTCATGATCGTGTTCTTGGTCGACAGATAGCAGGGCACCTTGCGCAGCAGCGCATAGTTCAGCGAGGCGCGGGCGAAATCGCGGATCGAGTCGTCGAGATTGTACATCGCCATGGCGACGCCCGAACCGGGCGCGTCGTAGACGACATGCTCGATCACCTGGCCGTCCTCGCCGGTGAACTTGATGGTCAGTTGCCCCTTGCCGGGAAAACGGAAATCGGTGGCGCGGTACTGGTCGCCGAAGGCGTGGCGACCGACGATGATCGGCTGCGTCCAGCCCGGCACCAGGCGCGGCACGTTCTTGCAGATGATAGGTTCGCGGAAGATGACGCCGCCCAGAATGTTGCGGATCGTGCCGTTCGGCGACTTCCACATCTTTTTCAGGCCGAATTCCTCCACCCGCGCCTCGTCCGGCGTGATTGTCGCGCATTTGACCCCGACGCCGTATTCGGCGATCGCGTTCGCCGCATCGATGGTGATCTGGTCGTCGGTCCGGTCGCGCTCCTCGATACCCAGGTCGTAATATTTCAGGTCGATATCCAGATAGGGATGGATCAGCTTTTCCTTGATGAAAGCCCAGATGATCCGGGTCATTTCGTCTCCGTCGAGTTCGACGACCGGGTTTTCAACCTTGATTTTCGCCATGTGAGGCTGCCTCTTTGCTGTTCGAAAATGTTCGACGGGGCGCTTCGCCATTGCGTGCGCAGCGCGATTGGAAAATGCTGCGCGTTCTTATCAAAAGGCGGCCGAAAGGCAAATCCGCCAATGGTGCCGAACCGCGCTTGTGATAGATTTGATGGCGAGGAGCTATCCGATGGTCGACGGCAGGGCGATCGACGAACTGGTCGAGTGGATGTGCGATGGCGCCCAGCCCCTTCACGACGGCCGTCGCATTGTCACCGAAATCTGCGCGCGGCTCAATCGGGCCGGTGTGCCGGTCGATCTGTTCCGCCTGTTTCTGTTCACCATCCATCCGACCATCATGGGCCGGCGCCTGCAATGGACGGAAAAGACGGGGACGGTTATCACCGAAGCCGATTTCAGCCTGTTCGATACCGAACAGTACAAGCGCAATCCGCTGCCCCGCGTCATCGAGACCCGCCAGCCGATCCGCCTGCATCTGGCCGATCCGGATTGCCCGACCGACTACATCATCGTCGAGGAACTGAGGCAGGAAGGCTTTACCGACTATCTCTGCCAGCCGGTCATCTATATCGACGGCGAAGTCCACACCATGAGCTGGTCGAGCCGTCATCCGGGCGGATTTTCCGATGAGGCGGTCGCCGCGCTCCAGCGCGTGCGCGGGCCGCTGACCCGCCTGGTGGAAAGTTATGTGCTGCGCCTCAACGCCGTGAACATCATATCGACCTATGTCGGCCGCGATGCTGGCGAGCGCGTGCTCAACGGCCGCATCAGGCGCGGCGATGCCGAGGAGATTTCCGCCGTCATCATGTTCGCCGACCTGAAGGGTTTCACCGATCTGTCCAACCGCCAGCCGGCTTCCGCCGTGCTCGAGGCGCTGAACCGTTTCTTCGACGCCTTCGAGGAGCCGATCCGCGAACATGGCGGCGAAATCCTCAAATTCATGGGCGACGGGTTGCTGGCGATCTTCCCCATCCGCGAACATGGCAGGGGCGACGCGGCCGCCACGGCCGATGCCTGCGCCGCGACCGATGCTGCGCGTGAAAGCCTTGGCGGGCCCGATGCAGAAATCGCCTTCCGCTCGGCGTTGCATATCGGCCGCCTGTCCTACGGCAATATGGGCGCCTCGCTGCGGCTCGACTTCACGGCGATCGGCCCGGCTGTGAACCTCGCGGCCCGTCTGCTCTCGGTCGCCTCCTCGCTCGGCCGCGACGATGTCTGCTCGGCCGAGATCGCCGCGCTGATTGGCGGCAAGGTGGAAATGATCTCCTCAGTGGCACTGAAAGGCTTTGCCGGGGAACGGGAGGTCTGGGCGAGGGGCGCCTGAGCGGCCTCAAGGCGGCTCGTGCCTCAGTCCCGGGATGGTCGACCTTCGGCGAATGCCTTCGTGTCCGTGGCGGGCGGGTCCCATTTGCGGTGTTTCGACGCGTAAAGGCTGGTGGTGGGGATGAAGGCATCCGGGTCGTCGAAGGTGGCAAGCATGATGCCGATGGCGTCCGGCATGCGCGAACTGTGGCCGAAAAGCCGGCTGCCGCATCGCGGGCAGAACCTGCGCGTCATCGTCGCTCCCGAATCCGCCCGGCTCTCATAGGCGCTCGTCACGCCCTTGATGTGCACGCCGCTGAGCTCAAAGAACGCGTAGCTCGCATGCCCGGTGCCGGTCGATTTCTGGCAATCGAGGCAATGGCAATGGCCGGTGAATTGCGGTTCGGCACTAACACGGAAGGTCACGGCTTGGCACAGGCAGCGTCCGGTATATCCGGTCATGGTTCTCCCCACTAACTTGCAAAGTGCAAGTAACTATTGCAAAACCCGTTGCGAATGGCAACACGGATCGAAAGTCCGCCGATGGAACACCGTTCGAAATGTCCGATCGCCAGCACGCTCGACCTCGTCGGCGACCGCTGGACGCTGCTGGTGCTCAGAAACATCTTTCGCGGCTCAAGGCGCTATGGCGAGCATCTCGAAAGTCCGGAGGGGATCGCCACCAACATCCTTGCCGACCGGCTGGCGCTTCTGGAGCGCGAGGGGCTGATCGAGAAGGTCGCCTATCAAACGCGCCCGCTACGCCACGAATACCGGCTGACACGCAAGGGCGCCGACCTCTTGCCGGTGCTCCAGACATTGGCGACGTGGTCAATGAAGCACGTGCCGGACCGCTGGGCGCCTTCCGAACGCTTCATGCATTCCAGGCCGGAAGATTTCCTGGCGCAGGACTGAAAGGCTTTTCGCGCCTTTCACATGCGCGCCTTTCCGGCTAAAGCGTCCCCCCATGTCAGGAACCGACTCCACGAAGAACATGATCGCCGAAGGTCCGGCCATCATCCTGGTCGAGCCGCAATTGGGCGAGAATATCGGCATGGTCGCCCGCGCCATGGCCAATTTCGGCCTGAAGGAACTGCGTCTCGTCCACCCGCGTGACGGCTGGCCGTCGGAACGGGCGAGGGCGGCGTCTTCCGGCGCCGACCACGTCATCGATGCCGTCACCGTCTTCGACACGCTGGAAGCGGCGATGGCCGATCTGCGTTTTGTCTATGCGACGACCGCGCGCCAGCGCGACATGCTCAAACCGGTCGAAGGGCCGGGCGAGGCTGTTTTGAAATTGCGGTCCATGTACCGTCAGGGCACGCCCTGCGGCGTATTGTTCGGGCGCGAGCGCTGGGGGCTTGAGAACGAGGAGGTGGCGCTCGCCGACGCCATCATCACCTTCCCGGTCAATCCGGGCTTCGCCTCGCTCAACATCGCCCAGGCCGTGCTGCTGATGTCCTATGAGTGGATGAAGACGCGCCATGAGGGTGATGGGGGCGACGAAGCGGCCTTCCGTGCGCCGGAAGCCGCCACGGCCACCAAGCAGGATCTTGTCAGCCTGCTGACGCATCTGGAGACCGCGCTCGACGAGGCCGGCTATTTCTATCCGGCCGAAAAGCGCGAAAAGATGCTGCTCAATCTGCGCAACATCTTCACCCATGCCGGTCTGAAGGAGCAGGAGATCAGGACCCTGCGCGGCGTCATCGCCTCGCTGGAGCGACGCTGGCAGCGCGGCCGCGATCCGGCCTGATGCCCCAATTGCGCGATTAACCTCGTTTAAGGGGACGAAGCCGCATGCTTGCCAAGCATGACGGCATCGGGCAAATCACGGTGTTACACCCGGCCAATTGCGGTGAGAAATGAGCGAACAGGCCGACAAATCTGCCGACAATACCGAAAGCTGGCTGCAGGTCATTGTCCGGGACATGCGCGAATTCGCGCGCCGTACCGGCCATGGCACGGTCGAAAGCCGTCGTCTGACGGGCTTGTGGGGGCTGCGTGTCGCCGCCTGGTTCCGCTTTGTCCATCGCCGCAGGCCCGATACGCGTTTTGCCGTCTTTCCCGGCTACCGCCGCTCGGCGGAAATCCTGGCGGTCTTCGCCTCCATCGTTTTGGGGCTGGTGCTGGTCGCCGACACGATCTTCCTTGCCACGCTGCACTCGCGTGATGCGTTCACGCTCACTCTGTTCGAGCATCTGACCCGTCTCGGCCAGTCGGCATGGATCCTTTATGCGACCGGTGCGGTGCTGCTCGCCGTCTCCTTTTACCCTTCCGAAGGCCTGCCGCGGTACCGACGCACCTTTATGCATGGTGTCATCCTGATCGCCTATTATCTCTTCACCACGGTTGCCTTTTCCGGCCTGCTGACGAACCTGTTCAAGGCACTCTTCGGTCGGGCGCGGCCGCAATTCGTGCCCGAAGGCATGGTCTGGTTTTCCATGCCTTTCGGCGACCATTACGATTACGCTTCCTTTCCTTCGGGCCACGCGACGACCGCCGGCGCCTTCGCGGTTGGCCTTGCCCTGCTGATGCCGAAGCTCAGGGTTTTCATCCTGCTCGCCGGCATCTGGATCGCGATTTCGCGTCCGGTGCTCGGCGTGCATTTCCCTTCCGACATTTTCGCCGGCTTTGCCTTCGGCGGCGCCTTTTCCTGGTTCTACGCCCGCGCCTTCGCCCGCAAGCGGCTGCTGTTCGGCTTCGACGACAAGGGAGGACTCCGGGTGAGACCGGTTCTGAAGCGGGGCCGCAACGGGCGCAGATGAGCCTCCTCCTCTTCGATTCCGGGATCGGCGGGCTGACGGTGCTGCGCGAGGCGCGCGTGCTGATGCCGTCGCAACGTTTCGTCTATGTCGCCGACGATGCCGCCTTTCCCTTTGGCGACTGGCCGGAAGACGAACTGCGCGCCCACATCCTCGACCTGTTTGCCGGCCTCATCGAAACGCACAACCCCGACATCGTGATCATCGCCTGCAACACGGCCTCGACCTTGGTGCTCGACGATCTGCGCAAAGCCTTTCCCTCTACACCTTTCGTCGGTACCGTGCCGGCGATCAAGCCGGCCGCCGAGCGCACGCGCTCCGGCCTCGTCTCGGTACTGGCGACGCCCGGCACGGTGAAGCGCGAATATACGCGCAGCCTGATCCGCTCCTACGCCTCGCAATGTCATGTGCGCCTGGTCGGGTCACGTGATCTCGCGCGTCTCGCCGAAGCGCATATCCGCGGGCAGGCGATCGCCGATGATGACGTGCTCGCCGAGATCGCGCCATGTTTCGTCGAGGAGAAAGATGGCCGGCGCACCGACATCGTGGTGCTGGCCTGCACGCATTATCCGTTTCTCGCCAATGTCTTTCGCCGGCTGGCGCCCTGGCCGGTCGACTGGCTCGATCCTGCCGAGGCGATCGCGCGCCGCGCGATGAGCCTGCTCGACGACGACGCAAAGAACGTCGAGGAAGGCGAAGACCTCGCAATTTTCACCACCGGAAAACCGGATTTCGCCGTGCAAAGGCTGATGGCCGGCTTCGGCCTGAAACTCGCCTGAACAAATCCCGCTTGAAGAAGCTCGACTGATTGCCCAAACGCGTGCGGAACGGGCGGCCGAGGTAGCCGCCCGTTCCGACTATATCCCGGCTGAGAGGGGCGGACTTTGGCCGGGAAGCTCTAGGTCGTGTACTCATAAAGGTTTCGGGCGTGGCGCGAGGCCTTCCCAGTGAAGCGCCTCTGAATGTGTCGACCGTCGGTGACAACCGCGTAATCGTTCGATGACAATTGCCCCACGCAAATTGGAAAACTGTGGATGAATCCGCACTACGGTCGGATCGGCTACTTCACCCAGTCGAAGGCGAGCCGCAATTCCTCCACTGCGTTCTCCTCGATCCATTTGCCATGCGCGATGACGATACGTTCCGGCGCGCAGGCAATCATCCAGTCGACGACGCCGCGCATCTGGTCGTGGTGCCCGGCATAGGTGGCCCGCAGATCGCGCGGGGCCTTGCCGTGCGGCGCCATCACGCCGATGAGGCGGTACATGAAATGATTGAACCAGCCATGCAGACGGTCCGCCTCGAAATTCTCGATCAGATCGGCAAGGATCAGCGTTTTCGAACGCATGTGGAAGAAGATCACCTCTTCCATCACCCGCGAGCCGCGCGCGATGCGCTGGTCGATGTCGTCGGCCCATTCCTTCGGCGGCAAATCGTCGAGGTCGCGGCTGAATTCGACATCGGAACGTTTGCGCACGCCGGGCGAAGCCCAGGTCTTCGCATCGGGATAGCGCGCCGCCCACGCTTTGATCGAGACGTGATGGATCATGTTGGGCGAGACGATATGGGCGATCGGTCCAAGTTTCTCGACTTGAGCGACAAGGTCTTCGTCGGCATGGATCGGAGAATGCACGAACAGGTCGCCATCGGACAGGCGGATCACCGTCATGCGAGTCGGGAAGGGGAAGGTGATCGGGATGCCGTAGCCCCATTGCAGCACCGGCCCGTCAGCGATCCAGATTTCCTCGCCGATTGCCTTGAGCTTGTTTTGCGGTTCGTAAGCGTCATAACCGCCGGTCATGGAAGCATCCTCCTCTCATTCCGCCGAATCCGAACATAGCCCGCCAAGGCATGCGTTGCCATTGACTTGACCGCCCGTTTGGCCTATCTGCAGCCGAAGTTCCGGGCCCCGTTTTCGAAAATTGGGCGCCCGGTTCTTTTTTAACGTGTCCCGTGGCCGATACCGCAAGACGTGCGCGGAACGGCCTGTCGGCCCCCTGAAATTGGGGGGCAGAGGAGGGCGCGTTTCCTTGAACCGTTGCTTGAGCAAAGGTTCATAACTCTTTGAAGGAAATGCGATGAGCAAGCGTACCAGCACTAAGTATAAAATCGACCGGCGCATGGGCGAGAACATTTGGGGTCGCCCGAAATCCCCGGTCAACCGCCGTGAATTCGGCCCCGGCCAGCACGGCCAGCGACGCAAGGGCAAGCTGTCGGATTTCGGTATCCAGCTTCGCGCCAAGCAGAAGCTGAAGGGCTATTACGGTTCGATCACCGAAAAACAGTTCCGCAAGATCTACCAGGAAGCCGACCGTCTGCGCGGCGACACCTCCGAGCATTTGATCGGCCTGCTCGAAAGCCGGCTCGACGCGATCATCTACCGCGCAAAGTTCGTGCCGACGGTGTTCGCCGCCCGCCAGTTCGTCAACCACGGCCATGTCATGGTGAACGGACGGCGCGTCAACGTCGCCTCCTACCGCTGCAAGCCGGGTGACAAGGTCGAGGTGCGCGACAAGTCCAAGCAGCTTGCCCTGGTGCTGGAATCGGTCGGCCTCGCCGAGCGCGACGTACCGGATTATGTCGACGCCGACCACGCCAAGATGGTTGCCACCTATGTGCGTATACCGGCGCTCTCCGACGTGCCCTATGCGGTGCACATGGAGCCGAACCTGGTCGTCGAGTTCTACTCGCGCTAGATTTCGCCAGTTTCTGATGCAAATTTATGGCCGCGCCTTGTGCGCGGCCTTTTGCTTTATGGAGGCAACTTGCGAACTTGGCTATTTGCTCTATTCATTGTTGTACCACTGTGTGTGGGCCATGTGCCTGCCTGGTCTCAAGATGCAGGCCAGATCGAATTCGACCGCTCCGGCAAGGGGGCGGTTCTTTGCGTGCACGGGTTATTGGCCACGATTTATCAAGCGGTACTTTCCTGTCATCCTTACCGGCGCGAGGCAATTGAAGCACTCTCGCAGTCGATTTCGGATTTCGAAGCGTTCATAGCGCGCAATGGCAATGTCAGTTTGGAACAAGCGCAGCAATTGACGATGGCCAGGCGCCGAAACGCGCTCAAGGCCCCGATGCCACTAGATCGGGCCAGTTGCGAGGACCTGCATTCAGGAGCAATAGATTTCTTCAACAGTTTCGGTCAGTCGTTGACGCCGGAAAAAATTGTGGAATGGACCGCTGACACCTTATCCATTGAACGCAAGCCTTTGATGAATCCTTGCCTCTGATTTGGGGGAAAAGCATGAACGAAACGGTCAATACAGAAAGTCTGGAAAACATCGAGGAGACGGACGATGCCTGCCATCCGATGTTCCGCGACGTTCCGGCTTCCGTCGAGTTCAACAAGCTCAGGAAGCGCTTGCTGCGCCATGCCCGCCAGGCGCTTGACGAATTCGCCATGGTCAGGCCCGGCGACAAATGGCTGGTGGCGCTGTCAGGCGGCAAGGATTCCTACGGCCTGCTCGCCATCCTGCTCGATCTCAAATGGCGCGGCCTGCTGCCGGTCGAACTGCTCGTCTGCAACCTCGACCAGGGCCAGCCGAATTTCCCGAAGCATGTCCTTCCGGACTATCTCGCCACGCTCGGCGTGCCGCACCGTATCGAATATCAGGACACCTATTCGGTGGTGACGGAAAAACTCCCCGACAGCGCCACCTATTGCTCGCTGTGCTCGCGGCTGCGGCGCGGCCACCTTTACCGTATCGCCCGGGAGGAGGGCTGCAACGCGCTGGTGCTCGGCCACCATCGCGAGGACATTCTCGAGACCTTTTTCATGAACCTGTTCCATGGCGGCCGGCTTGCCGCCATGCCGCCCAAGCTCGTCAACGACGAGGGCGACGTGCTGGTGCTGAGGCCGCTTGCCTATTGCGCCGAGGCCGATCTGGCGAAGTTCGCCAATGCGATGGCTTTCCCGATCATCCCCTGCGATTTGTGCGGCAGCCAGGAAGGCCTGCAGCGGGGCGCCATGAAGGCGATGCTGGCCGATATCGAGGCGCGCATGCCCGGCCGCAAGGACACCATGATCCGCGCGCTCGCACATGTCCGCCCCAGCCATCTGCTCGACACCAGGCTGTTCGATTTCGCCGGATTGTCCGTCGGCTGAAGCTCAGCCTTGCGCCAATCCTGTTGCGCATGAGAGCCATTCTGCCTAGCCTCTCGCCGGACGGAACGTGAGAGAGGGAGACGGCGATGGCGCAAACGGGCAGGGCGATTTGGCCCGTTTTTCTGCTGGGCCTTCTTGTTGGTGCGGGGGTGGTGGTCGGACTTGCTGTTCTTGGTCCGATATACTGTGTGCCGGTCGATCGCTACCTGTTCGGGGCGGATAACGCCGAAAGCCAGAAATTGGACGCCAGGATCGCCGAACTTGAAGACAAGCTCGCCAAAGCCGAAAAAGACACGGCCGTGCCGCTCGACACAAGGCCGGCGGTCGACGAGGAAGTCGCCCGCCTCAAGGCGCAGCTCGGGCTTGCCGAAAACGTCACCACCGATTTGCAGACCCAGCTCGACAAGGCGCAGAACGAGGATATCCCTGCGCTGAAG
>JAJDOK010000138.1 GCA_022340185.1 Salaquimonas sp. | reverse complement strand
GACCGGCGGGCCGAAGGTGATGTTGGGCACGAAATGGCCGTCCATCACGTCGAGATGGATCCAGTCGGCACCGGCGCGCTCGACCGCCGCGATCTCCTCGCCGAGCTTGGAGAAATCCGAAGAAAGGACGGATGGGGCGATCAGCGTTTTCTGGGTCACGTGCGCAGCCTTGGTTTGGGACCGGGCTTCTCCGCCCGCTCAGTGCCCGTTTGGCAGAGGCGGCGCCATGCGGTCAAGCCGCTTGTGCATGCACATCGCCAGACCCGTCAGGTGGTGACAGGCTTCTCGCCCGGTTCGAGCGGGAAGTGACAGGCCACCTTCACATTATCGCCTTCGAGCGGAGGGATTTCCTCCTTGCAGACTGCCTGCGCCTTCCAGCAGCGTGGATGGAAAGGGCAACCCGGCGGCGGATTGAGCGGTGAGGGTAGTTCGCCGGTCAGCATGATGCGGTGCTTGTGATGCGTCGGGTCGGCGATTGGCGTCGCCGACAACAGCGCAAGCGTGTAAGGATGGCGTGGTTGAGCGAAGACGTCTGCCGCGGCTCCGTGTTCGACGACCTTGCCCAGATACATCACCATTACCTCGTCGGCGATATGGCGCACGACGGAGAGATCATGGCTGATGAACAGATAGGCGAGGCCGAATTCCTCCTGCAGGTCCATCAGGATATTGAGCACCTGCGCCTGGATCGAAAGATCGAGCGCCGAAACCGGCTCGTCCAGCACCAGTACGCGCGGCTGCAGCATCAGCGCACGGGCGATCGCGATACGCTGGCGCTGGCCGCCGGAAAACATGTGCGGATAGCGATCGTAATGTTCGGGTCTGAGACCCACGCGCGCCATCATCGCCTCGGCCTTGGCGCGCCGCGTGGCAGGGCTGTCGTCGGTGTTGAGCAACAGCGGTTCTTCGAGGATCGTGCCGATCTTGTGGCGCGGATTCAGTGAACCATAGGGATCCTGGAAGACGATCTGCACCGCCTTTCGCGTTTTCGCACCAGGCACGGCAGGTTCGTTGTCGATCAGCAATTGCCCCGTGGTCGGTTCCTCGATCATGGTGACAAGGCGGGCGAGCGTCGACTTCCCGCAGCCTGATTCTCCGACCACCGCCAGCGTCTTGCCGGGTTCAAGCTCGAAATCGGCACCATTCAGTGCCTTGACGATATCGGCAGCGCGAAACGGTCCGTTGGAGACGGGATAGAATTTCGCAAGTGCGCGACCTTCCAGGACGGCATTGCTCGTCATGACGTGGCGCCCGCCTTGTTGCGCTGCTTCTGCTCGCCAGCGTCATCGCCCGGACCGTTGAGCGGATGGTTGCATAACGCATGGCCGAGTCCGCTTCCCTGACGTTTCGCGCCCTGCCTGCAGATTTCCGTTGCAAAGGAACAGCGCGGTTCGAACAGGCAGCCGGGCGGCCGGTCATATTGTCCCGGCACGACGCCCGGAATCGACGGCAGCCGCCGTGCATTGGCCCGTTCGGGCAGCGCCGACAACAGCGCCGCCGTATAGGGGTGATGGGGGTGGGTGAACAAGTCGACGACGTTCTGCTCTTCGACCTTCTGGCCGGCATATTGCACCTGCACGCGTTCGGCCATTTCGGCGACCACACCCATATCGTGCGTGATCAGGATCAATGCCATGCCGTGCTCATGCGCGAACGATCTGAGCAGGTCGAGGATCTGCGCCTGGATGGTCACGTCGAGCGCGGTGGAAGGTTCGTCCGCGATCAGCAGTTTCGGCTGGCACGCCGTCGCCATGGCGATCATCACACGTTGGCTCATGCCGCCGGAAAGCTGGTGCGGAAACACCGAAAGCCGTTCTTTCGGTGCCGGTATGCCGACACTTGCCAGAAGCTCGATCGCCCGTTCCTGGCGTTGGGCGCGGTTCATGTCAGTGTGCTGGCGCAACATTTCCTTGATCTGGAAACCGACCGTGAAGCAGGGATTGAGGCTCGACATCGGTTCCTGGAAAATCATCGCCATCTCGCGGCCGACGATCTTGCGCTTTTTCTCGGGGCTCATGCCGAGAAGCTCCCTGCCGTCGAAGATCATTCGGTCGGCGGTCACCATTGCCGTCCACGGCAACAGTCCCATCAGCGCCAGCATGGCGACCGATTTGCCCGAACCCGATTCGCCCACGATTGAAAGGATTTCGCCCTTCTCGCAATAAAGCGACACACCGTCGACCGCCCTGAACACGCCTCCGGCGGTCTGGAATTCGACGGTCAGGTTTTCAATGTCGAGCAGCGGCATCACGACCTCTTCAGCTTCGGGTCGAGCGCGTCGCGCAGCCCGTCACCCATCAGGTTGATCGCCAGCACCGTGATCAGAATGGCGAGGCCGGGGAAGGTGACCACCCACCAGGCGCGCAGAATGAATTCACGAGCTTCGGCGAGCATCGTGCCCCATTCCGGCGTTGGCGGTTGCGCGCCTAGGCCCAGAAAGCCCAGGGCAGCGGCGTCAAGGATGGCGTTTGAAAAGGACAGTGTCGCCTGCACGATGAGCGGTGCGACGCAATTGGGTAAAAGCGTGCGCGTCATCAGGTAGAATGGCTTCGCACCGGCAACCTTGGCTGAGACGACATAGTCCCGGTTCATCTCGCTCATCACGGAAGCGCGTGTCAGCCGCACGAAATGCGGCTGGTAGACAAGCGCGATGGCGATCATCGCATTCATCAGCCCGGGTCCCAGGATCGCAACCAGTACCAGCGCCAGTAGCAGCGAGGGGAAGGCGAGGATGATGTCCATCACCCGCATGATCGCAATGTCGATTCCGCCGCGGAAATAGCCGGCAATCAGTCCAAGGACGATGCCGAAAGTAAGCGCGACGGTAACGACGACGATCCCGATGAACAGCGAGAAGCGGGAGCCGTAGATGAGTCGCGACAACACATCCCGGCCGACCGGATCGGTGCCGAGTAGAAATTCCCAGCGCCCTCCCTCTTGCCAGACCGGCGGGACCAGGAGAGCATCGCGATATTGATGGATGGGTGAATGCGGAGCGATCAACGGTGCGAAAATGGCGATGACGACCAGCGCCACGAAAACCCACAGGCCGATGACCGCGCCGCGATTTTCGGAAAAATAGAACCAGAACTCGCCCAGCATGCGCCGGCGCACGGAAGCGGCGGCTTTGGCGGCGGGTGTGCTGTCTGTTGCCTGAACCATGCCCCGTTCCTCAATCGTGGCTAATGCGAGGATTGACGAGGCCGTACAGCACGTCCACGATCAGGTTTACCATCATGATGATGCCGGCGATGATCAAAAGCCCGCTCTGGATAACCGGGTAATCGCGCCGGGACACCGAATCGACCATCCATTTGCCAATGCCTGGCCAGGAGAAGATTGTCTCCGTCAGAATGGCGCCCGCCATCAGCACGCCGACCTGCAGCCCGACGGTCGTGATCACGGGAATGAGCGCGTTTCTGAGCGCATGAAGTCCCACCACCCGGAGTGGTGACAGGCCCTTGGCACGTGCGGTGCGCACATAATCCTCGCCCAGGACTTCCAGCATGGCCGACCGGGTCTGGCGTGCAATGACGGCGAGCGGGATCGTTGCCAGCACGATGGCAGGCAGGATGAGATGGTTGACCGCCGAAGCAAACGCACCTTTCTGGCCGGACAGGAGCGAGTCGATCAGCATGAAGCCTGTTACCGGCTTGAAGAAGTAGAGAAGCGATATTCGCCCCGACACCGGCGTCCATTGCAGTACGCCGGAAAAGACGATGATCAGCAGCAGTCCCCACCAGAAGATAGGCATGGAATAGCCGACAAGAGCGGCCCCGGTAACGGTTTGGTCGAAGAACGAGCCGCGCTTGACCGCCGCCAGTACACCGGCGGGAATGCCGAGCACCACGGCGATGATGATGGCGCACAGCGAAAGCTCCAGCGTTGCCGGAAACAGTTTGAAGAAATCGTCCACCACCGGGCGCTTGGTCACCACCGACTTGCCGAAATCGCCCGTCAGCACTCCGCCGAGATAGTCGAGATACTGGACCGGTAACGGCCGGTCGTAACCGAGTTCATGCATGATCTCGGCATGGCGTTCAGGCGCCATGACACGCTCGCCCGACATCAGCATCACCGGGTCGCCGGGCAACAACCGGATGAAGGAAAAGGCGATGATGGAAACCCCGAGAAAGGTCGGGATCAGCACCGCCAGGCGAGAGAGCAGGAATTTCAGCATCAGGCTGACCTACGGAGAAAGGGCGCCCCGATCACTCGGGACGCCCTGCAGCGGGATTTCCCGCTTATTCGGCAATGTCGACGTCGTCGAAGCGGTGATAGCCGAGCGGATCCTGGACGTATCCGGAAACCTTCTTCGACATCGGCATGAAGACCAGCGAGTGGTCGAGCGTTGCCCAGGGCGCCTCGCGCTTGAAGACGACCTGCGCCTGTTTGTAGAGATCGGTGCGCTTGGCCATGTCGGATGTAACCTTGGCCTCGGAGACGAGCTTGTCGAACTCCTCGTTGCACCACTGGGCGCGGTTGTTGCCGCCGACCGCGTCGCAGCCAAGCAGCGTATCGAGGAAGTTGTCCGGATCGCCATTGTCGCCGGTCCAGCCGAGGAAGACCGCGCCGTCGCGATCGACCGCCTTGGACAGCTTCAGGTACTCCGCCCACTCATAGGTCACGATCTCCACATTGACGCCAATCTTGGCCAGATCGGCCTGCACGACCTCGGCCGCGCGGCGCGCATTCAGCATGTAGGGGCGCGCCACCGGCATGGCCCATAGCTTCATCGACAGATCCTTGACGCCCGCTTCCTCGAGCAGCTTCTTGGCTGCTTCCGGATCGTAAGGATCGTCCTGGATTGCATCGTTATAGGACCACATCGTAGGTGGAATCGGATTCTTGGCGGGAGTCGCCGCACCCTGAAAGACCGCGTCGATGATCGCCTTCTTGTTGATCGCCATGTTCAGTGCCTTGCGGACCTTGACGTCGTCAAAGGGCTTCTGCTGGGTGTTGTAGGCGATATAGGCGACGTTCAGGCCGGCCTGTTCCATGACTTGCAGGTTCGGATCGGCCTTCAGCCCTTCGACGTCGGCGGCGTTCGGATAGGGCATGATCTGGCATTCGCCGGCCTTCAGCTTCTGTGCACGTACCGAAGCGTCGGTCGTGATGGCAAAGACAAGGTCGTCGATCTTTTGCTTGCCATTCCAGTAGCCGTCATGCGCCTTGTAGCGGATGACGGCGTCAGGCTGATAGGCAACAAACGCATAAGGCCCGGTGCCGAGCGGCATCTGGTTGAGCTGCTCCATCTTGCCGTCGGCTTCGAGCTTGTCGGCATATTCCTTCGACATGATCGAGGCGAAGTCCATCCCGAGGTCGGCCAGAAATGGTGCTTCGGGATGATTCAGCACGAACTTGACCGTCATGTCGTCGACCTTGTCGACCGACTTGATGAGGTCGGGAAAGCCCATGCCGTCGGAGTATTCCCATGCAGCGCCGTTGACATATTTATTCCAAGCCATGTCGCCATCGAGTTGGCGTTCGAAGGAAAAGATCACGTCATCGGCGTTTAGATCACGCGACGGCGTGAAGAATTCCGTGGTCTGGAACTTGACGCCTGGACGCAGGTGGAAGGTGTATTCCGTGCCATCGTCGCTAACGTCCCAGCTTTCGGCGAGACCCGGCTCTATCTCGGTCGAACCGTGCTTGAACTCGACGAGACGGTTGTAGACGGTACGCGAGGCAGCGTCGAAGGTGGTGCCGGCTGTGTAGAGTGCCGGGTCGAACCCTTCCGGGCTGGCCTCCGAACAATAAACCAGCGTCTTGGCATAGGCGGTGCCTGACAGGCCGGTAACGAGTACCGTCGCCGCAAGCAGCCTGAGCATGATTTTCATTGAAATCCTCCTTGCTGAATTGTGGGAGCCCGTGTTTCGCGGCTGGCGCCGCGGTTCCCTCTTTGAAGTAGGCTCCTTGCCACCAGACAAGTTCAATTGGCTCCAAAAGGCAACAGGATTTTCCTTTTGGTCAAAAAACTGTGTTGATCGCAAAGCCGCCGCCATGGCGGAGGAACACAGGGCAGGGCGGTCGCGCGGTGAACTTGTCCGTCGCGTCCGCCGGGCGTGCCTTTTACCGATCCTTGCTGCCAAAACCAGAAAAATTTTACCAATTGATAAAAAAACATTGTTCGGCTAGCGTTTCGTCACCAAGCTGACTTTTCGGTTGGCCAGGCATGTCTGACCTGGTTCGCACAGGCGGGAGAATTCGGCGATGACGCGCTTGAAGGATGGCATTGCACCGGGGAGGCTCTCCGCTGCGCAGTATCGTGACAATTTCTCCGACCTTCATCCGCCCTTGGACGATCATGAGGCGCTGGTCGCTGCCGACCGCTGCTATTTCTGCCACGACGCGCCGTGCATGAACGCCTGCCCGACGTCCATCGACATTCCCCTCTTCATCCGCGAAATCGCCACCGGCAATCCGCTGGGTTCGGCCAAAACCATTTTCGACCAGAACATTCTGGGCGGCATGTGCGCGCGCGTCTGTCCGACCGAGCAATTGTGCGAGGAAGTCTGTGTCCGCGAGACAGCCGAGGGCAAGCCTGTCGAGATCGGCCGCCTGCAACGATACGCCACCGACACGGCAATGGCCGTGAATGCGCAATTCTTTTTACGCGCGCCGGCGACTGGAAAGAAAATTGCCGTTGTCGGTGCCGGACCGGCGGGGCTTGCCTGCGCCCACCGCCTCGCCATGAACGGCCACGAGGTCGAGATATTTGAGGCGAAGAAGAAATCCGGCGGCCTCAACGAATACGGCATCGCAACCTACAAGACCGTCGACGGCTTCGCCCAGGCAGAGGTCAACTACGTGACTGCCATCGGCGGCATCACCATTCACAACGCCAAGTCACTTGGTCGTGACTTCAAGCTGGCCGATCTGACCAGCGATTATGACGCGGTCTTTCTCGGCATGGGCCTTGGTGGCGTCAACGCGCTCGATGCCAAGGGCGAGGATGCGAAGGGCGTCGCCGACGCAGTCGACTTCATCGCCGATCTGCGCCAGGCAAAGGACCTTGGCAAGCTCGCTATCGGCCGCCGCGTCGTCGTCATTGGCGGTGGCATGACGGCAATCGACGCCGCCATCCAGTCGAAATTGCTCGGTGCCGAGGAGGTGACGATCTGTTATCGAAGAGGTGCCGAGGCGATGAAGGCCTCACGATACGAGCAGGAGCTTGCCGCCTCGAAAGGGGTCACCATCCGCCACTGGCTGGCGCCAAAGCGCATCCATGACAAGAAGGGCAAACTCAGAACCATCGAGCTTGAATACACCGAGGTAAGAAACGGCAAGCTGAAGGGCAGCGGTGAAACGATAGAAATTGCCTGCGACCAGGTGTTCAAGGCGATCGGCCAGATGCTGGTTGCCGACGATCTGGGGGTCGGCGGCAGGCTTGAACTGGAACGCGGCAAGATCAGGATCGATAAAGAAGGCTGCACCTCGCTTGCTGGCGTGTGGGCCGGCGGCGATTGCAGTTCGACCGGCGACGATCTCACCGTGTCCGCTGTCGCTCAGGGTCGCGATGCGGCCGAAAGCATTCACAGGGCGCTGGCGGGGTAACGCGCCTCAGGAGGTGAAATGAGCTATTATCTGGTCTCGGCAACACCGCGCGAAGAACTGTTCGACGAACTGCATGACCGTCTGGCGCGCAGCGAGTTCCGTCCGCTGCGCCCGTTCGGCCAGGCGCTCTTTATGTCGCTTGAAAACGCCCGGCGCACCGGGGACGGTGGTGCGATCTGGGAGGAGGAAGACTATTGCCGGCCGCCGCTCGCACAGGAGCGCGAAGCCGTGCTCGACCGCTATTTCGATCACCTCGATGTCGAGAAGGTCGAGCTTGGTGAGGGCTGGCGCCGCATCGAGAATCTGCCGCCATTGTTTCCCGATTTGACAAAGCGAGGACATTGATCATGGCTGACATTCGCAGCGAATTCGTCGGCATCAAGTCGCCCAATCCGTTCTGGCTGGCTTCCGCGCCGCCGACCGACAAGGCCTACAATGTCGAGCGTGCTTTTCGTGCCGGCTGGGGCGGTGTCGTGTGGAAGACGCTTGGCGAGGAAGGTCCGCCGGTCGTCAACGTCAACGGCCCGCGCTATGGCGCGATCTGGGGTGCCGACCGCCGCCTGCTCGGTCTCAACAATATCGAGCTCATCACCGATCGCGATCTCTATGTGAACCTTCGCGAGATCAAGCAGGTCAAGAAGGACTGGCCGGACCGCGCCGTCGTCGTCTCGCTGATGGTGCCATGCGAGGAAGATGCATGGAAGGCGATCCTGCCGCTGGTCGAGGAGACCGGCGCCGACGGCATCGAACTCAATTTCGGCTGCCCGCACGGCATGTCCGAACGCGGCATGGGCGCGGCCGTCGGCCAGGTGCCGGAATATGTCGAGATGGTCGTGCGCTGGTGCAAGGCCAATACGCGCATGCCGGTGATCACCAAGCTGACGCCCAACATCACCGATATCCGCAAGCCCGCCCGCGCGGCCCATGCCGGCGGCACCGACGCGGTGTCGCTGATCAACACGATCAACTCGATCACGTCCGTCAATCTCGACACCTTCTCGCCCGAGCCGTCGATCGACGGCAAGGGCACGCATGGCGGCTATTGCGGCCCGGCGGTCAAGCCGATCGCGCTTTCAATGGTCTCGGAAATTGCCCGCGATGCTGAATGCGCCGGCCTGCCGATCTCGGCCATCGGTGGTATCACAACCTGGCGCGACGCCGCCGAGTTCATAGCGATGGGCGCCGGCAATGTGCAGGTCTGCACCGCCGCCATGACCTATGGTTTCAAGATCGTCCAGGAGATGATCTCGGGTCTGGAAAACTGGATGGACGCCAAGGGGCATGCCACGCTTGCCGATTTCACCGGCCGCGCGGTGGCCAATGTCACCGACTGGCAGTTCCTCAACCTCAACTACGTCACCAAGGCGCGCATCGACCAGGAGAAATGCATTTCCTGCGGTCGCTGCCACATCGCTTGCGAGGACACCTCGCATCAGGCGATCACACAGACGGTCAACGGCAAGCGGATGTTCGAGGTGATCGAGGCCGAATGCGTCGGCTGCAATCTGTGCGTCAATGTCTGCCCGGTCGAGGACTGCATCTCCATGGTGCCGCTCAGCCCCGGCAGCCTCGACGAACGTACGAAAGAGCCGGTTCATGCTGAATACGCCAACTGGACGACGCATCCCAACAATCCGATGGCGAAGACAGCGGCGGAGTGAAATCCGCCGCGAAATTGCGTCACTCTACGGGCTTGTGATCGGGTTGACAGAGTATACAAAGTCACCAGCGGAGGCCGGACCTGTTGAGCGGCCGGCGCCGATTTCGCCATGGAAAGCAGCTTGTGCTTGCCTGTCTCTATGTCGAGGCCCATAGTCCGCCGCGATCAGGATTGTATACATGCGTTTCATCATTTCCGGCGTTGGTGCCATTGGCGGCACGGTTGCGGCATGTCTTGCCGGCAATGGCCGGGAAGTGGCGGGCATCGCCCGGGGCCGCCAGCTTGACGCCATCCGCGAGGGCGGGCTGACCCTGAAAACGCCTGACGGGGGAAGCCATGTGCGTTTCGACTGCGCCGCCGACATCGCCTCGCTCGGCCTTCGCCCCGACGACGTCATCCTGCTTTGCGTCAAGAGCCAGGACACGCAGGACGTACTAGAGCGCCTCGCCGCGGCGGGCGCGACCAGACAGCCCGTCCTTTGCCTGCAGAACGGGGTGGCCAATGAGCGCGTGGCGCTGCGTTATTTCGAAAATGTCTACGGCGTATCGGTCATGATGCCCTGCGATTTTGCCGCGCCGGGTCTGGTTCATGCATTTGGCACACCGCATCCAGGCATTTTCGACATCGGCCGCTATCCGTCGGGTCGCGATGGTACCACGGAGGAAATCGCCGGTATCTTCAACGAAGCGGGCATCGTCTCCTTCGTCCATGAACAGGTGATGGCGTCGAAATACGGCAAGCTTCTTGTAAACCTGCACAATGTGCTCGAAGCGGGCTTTGGCCGCGAGGACGCCTATCGGTCCTGGGCAGAAAAGGCGCGCGAAGAAGCCGCCGCCGCCTACCGCGCGGCCGGCATCGAATGGCAGGATGTCGGTTTCAATGATCCCCGACGCGAGCAATACATGAAAATGGGCACCATCCCTGGCGTTCGGCGCATGGGCTCGTCATCTACGCAAAGCCTGATGCGTGGAGCCGGCTCCATCGAAACCGACTATCTCAACGGCGAGATCGCGCTGCTGGGCCGTCTTCACGGCGTGCCGGTGCCGGTCAATGCCGCGCTGTGCCGGATCGGCCGCAAGCTTCTGGCCGGTTCTCTTGATTTGGGCAAGGTCAAAGATGCTGATATCAAAGCCGAGCTTGCCGCGGCTTGAGACGGTAGAGGGCAGGACGAAGAGCCGAACGACATGACCCATAAACTCTACTATTGGCCGGGCATTCAGGGCCGTGGCGAATTCGTCCGCCTGGCGCTGGAAGATGCCGGCGCCGACTATGCCGACGTCTGGCGCGCCAAAGGAACGGATGGCTCCATGCGGGGCGTCGACACCGATACGCCGTCATTCGCGCCACCTTATTTGCGCGACGGCGATATCGTCGTCGGCCAGACGTCCGCCATCCTGCTTTATCTCGGCGGCCGGCTCGGCCTTGCTCCCGAAGACGAGAAGGGCCGCCTGTGGACCCATCAGATCCAGCTTACCATCGCCGATTTCGTCAACGAGGCGCACGACACGCATCACCCGCTCGGACCTGGGCTGTACTACGAGGATCAGAAAGAGGAGGCTTTGCGACGCGCACAGGAATTCCGCGACGCACGCATGCCGAAATTCCTCGACTGGTTCGAGGATATCCTGGCCCGCAATCCGGCCGGCGATGGACATCTGGTCGGCGATTCCGCGACCTATGCCGATCTGTCGCTGTTTCAGATCGTCGAGGGACTTCGCTACGCTTTCCCGAAACGAATGGATCAGTTGATGCATCGATATCCGAAGATCGCCGCGCTGCATGAGGCTGTCGGCAAACGTCCGCGCCTGAAAGCCTATCTGGCAAGTAACCGGCGCATTTCGTTCAACGAGGACGGCATCTTTCGCCACTACCCGGAGCTGGACGCATGAATGTCGCCGCCATGCGCGCCGTGCACGCCACCGGCCGCGAGAAATGGCTCGGCCATCTGGTGATGGTCTGCTTTGCCGCAATGATCGCCGGTTCCTTCTCGCTCGGCCACAAGGCCGCGCCCTATATCGGACCGATGGCGCTAAATGCGGTACGCTTCGTCATCGGGGTTTCCGTTCTGACCGGCCTCTTCCTGGTTGTCGCGCGGCGTCTGCCGCGTTTCCCTGCCGCCCCCTGGCGCTTCGCCATTCTGGGCGGGCTGATGGCGATCTATTTCGTGCTGATGTTCGTCGCCCTCAGGATCACCAACCCGGTTTCAACCGGTGCGGTCTTCACGCTCACCCCGCTGATGAGCGCCGGCTTTGCCTGGCTTTTCATGCGTCAGGTCGCCCGCCCTGTTGTGCTGTTCGCCCTGCTCATCGGCGCGGCCGGCGCGGTGTGGGTGATCTTCAAGGGCGATATCGCGGCGATTGCGAATTTCGACATTGGCCGCGGCGAACTGATCTTCCTTGTGGGCTGCGCCTGCCATGCAGCCTATACCCCGCTGTTGCGCAAGTTCAATCGAGGTGAATCCGGGCTCTATTTCACCGTCTTCATGACCGGCGCGACCATGCTCTGGCTTTTGCTGGCGGGCGGGCGCGAACTGGCCGCGACCGACTTCACCACACTGCCGCCGATCGTATGGGTGACGATCCTTTATCTCGCCACCGCAACGACAGCGGTCACCTTCTTCTTGCTGCAATTCGCCTCGATGCGTCTGCCGGCCTCGAAGGTCATGGCCTATGGTTATCTGACCCCTTGCTTCATAATTGTCTATGAGGGGCTGAGTGGACACGGCTGGCCGGCGATCTCCGTCGCCATTGGTGCGCTGGTAACGGCGATGGCGCTCGTCGTCCTCGCGCTTGCGCCGGACGGCTGATCGCCGAAGACCGGATATCGGGGAGTGCTCGAATGGCGGAATCGATGCTCGACTATGGAAGGCGGATCCTGTCGGAACAGCCTTTCAGCGCTTCCATGGGAACGCAACTCGATGCCTGGTCTGAAGACCTGGCCGAATTATCGCTGGAAGTGCGCCCCGACCATCTCCAGCAGCACGGCTTCGTCCATGGCGGAGTGATCGCCTATCTTGCCGACAATGCGCTCGCCTTTGCCGGTGGTTCGCGCCTTGGCGACGCCGTGACGATGGAATTCAAGATCAACTACATCAAGCCGGCCCGCGGCAATCTGCTCGTCGCCCGCGCCCGCGTGATCAGCGCCGGCAAGTCCCAGGCCGTCTGCCTCTGCGAGGTTTTTGTCGAGGATGAAACAGAGGTCACGCTATGCGCTGCTGCCCAGGGTACGATTTGGAAAATAGGCTGAAGCCCCGCCTCATTTCTCTCTGAAGCCGACAAAACGATAGGCAGCCGCCAGTCCGATCGCTGCGGGAATGAGCGAAAGGGCGAATACCCAAAACGAGGTGCGGGCAGCCACCGCTGCGCTGGCGTCGTCGGCAAAGCCGGTCCCGTTCGCGATGATGCCGACAAAGGCAGCGCCAAGCGCATAGCCGAGCCTCTGCACGGTCGGAATGGCGGAAGCTATACGTTCGGCTTCACCATGCGGGGCGAGCGCTGTCGCCCGCCTTGTCATGTAGGCCCAGGCAGCACCGAAGCCTGCACCCATGCAATAGGCGAGCACGCCGATCAGCCAGACCGGGCCGGCGACGACGGCATAGGTCAGAGCCGCCATGGCGAACACGCTCACGGTGAAGCCGCCGGCGATCACTGCCGATTCCAGTCGTCGCGGCATGCCGGACAGCGCAATCGCAATGGTCGACCAGCCGACGGATTCTAGAAGCAGGATGAAACCGATTTCCACCGCGTTCATGTCATGCAGACGGGTCAGCAATAGCGGTCCGTAGGTAATCAGCGTTGCAGAAGCTGCCGAGATGAACACAACCAGCACGATCACCGCGCCTTGCGGCGTGGCGAACGACCATGGCCGTCGCGGCAGCAGACGCCTGCCGCCAGCCTTGCTGTCGAGATACAGGAACGTTGCGAGCAGGATCAGACCCAGACTTGCCAGAAGCAGGGTCCTGAGTGCCGCCACCTCGATGCCTGAAGCAGCGATTGCCACGATGCCTGCCGCAAGCAGACCGATGCGCAGCGCCAGTCTGGCGATGCCTGCGCCGGCGTCCCTTTCGACAATCTCCGCATTTTCCTTCTGTTCCGGCTCGCGCAATCTTGTCAGCGCGATCGCGGCAAGGCACGCCGCCTGTGCCGCGAACAGGAAGAACGCGCCGCGCCACCATCCCGCTTCGGCAAAAACCCCTCCGACCAACGGTCCCGAGAACGCCGACACGCCCCACACCAGGGATACGACGGCATAGGTTCGCGCCGTCAGATGGCCCGGCATGATGCGATGGACGGCGATGAACGTCGTTGCGATCATCGCGCCGCCACCCAGGCCCTGGATGAGACGGCCGGCGAGCATCCACTCCATT
>JAJDOK010000137.1 GCA_022340185.1 Salaquimonas sp. | reverse complement strand
GACCGGCGGGCCGAAGGTGATGTTGGGCACGAAATGGCCGTCCATCACGTCGAGATGGATCCAGTCGGCACCGGCGCGCTCGACCGCCGCGATCTCCTCGCCGAGCTTGGAGAAATCCGAAGAAAGGACGGATGGGGCGATGATGGTCTGGCGCATTTCACTTCTTTCAGGTGAATGCCGGGCGCCCGGCACAATGCCGGACGCCAGTGTTTCAGCACGTTCGCCTAATCAGGCGGCCCATTCATGCAGCCTTGACGCCAAGCCGGCCGCGCCAGCCGGGATAGATCTTGTCGGCGTCGTGCGGGAAACTTTCGAAGGCGCGGGCGAATTCGTGGTGATCCCTGGCGAATTCGACCGGATCGGCGCCTTCCTTCCAGCACTGCTCGGCCTGACGCAGCGAGGTTGCGCCCGCCGCCGCGCCGTCGACATGGCCGAAGGAACCGCCGCCGGCGGTCATGATCAGGTTGGAATGGCCGAGGTTTTCGAAAAAGCCCGGCATCCTGAGCGCGTTCATACCGCCCGAAATGATCGGTGTCGTCGGGTTCATGCCGAGCCATTCCTGATGGTAGTACGGCCCGTCGACGCTGTCTTCGGTGATCATGTGGGCGATGATCGTGTCGGAGGCCTCGCCCTCCATCTTGCCGTAGCCCATGGTGCCGACATGGATGCCGGAGGCGCCCTGCAGACGAGCCATCTTGGCCAGCACAAAGGCGGTGTAGCCGCGCTTGGCGCTCGGCGAGGTCACTGCGCCATGGCCGGCACGATGATAATGCAGATATTGCTTCGGGAAGGTCCGGCGCGCCGTGGTGATCGCCTGCGGTCCGGCGACATAGCCATCGACGAGGAAGGCGCAATGGTCGGCATCGGGACCGAAAGTCTCGAGGATGTATTCGCCGCGCGCGATGGTCTCGTGATAATCGTCGGCGGTTATGTTCCACGAGAACAGCTTGGCCTCACCGGTCTCGTCCTGGGCGCGCTTCATGGCGTCACGGACGAGTTGCACCGTCTCCTTCAACGGGGCGAAGGTCTGGTTGCCCTGCGGCTCGTCGTTCTTGATGAAGTCGCCGCCAAGCCAGAAATCGTAACAGGCATCGGCGAAGGGCTTCGGGCGCAGGCCGAGCTTCGGCTTGATGATGGTGCCGACGATGAAGCCGCCATCGACAACAGGACGACCAAGCACGCGCCACAGATCCCTGATCGTGGTCGACGGACCGTCGAACAATCTCAGATAGGCCGGCGGCACCCAGAAATCGTGCATCTTGGCGTATTCGACATCGCCCATGCCCTGATTGTTGCCGATGGCCAGCGTCAGGAAGGAGGCGATCATGGCGCGGCCGTCGATGATGTTGCGGTCGAACAGTTCGACGGGATAGGCGATCTTGGTGATCTCGTTCGCCTCGTCGATCTCGTAAACGAGCGCGTCGACGCCGCGGGTGAAATCGTCGGTCGTCGACACCTCGACATTGGTGCCGGTGGACGATTCAGCGGCGAAATGGGCAGCCGTTTCGAGATAGCCGTAGCCGGCCTTCGGCTTCATGATGTAGGCGCACAGCACGTGCCCGCCATTGGCGATCAGCTCTTCTTCCTTGAGTGCCAGATTGGCGTAGCGGTTTGACTGGTCCATCGTTGAATCTCCTTTGTCACACGTAAGGTTCAGGCCGCCTTGGCAATTGCGATCTGCGGGTCGAGCTTGCCGGCGGCATAGCGCTTGGCCATCTCGTCCATGGCGATGACCTTGATCTTCGAAGCGTTGCCGGCAGTGCCGAAGGCTTCGAAGCGCGTGCGGCACAGTTCGCGCATGGCGTCCATGGCGGGTTTCAGGAATTTGCGCGGATCGAATTCGGCAGGGTTTTCCTGGGCAATCTTGCGGAACTGACCGGTCATCGCCATGCGGCAGTCGGTGTCGATGTTGACCTTTCTGACGCCGTGGGCGATGCCGCGCACGATCTCCTCGACCGGCACGCCGAAGGTCTGGGGCATCTCGCCGCCATAGGCGTTGATGATGTCCTGCAATTCCTGCGGCACCGATGACGAGCCGTGCATGACGAGATGTGTGTTCGGCAGCTTGTGATGGATTTCCTCAATGACCCGCATGGCGAGGATGTCGCCGTCGGGCTTGCGCGAGAACTTGTAGGCGCCATGCGAGGTGCCGCAGGCGATCGCCAGCGCATCGACCTTTGTGCGGGTGACAAAATCAACCGCCTGGTCGGGGTCGGTCAGCAACTGGTCGTGAGAGAGCTTGCCAGTCGCGCCATGGCCGTCCTCGGCCTCGCCCTCACCGGTTTCCAGCGAACCGAGCACGCCCAGTTCGCCCTCGACGGAGGCGCCGACCCAATGGGCCATGCGCGCGACACGCTCGGTGATCTCGACATTGTATTCATAGCTTGCCGGCGTCTTGGCGTCGGCTTCCAGCGATCCGTCCATCATCACGGAAGTGAAGCCGTGGCGGATCGCCGTCATGCAGGTGGCTTCGTTGTTGCCGTGGTCCTGATGCATGCAGATGGGGATATCGGGATAGATTTCGACGAGCGCGTCGATCATCCTGGCCAGCATGATGTCGTTGGCGTAGGAACGCGCACCGCGCGAGGCCTGGATAATCACAGGCGCGTCACATTCCTTCGCGGCCTCCATGATGGCGAGGCCCTGTTCCATGTTGTTGATGTTGAAGGCGGGTACGCCGTAGCCGCGTTCGGCGGCATGGTCGAGCAATTGACGAAGCGTGATGCGGGCCATTTCAGACCTCCTCTGTGATCTCGGTTTCGGGCAGGACGGGCGCGGGCAGAAGCGCACCAAGACGGGATTGCCAACCGTCCGCCGATTGCGGCGGTGCGCCGGCATCGATGAAGTAATCGCCCAGTATGGAGAGCTTCAGTGCGAAGGAACGGGCGTCGCGATGGCGCGAGGAATGGAAACGAAGATTTTCCAGCAATGCGATCTTGCCGTAACCGACCTGGTCGAGACCTGCTTCCGCGCCGCCGCCGACGCTCTCGGCGATGAAGACGACCGGCAAGCCCGCCATTACGGAGAGCGGTTCGGCGAAACGGGCCAAACTGTAGGCCGGATTGATGTCGTTCGACGGATCGCCAAAGCCGGCGATGACCGCCACCCGTGCACCGGCCCGCGCCAGCGCACCGACAAGGGTTGCCAGCCTCGGCGAAACGTCATCCTCGAAGCTGGCGCGCACCAGTACGGTTCGTCCGGCAAGGCCTGCATCATATTGCTTCATCGCCGCCATCATTGTTCCAGCTCCAACAGTTCGAGTGCATGGGTTGTCACTGCCTCGGCAGTGATGCCGAAATGCTTGTAGAGATCGCCGGCGGGCGCCGAAGCGCCGAAACCAGTCATGCCGACAAAGCGGCCGTTCGGGCCGATCCAGCGGTCCCAGCCCATGCGGGCGGCGGCCTCGATGGCGATGCGCGGGACGCTGCCGAGCACGCCTTCCTGATAGGCTTCATCCTGGGCTTCGAATTTCTCCCAGCTCGGCATGGAAACAACAGCCGCCTTGATGCCGTGCTCGGCAAGAAGTTTGTCGGACGCGGTGACGGCGATCTCGACCTCCGAACCGGTGGCGATCAGCGTGACGTCGCGCGCACCCTTTGTTTCGCGCAGCACATAGGCGCCGCGCGCCGACAGGTTTGCTGGCGAATGTTTCTCGCTCAGCATCGGCAGGCCCTGCCGCGACAGGGCGAGCACGCTCGGCGTATTACGGTCGGCGAGCGCCAGTTCCCAGCACTCGGCCGTTTCGATGATGTCGGCGGGGCGAAAGACGTTCATGTTCGGCGTGGCGCGCAGCATCGCCAGATGCTCGACCGGCTGGTGCGTCGGGCCATCCTCGCCCAGCCCGATCGAATCATGGGTCAGCACGTAAATCACCTGCTTGCCCATCAGCGCCGACAGGCGCATGGCGCCGCGCGCATAATCGGAGAAGACGAGAAAGGTGCCGCCATAGGGGATGAAGCCGCCATGCAGCGAGATGCCGTTCATCACGGCAGCCATGGCGTGCTCGCGGATGCCGTAATGGATGTAGCGGCCCTTGAACCTGCGCGGCGCGATCGCCGCCATCTGCGATGTTTGTGTCAGGTTCGAACCAGTGAGATCGGCCGATCCGCCAACGGTAAGCGGCGTGGCGCCGTTGATCACCTCCAGCACCATCTGCGAAGCCTGACGGGTGGCGACTTTGGTCTCCGCAGCCTGATGCTGCCTGCGAAACCTGTTCAATCTACCGGCAAGACCCTTCGGCAATTCGCCTGAAAGCGCGCGATCGAAGGCCTTGGCAACCGGCGAGGCGTCATGGCGTTCCTGCCAGGCGAGGCGTTCATTCCTGCCGCGTTCGGCGACAGCTTGCCATGCCTCACGGATATTGGCCGGCAGGACGAAGGGTTCATAGGCCCAGCCGATATGGGCGCGTGTCGCCGCGACCTCGTCGGCACCCAATGGCGCGCCATGCGTCTTTTTTGATCCCTGAAGATTCGGTGCGCCCTTGCCGATTGTCGTGCGGCAGGCGATCAGCGACGGCTTGCGGCTCTGGCGTGCCCTAGCGATGGCAGCGGCGACGGCTTCGTCTTCATGGCCATCGACGGCCTGGACATCCCAGCCGGCGGCCTTGAAGCGCATCTTTTGGTCCATCGATGTCGACAGCGACGTGGCGCCATCGATGGAGATGTGGTTGTCGTCCCACAGCACGATCAGCCGGGAAAGCTTCAGATGGCCGGCAAGGTCGATCGCTTCGTGGCTAATGCCTTCCTGCAGGCAGCCGTCGCCGGCGACGACATAGGTGTAGTGGTCGCACAGTTTCGAACCGAAGCGCGCGGCGGACATGCGTTCGGCGAGTGCCATGCCGACGGCCATGGTGATGCCCTGGCCGAGCGGACCGGTCGTCGTCTCGATGCCGAGCGCGTGGCCGTATTCGGGATGGCCGGCGGTCTTCGAACCGAGCTGGCGGAAATTGCGCAGTTGTTCAGACGTCATGTCTTCAAAGCCGAGCAGGTGATGCAGCGAATAGAGCAGCATGGAGCCGTGGCCGGCCGACAACACGAAGCGGTCGCGGTCGGGCCAGGAAGGCATGGACGGATCGACGCGCATGAAGCGGTTGAACAGCACCGTCACCGCATCGGCCATGCCCATCGGCATGCCGGGATGGCCGGAATTGGCGGCCTGGACGGCGTCCATCGAGAGCGCGCGGATGGCATTCGCCATATCCCTTTCACTGACGGCGCCTTCAGTCCTGACTGCGGCTGAAACGTTCATGATCTCCTCCTGGAAATGTTCTCAAGACATGCGGCGCTTGCGCTCGACCAGCTTGTGGATGAGCGGGGTGAAGATGAGCTGCATGGCGAGATCAAGCTTGTCGCCCGGCACGACGATCGAATTGGCACGCGACATGTAGGAGTCGTGCAGCATGGACAGCAGATAGGGGAAATCGATGCCACGCGGATTGGCGAAGCGGATGACGAGGATCGATTCTGCCGCCGTCGGTATCCAGCGTGCGATGAACGGATTCGACGTGTCGACGATCGGCACGCGCTGAAAATTGATGTCAGTATGCGAGAATTGCGGGCAGATATAGTTCACGTAATCCGGCATGCGGCGCAGGATGGTGTCGGTGACCGCTTCGGTGGTGTAGCCGCGCGCAGCCTTGTCGCGATGAATCTTCTGGATCCACTCCAGATTGATGACCGGCACAACGCCGATCTTCAGGTCGCAGTGCTGCGCCAGATTGACCTTGTCGGTGACGACGCAGCCATGCAGGCCCTCATAAAAAAGGACATCGGTCTCGCCGAATTCCTCCCAGTCGGTGAAGGTTCCGGGTTTTGTGCCATAGCGCTCACCCTCCTCCTCGTCATGGATGTAATGGCGGGTGCGGCCCGTGCCCTTGCGGCCATATTCCTCGAAGATGCCTTCGAGGATTTCCAGTTCATTGGCCTCGGCGTTGAAATGGGTGAAGTCGCGGCCGGCCGCCTTTTCCTCGGCGACCTTGTCCTTCATCGCCTGGCGATCAAAGCGGTGAAACGCATCGCCCTCGATGAAGGAGGCGGTGACCTTTTCGCGGTCGAAAATCTTCTTGAAGGTCTGTTCGACGGTGGTTGTGCCCGCGCCGGACGAACCAGTGATCGAGATGATCGGATACTTTGCCGACATGGATTGGCTCCTCAACCTTGCTTTTTCAGGCCCGGAACAGGCCGCGTTTGCCGAAGAGCGGCGAACGCTCACCGATCATAGAAGGATCGGTGTGGTAGCGGGTGATGCGCTCGACCTCGCGCTTGGCGCCGAAGACAAACGGTGTGCGCGCGTGCAGCGTGGCAGGCGTCAGTTCCATGATGCGGTTTGTGCCGTCGGTGGCCGCGCCTCCGGCCTGTTCGACCAGGAAGGCGATCGGATTGGCCTCGTAGACCAGCCGCAGGCGGCCGGCGGCATAGCCCTTGCGGATGTCGCCGGGATAGAGAAACACGCCGCCGCGCACGAGAATGCGGTAGCAATCGGCAACCAGCGAGGCGATCCAGCGCATGTTGAAATCACGCTCACGCGGACCTTCGGCGCCCGACAGGCAATCGTCGATGTAAAGACGGACTGGCTCTTCCCAGTGACGGTAGTTGGAAGCGTTGATGGCAAACTCGTTGGTCTTGGCGGGGATGTCGACCGAGTCGTAGGCAGCGATGAAATCGCCATAGCGGGCGGAATGGATGAAAATCTTGGTGCCCGAACCGACGGTCAGGACGAGGGCGAGCTGCGGGCCGTAGATGAAGAATCCCGAGGCGTACTGGTACGTGCCGGGCTGCAGAAAGGTCGCTTCCGGCTCGGCTCTCGGGTTGCCGGCAACCGGCAGGACGGAGAAAATCGTGCCGATCGAGACGTTGGTTTCGATATTGGAAGAGCCGTCGAGCGGATCGATGGCGAGTGCCAGGGACTTTTCGGGATCAAGCAGGATGGGCTGGGCGTTTTCCTCGGAGCCGTATAGCGCGACCGGCTGGCTCTGCATGGCCTGAAGGAAAATGCCGTCGGCAACGACATCGAGATCCTTCTGGACATCGCCATCGGCGTTGCGCTCGTCGCGCGAAGCGGCGAATGCCGCATTCAGCGCGCCCTGCGTCGTCATCTTCCTGACCTCGACAGCGGCCTGGGCGAGCGCGACAATGACCGAAGCGATCTCGGTGTGGTTCTCGCGTTGCGCGAATGCGCCGGAATTCAGATAGGCGAATAGCGATTGTCCCGACATGTCGGCTCCTCCTGGGAAGCCTCCTTCGGGCTTCGCCAATGAGGGACAAATAAGCCTTTTCTAATGTTTGTAAACTTTAATGATTTGACATCATAGATAAATTTTTTTTACATTAGAACATGCAAAATATCACCATGCGCCAGATCCGTACCGTGCTCGCCCTGAGCCAGCATGGCAAGATTACCGCCGCCGCGCGTGCGCTGGGGCTGACATCGCCCGCCGTCACCATCCAATTGCAGCAACTGGAGGGGGAATTGGGCTGCGAGTTGTTCACGCGCACCAAATCAGGCGTGATGGCGACCGAGGCCGGTGAGATCGTGATTGAGACCGCGAAACGGATCACCGGCGAGCTTGGCAATCTGGAAGAGCGGTTGGCCGCGCTCAAGGGCGTATCGGCCGGCACGATCCGGCTCGGCGTGGTTTCGACGGGCAAATATTTCGCCCCGCGCATCATGGCAGCCTTCAACAAGCCCTATCCGGGCGTTCAGATGCGGCTGGTCGCCGCCAACCGCGCCGAGATTATCGACAAATTGCGCAATTTCGAGATCGACGTGGCGCTGATGGGCCGTCCGCCAAAGGATTTCGCCGTGCGCACCACGCTGTTCGGCGACCACCCGCTGGTGTTCATCGCCGCGCCCGATCATGAACTTGCCGGCATGCTCGACATCACCAAGGAGGAACTCGCGCACCAGAAGTTCATCGTGCGCGAACGCGGCTCGGGCACCCGCTCCTCCTTCGAATTCTTTATGGGGGACGTCGCCGAAGGGCTCGCCTTCGCGCCGACGGAGATGGATTCCAACGAGACGATCAAGCAGGCGGTGATGGCGGGGCTCGGCATCGCCTTCATCTCCGGCCACACGATCGAGCAGGAGTGCCAGTCGGGCAAGCTAATCATCCTCGATGTGGTCGACACGCCGATCCGACGGCAATGGTTCGCCGTCACGCAAGCCGCCAAGGCGCCGACGCCGGCCCTGCAGGCACTTGAAGATTTCCTACGCATCAAGGGACCGAGCCTGCTGCCGATCGTGACGAAGCCCTATCGCAGCGCCGAGACCCAGACCGAACTGGCGTAGCAGCCGAAGCCTGTGCCTCTTCAGGCCCGGTGTGCAAGCTCAAGTGCAGCGGCAACGATGCCATCGCGTGAAGGCAGTGTCGCGTCATAGGCCGGGCCGGTGGCAATAAAGGAATCCCCGGCAGCAAGACGGGCAAAGCCCGCCCTGCCCTGCTCGGCGAACAGCGCCATCAGGGCTTCCGATTGCGAGCCGGTGGTGCGGCATTCGTCGACGATCAGGACTTTTTCGCAATCTGCGGTCGCGGTGAGAATCGCCTCGGCCGGGAGCGGCGCCAGCCAGCGCATGTCAACGACGCGTGCATCGATGCCGTGCTTTTCGCGCAATAGCTTTTCGGCCTGCCGCGACAAGAGATAACCATTGCCATAGGTGACGATGGCCAGGTCCCTGCCCTCGCCATGAACACCGATCTCGCCCAACCCGACCTTGTCGGAGCCGGGCGCGGGATAGAGATGCGTCCAGCCGCCGTCGCCCGTTTCATGCAGATCGCGCGTCATGTAGAGCGCAATCGGCTCGATGAAGACGACGACACGCTGCTCCTCGCGGGCAAGCCGTGCGGCCTCGCGCAGCATCAGCGCCGCGTCGCGGCCGTTCGAGGGACAGGCGACGATCAATCCCGGAATGTCGCGCAGCACGGCAAGCGAATTGTCATTGTGGAAATGGCCACCGAAGCCGCGCTGGTAACCCAGGCCGGCGACGCGCAGAACAATCGGATTGGTGAACTGTCCGTTGGAAAAGAAGGGCAGCGTCGCCGCCTCGCCGCGCAACTGGTCCTCGGCATTGTGCAGATAGGCGAGGAACTGGATTTCCGGAATGGGCAGGATGGCATTGTGCGCCATGCCGATGGCAAGACCGAGGATCGACTGTTCGTCGAGCAGCGTGTCGATGACACGGTGCCGACCGAAGCGGGCCTGCAAGCGCTGCGTGACGCCGTAGACGCCACCCTTTCGGCCGATATCCTCGCCGGCCATGACAATCTCGTCATGTTCGAGCATGAGGTCGGTCAGGGCGAAATTGATCAATTTCGCCATGTGCTGCGGTTCGGCCAGCGCACGGGTATCGCTGTCGCCGAAACACGATTGGCGCGTTTCCGCCGGCACGCCATTGCTGGGAGCCCGTTCGCGCTTCGGCGGGATCAGGCTTGCCATGACATCGGCGGCGGTTTTGAGCTTCGGGCGCGTGACCGCCTCCTCGGCCGTTTGGACTGCCTCGGCACCGATCTCCTCGTAGAAGGCGATAACCTGGTCCTGCGTCATGACGTTCTCGGCGACGAGACGCCGCGCAGTGTGGAGCAGCGGATCGTCGGCTTCGGCGGCCTCGACCGCCACCTTCGACATATAGGCCGTCTGCACGTCGGCGCCGGCATGGCCGTAAAGGCGCACGCAGGTCATGTGCAGGAAGACAGGACGCTTGCGTTGCCTGATCCATTCGGCGGCACGTCGCGCGGCGGCATAGGTTTCGACCACGTCGAGCCCGTTGCAATGGACGTATTTCAGACCGGGCCGCGCCGACATGGTGGCAGCCACCCAACCCTTCGGTGTAGGCACCGAGATACCGATGCCATTGTCCTCGCAGACAAGCATCAGCGGCAGCGGCATGTTCTGGTAAGCCGTCCAGCAGGCGGTGTTGATGGCACCCTGCGCGGTGGAATGGTTGAGCGAGGCGTCGCCGAAGGAGCACATGACAAGGCTGTCAGGCGCAAGTTCGGTGTCCTTCAGCCCAAGTTTTTTTACAAGGCCGATCGAATAGGCCGCGCCCACGGCCTTGGGCAGATGCGAGGCGATGGTCGAGGTCTGCGGCGGAATGAACAGTGGTTTGGAACCCAGCACCTTGTGACGGCCGCCGGAAATCGGGTCATCGCTGGAAGCCGTGAAGCTGAGCAACATATCCTCGAGCGGCGTCTGACCCGGCACTTGCCCCGCGCGCGCGATCTGAAAGGCGGCATCGCGATAATGCAGGAAGGCCATGTCGGTTGGCTTGAGCGCGGCTGCGATCGCCGCATTGCCCTCATGACCGGATGAACCGATGGTGTAGAAGCCCTCTCCCCTGGCCTGCAATTGCCGCGATATGCGGTCAAGCTGGCGCGACATCGCCTGGGCGCGGAAAATGGCGGCGAGCATTTCCCGGGTCAGGCCGGCTCCATCAAGGGTCGTCTCGCTACCTGGTGCGGGAAAATCGCCGGCACGCACTCGGTCGAGGAAATTCTGGTGAACGATTTCGGCGCGGTCGGACATCGGTCGCTTCAGTCATCTGGTGGACGGGTGTCCTGCACCAGGATGCGACCGACTGCAAGACTCCGGCACAATGAATGCATTCAGATGCGATTTTCAGCGCGATCGATGCAGCGTCTTGGACGGCAGTTCACCATAGGTGGCGCGGTAGAGCTGAGAAAAGCGTCCGAGATGCGTGAAACCACAGGCAAGCGCGGTCTGCGTTACACTCTGTCCCTCACCACCCCTGCAAATTGCCTCATGCGCCTTTTGAAGGCGGATAGATACAAGTCTGCCGTGCGGTGTTGTCTCGGAACCTGTCGGAACGCCGCCTGCAGGTTGCGCGTCCCGACGCCGACAGCGAGATGTCTGAAATCAGCACCTATCGGACAGATTTGAGGGTTTACGGAACGGAGGGTTCTGGTTCATCGAAGCTTTTGAGGAGCGCAGATGAAACAGAAACCGGGAACATCGAAGGATGCCGCTGACAAGCTGGTCAAGGGCATCAGGCGCAAGACGCGCAAACACTATTCGAGCGAAGAGAAGATCAGGATCGTGCTCGCCGGCCTTCGAGGCGAGGAGAGCATTGCGGCTCTTTGCCGGTGCGAAGGATGAGGCGGATCGGAAAACGATCCAGTGAATCGTTTTCCCGACGAATGCCGAGAGCCTGTACTACAATTGGTCGAAGGAATTCCTGGGTGATGCCGGGAGTGCCACCGGTTCGAGCGACTAGGCCGAACGGCAAAAGCCGACTGGCGGGCGACACGGCTCGTCAGGCGACGGCACCGGAGGTCAAGGAACTGCGGTCCGAGGCAGCAGCCCTGAAGGAGGTGGTTGCCGAGCTGATGCTGGAGAACCGGCTACTCAAAAAAAGCAGCTTTAAGGATGGGGAGGCCGACGAATGAGATACTCCATTGCCCGGCTGGCAAGCGAAGCGCCGCCGAGAGGGGGCATCCGAGAAGCTTGAGATCATCTACACGGTGGAAGCTTCCCATCTTTCCGTTAAGCGCACGCTGGCGATGCTCGGCATTCCCCCAAGCACATATTACGACTGGTATGCGCGCTGGGTCGATGGCGGGTTTGATGCCCCGGCCGATCGACACGCCGGAGAATCTCGAGGGCGAGTTGTAAGTTCGCGTTGTGCGACAATGAACCGAGGGTTCAGGCGGCCTTTCTTCGATGGACCGGCAAACGGACGATAAACTCGGCTCCACCGGCCTTGCTGGTGGTGACCAGCATGGTGCCCTCGAACTTGGTCACGATCTGGCGGCTGATCGCGAGTCCAAGGCCTGAGCCGACAGTGCGGTCGATCGACCCGCGGGCGAATTTGTCGAAGACGCGTTCGCGATCGCTTTCCGGGATGCCGGGGCCGTTGTCGGCGACGCGCACTTCATAGGCACCGTTCCTGGACAGGCTGGAAATCGTGACGACGGGATTGGGATTGTCGTTGAACTTGATCGAGTTGGCGATCAGGTTAATGAACACCTGAGCGAGCTTGTCCGAGTTGCCGCGGACCTCAATCTTTTTCGCATTTCCGGAACGCTTGATCTTCACGCCGGAGCCTTGCGCGAAAGCCTCACAGCTTTCGACGGCCTGGTCGAGGGTCGCCTCGGGATCGAATGAGGTCGCGACCCAGTCGTCGGTCCCGTTCTCCATCTGGTTAAGATCGAGAATGCCGTCCAGAAGCCGTGTCAGGCGCAGGCTCTCATCCTGGATGATCCTCAGGAACCTCGCCTTCTGGGTTCCATCCAGGTCCGGGTTTTTCAGCAGAATGTCGCTGAACGAGCGGATAGAGGTCATCGGCGTGCGCACTTCGTGGCTCACCTGGCTCAGGAACTCGTCCTTCTGGGCGTCGATCTCGCGCAAGCGGTCATTGGCGCGGGCCAGTTCCTGGGCGCCGCGTTCGATCTGGCGGGTCTTGCGCTCGAGTTCGGCCGAATAGGCGCGTATGCGTTCCGCCTCGCCCGCGAGCTGGCGCAATTCCTCGACGCTGATGGTCTCGCTGGTGACAACGCTGGAGATGAGGGATCGTGCCGACGCCGCACCGATATTGGCCGCCAGCCGCTGTTCGACAAGAGAAATCAGCGCATCGCTGGCGGTCAGCGTGTTGGGCCTGACATTGGCCGACTGGAACAGCCGCATCGCTTCCTCGTTGCCGAGAATGCGCTCGGCGGCCCGCTTGAGGTCCCCCACGCGGGCCGAACGTCTGATGACGCGTTGTTCGTCCTCGATCCGGCGGCGAAAAACATCGACAAACAGCGTTGCCTGGAAGCGTGCGAGCGGTGTGGGTACGGAGAACATGGAAACGCCGACCAGGAGTGAAATATTGGCCAGCATGCTCCAGAACATGGCGTGGACGAGCGGGTCGTAACCGGTGAGACCCAGCAGCGCCTGCGGCTTCAGCCATTCGATGCCGAATGGCCCGTGTTCGATGATATGGGCCGGCAGGATGAAGGAACCCTCGAAACTGGGCAGGAACAGCGAATAACCCCAGATCAGGAAGCCCGCCGCCAGGCCAGCAATGGCGCCGCCATGCGTGGCGCGGCGCCAGTAGAGGCCGCTGACAAGGCTGGGAAGAAACTGCGCCACGCCGCAAAAGGAGATCAGACCGATCGTCGCCAGCGCATCCGACGAACCGCTGAGGCGGAAATAGAGAAAACCGAGGGCGAGGATGAAAAGAATGGAAATGCGGCGCACCCCGAGGATGAAGCTGCGCACGGTTTGCGGACTTGCGACCGGCACCAGCGAGAAACGCAGGGCAAGCGGCATGACGATGTGATTGGAAATCATCGTCGACAAGGCGATGGAGGAAACGATCACCATCGAGGTTGCCGAGGAAAACCCGCCGAGGAAGGCGAACATGGCAACGGTGTTGTGATCGCGCGCCAGCGGCAATGTCAGAACGAACAGGTCCGGATTCGATCCGACCGGCAGGAGATCGAGCCCGGCCACCGCTATCGGAATGACGAACAGGCTGATCAGGAACAGATAGAGCGGGAACAGCCATGACGCGGTTCTCAAATGGCGCTCGCCCGAATTTTCCACCACGGTCACCTGGAACTGGCGAGGCAGGCAAATCACCGCGGCTCCTGCCAGAAAGACAAGCGTCACCCAGCGAAGACCGAAGGCGTCCTGCGGATTGGTCAGGCTGACCGGCGCATGATCGAAAACCTGCGAAGGAATCTCGGCCAGGCCGAACACGACCCAGATGCCGACGGTCAACAGCGCCGCCAGCTTGACCACGGCTTCGACCGCGATTGCCGCGATGACACCATGGTGCCGCTCATTGATGTCGATGTTGCGGACACCGAACATGATCGAGAAGACACACAGCCCGGCTGCCAGCCAGAAGCCGGAAACGTAATTGGGCCTGATTTCGAAATTGGCGGTCGAGACCGTTCCCGCCGACAGCGTGATCACTTCGAAACTGTCAGTCAGCGCCTTGAGCTGCAGCGCGATATAGGGGGCCGTGGCCACCAGCGCCATGACCGTGATCAACGCGCCAAGCGTAGGGTCCTTGCCGAAACGCGCGGAGATCAGGTCAGCGATCGAGGTGGTGTTGTGGACGCGTCCGACGGTCACCAACTTTCTCAGGAATACCCACCAGCCGACAAACACGATGGTGGGGCCAAGATAGATGGTCGCGAATTCCAGGCCGCCCCGCGCCGCCGATCCGACCGCGCCGAAAAAGGTCCAGGAGGTGCAGTAGATCGAGATCGACAACGTATAGACCAGCGGCGAAGACAGCCAGCCGCCGGGGTTTTTGCGCGCGCGCCAGTCTCCGGCAAAGGCAACGCCGAACAGGATCGCCACATAGACGAGACAAACCAGAACGACGAGATTGACCGGCAGGCTCATTGTGGCGCCGTCCCGCTTTCCTGTTCCGCCTCGGCATGTTCCGCCCGCTCGAGCCTGCGTGCCACGACAAAGGCGATGACGATGACGGCGATCCAGACCGAGAACAGATAGGCCACGATCATCGGTACGCCGAATATGTTGACGGGTGAGGAGAAGGCGACGATCAACGGCGATGTCAGCAATACGACCGCCAGGAACGGCAGCGCGGTGGCGATATCGCGAATACTTTGCGTGCGGTCGTCGGAATCGTTCATGTCATGATCCCGCGTGGCTGCGAACGCATTCGATCACTTCTGCATTCGAAAAGGGTTTGGTGATGAAGGCGGTCGCGCCGATCGTTTCTGCCATCTTGCGGTCATTCGGCTGCCCCTTGGCGGTCAAGACGATAACCGGCAGACTGGCCAGCTTCGTGTCGCCGCGGACCGCCCGCAGCACGTCGAAGCCGTTCATGCCAGGCAGCATGATGTCGAGTACAACGGCATCCGGCCTGTCCGCGATAACACTGGCCAGTGCGGCATTGCCGTCCGAGATGACATCGACCTCGAAACCGGCCTGCTCCAATATGAAGCGTAGCGATTCGACGATGTTCGGCTCGTCCTCCACCAGCAATATTCGCTTCCCGGCCAAGGCGGACTCCTCCTGTCTCCCGCCACAACTATAGGCCGTGATGACCGCAAAGCGTAGTCCAACCTTCGTCGCGCAGGGTTTTCAGACTGCCGCGCCTACACCACCAGGGGGGCTTCCTGGCGGTGCCTGCAATCGGGTCGCCGGCAAAGCCGGCATACCGTTCCCACGGGCACAACCGCCTGTTCGTGCTGCAATCCGTCGCCATAGATCACCCGCCCGGCCTCATCGGCATTGCAGGCCAGCATCACCGAAAGCAGACGACGAGGACGCCCGGCAACCGCCGGCACCTTGTCAATCGCGCGGGCAAAGAAGAGAAAGCGGTCGCCTGACGGGAGTTCGCCGATATTACGCACGGTGACACCGGGACTCTGGAAGGCACCATGAACCGCCCAAAGCGGACACGCGGTGGCGTGTCTGGGCAGCGGCAGATTGGTCAGCGGAAGACGCTTGGTGACGAAGCCAGATGCATCGGAGCGCATGAAGGCAAACCGGACGCCCGGCTGTCCGGGACGACGCAGGGTCGACAGGCGATGCGCCGCCTGCTCGTAGGAAACACCGAAGCGGCGGGCAAGTCGATCGATGTCGTAACGCCAGGTCTCGGCCGCCTCCAGGAACGGACCGTATGGCATTGCCAGCGCCCCGGCCGCATAGCTGTGCAACGCCTGGGCGCACAGTTCACGCGCTTCCGGTGACAATGTGCCATGGGCAGCCAGAACGGCTTCGATGACTTCATGACCACAAACGAGCGCCCAATGACGCAGAATGGCAAAACGCCGGCTTTCCGGCAAGGCAAACGGATCGATATCGAGCATCCTGCCACCTGCCAGTTTCACGGCTCGCGCTGCTGCATCTTCGACGCTTTCGCGATCCTGCGCCTGGCTTCGAAAACTCTCCGTCAGCGCCTCGATCTCCGCAAAATGGTTGTCGGATTCGAACAGGAATGCATCGACCGCCTCCGTTGGCGTGACCGATCGCATGCGCACATGGGTGCTTTCGATGAACTCGACCAGCGACTTGGCCGTGCGGGCCAGTGTCTCGGAATCGGACGAAACGATATCGAGGAATCGCCGCCGGTCCGAAGGGGAGAGCCTTTCTGTCCCCTGCAAGATTTCGGCCGCCGAATGGATTGCGGTCACGCTCGACAACATCCGATGCACGCTGTCGCCCAGGAACGGATCGCGGTTCAGCCGGTCGGCCAACGCCATAACCGTTTCGCTTTGTTCGAGATAGCCGCGATAGAGGCGCTGGACAAAGCTGGCCCAATCGGGATGGTCGCTGACGAGCTGTTCGGCAGCGACAGGACGCGGCGCAACAGCCACCGCCGGGTCGGCTGCGATCTCCTCGAGGGCTTCGACCATTCTGCTTTCGGCGCGGCCGTCGAGCACCGACCGGTCAATGCCTAGCCCAGCCGCGATCCGGTCAAGCAGCGCGCCGGCGGCCGGCCGACGATTGGCCTCGATCAAATTGAGATAGGACGCTGAAATCTGAGCCTTTTTCGCCAGCGAAGCCTGGGTGAGGCCCGCCTCGCGGCGCAAGGACCTTATCTTGTAACCGGTCAGGTTCTGTCGCAAGGCTTCCTCCTCACACCTGGCTGTGAGTAAATTATTTACAAATTTGCTGCATGGCAACAAGAATTAATTACAAAAATCATTAAATATACCAAAGGCTTATTGCCAAAGTTACAAAGGTGTCCAATTATGGCACCGCAATATTTGGGTCCCGATCCCGGGACGACAGACCATTGGGAGGAACTCCATGAAGTTCGACAAGATCAATCGTCGCAGCTTTATCAAAAGCTCGGCGGTCGCCGGTGCCGGTTTGGCGCTGCCGACCATCTTCACCAGCAGTGCACGCGCTTATCTCAATGAACCGAAGGGTTCGACCGTCAAGCTCGGCTTCAACGTGCCTCAGACCGGCCCCTACGCGGCCGAGGGCATGGACGAATTGCGCGCCCAGCAACTCGCCGTAGAGCATCTCAATGGCGAAGGCGACGGCGGCATGATGAACACCTTCTCGTCGAAGACGCTCAAGGGCAACGGCATTCTCGGCAAGAAGGTCGAGTTCGTCAGCGGCGACACGCAGACGAAGTCCGACGCCGCGCGCGCCTCCGCCCGCTCGATGATCGAGAAGGACGGTGTGGTCATGATCAATGGCGGTTCGTCCTCGGGCGTCGCCGTTGCCGTGCAGGGCTTGTGCCAGGAAGCCGGCATTATCTTCATGGCCGGTCTGACGCATTCCAACGACACCACCGGCAAGGACCGCAAGGCCAATGGCTTCCGCCATTTCTTCGACGCCTACATGTCCGGCGCCGCGCTGGCTCCGGTGCTGGCCAAGGCCTATGGCACGGACCGCAAATTCTACATGCTGACATCCGACTACACCTGGGGCTGGACGCAGGCCGACTCGATGAAGACTTTCCTCGAGGAAAAGGGTTGGGACATGATCAAGGACGTCCGCACACCGGTCGGCGCGGGCGATTTCTCGTCCTATATCACCCCGGTTCTGCAATCGGGTGCCGACGTGCTGATCCTGAACCATTATGGCGGCGACATGATCAACTCGCTGACCCAGTCGGTTCAGTTCGGCTTGCGCGACAAGCAGGCCAATGGCAAGAACTTTGAGATCGTCGTTCCGCTCTATTCCGAGCTGATGGCCGAAGGCGCGGGAGACAACATCAAGGGCGTGTACGGTTCCATGAACTGGAACTGGCAGCTCGACAATCCGGGCACCAAGGCGTTCGTCAAGTCGTTCGGCGAGAAGTATGGTGCGCCGCCGTCGAACTCCGCGCAGACCTGCTATGTGCAGACCCTGCTCTATGCGGACGCCGTGGAACGCGCCGGAACTTTCGATCCGTGCGGCGTGGTTGCGGCGCTGGAGGAGAATACGGGCAGCATTGCCGGCATCGATTCTCCATCCAACAAGGGCTTCATGTTCGACGGCATGGGAACCGGCAAGACGATGTACCGTTCGGCCGACCATCAGTGCTTCAAGGACGTGCTGGTCATGAAGGGCAAAGAGAGCCCCACCAACAAGTACGACATCCTGGAGATCGTGGAGACCACGCCGGTATCCAACGTCTGGTACGAACCCGACAACGAAATGTTCGGCGGCAAGGACGCTTCGCTGGGCAAGTGCAATTCGGGTGCATAAACGCCCGACAGGCAAATGATTCGACCAACCGCGCGCCCGGCGCGCGGTTGGTCATCCCTATGAATCGCTGAAGATCCGGTATACTTAACCCCCGGGCAACCATTTCTCTGGTGCGGCTGGTATGGACGCCATCATCCTGCAAATCCTCAACGGCCTCGACAAGGGCTCGGCCTACGCGCTCATCGCGCTGGGCCTGACGCTGATTTTCGGCACGCTGGGGGTTGTGAATTTCGCCCATGGCGCGCTGTTCATGATCGGCGCCTTTTGCGCGGTGACGCTGCAAAAACTGATGGGCCTTTCCTTCGAACAGGTCGATCCCACCCAGAAGGATTTCCTGGGCAACCCGCTCAAGGTGCAGGTGCCCTATGTGGAGAGCTGGTTCGGCCACGATATCGGTGCCGCGATCATCGACTGGTCGGTGCCGCTCGCCATCCTTCTGGCCATTCCCGTCATGGTGGCGATCGGATTCGCCATGGAACGCGGCCTGATCAAGCACTTCTACAAGCGCTCGCACGCCGAACAGATTCTGGTGACCTTCGGCCTCGCCATCGTGATGCAGGAAGTGATCAAGTATTTCTTCGGCGCCAATCCGATCCAGACCGGTGCGCCGGAAGCCTTCACCGGCTCCTTCGATTTCGGCGCATTGCTGGGTTTCAGCCCGGACGTGATCATCTACCCCTATTGGCGCATGGTCTATTTCCTGTTCGCCGTGCTCGTCATCGGCGCCGTTTTCGTCTTCCTGCAATTCACGACCTTCGGCATGGTGGTGCGCGCCGGCATGGTCGACCGCGACACGGTCAGCCTGCTTGGCATCAACATCAATCGCCGCTTCACGATCATGTTCGCCATCGCAGCGGTGGTCGCGGGCGTAGCTGGCGTCATGTATGCGCCCATCCTGTCGCCGAGTTTCCACATGGGGATGGACTTTCTGGTGCTGAGCTTCGTCGTCGTGGTGGTCGGCGGCATGGGCTCACTGCCCGGCGCGGTCCTGGCCGGCTTCGTCCTCGGCATCCTGCAGTCCTTCGCCTCGATGAACGAGGTCAAGGCGATCATCCCGGGCATCGATCAGATCATCATCTACCTCGTCGCGATCGTCATCCTGCTTACCCGACCGCGCGGCCTGCTCGGCCGCAAGGGCGTGATGGAGGATTGATCCGATGACCCGATTGAGCAGGCAGGACAGCCTATTCCTTCTCCTGGTCGTGTTCCTGACACTGGCCACGCCGATCCTGCTGCAGCCTTTTCCCGAAGGTTCCTCGCTGGCGCAGTTCAATGCCGGCTATCCCGATCTGATGCAGCGTTTCGCGATCTACGGCATCTTCGCGATGGGCTTCAACATCCTGTTCGGATTGACGGGCTATCTGTCCTTCGGCCATGCCGCCTTTCTCGGCGTGGGCTCCTACTCCGTTGTGTGGATGTACAAGCTGCTAGGCTTCAACGTCGTACCCGGCCTCATTCTGGCGGTGATCACCTCGGGCATTTTCGCGCTGCTCATCGGCTATATCTCGCTAAGGCGCTCCGGCATCTATTTCTCGATCCTGACCCTCGCCTTCGCCCAGATGTCCTACAATCTCGCCTATTCGGTGTTCACACCGCTCACCAATGGCGAAACCGGCCTTCAGGTCTATGGCAAGGACCCGCAATATCTCATGGGCCCCAATTCGCCCAACAGCCCGCATTTCTTCGGCCTTGCCATGATCGACAGTGTCAAGCTTCATCTTGCAGGCTGGGAGTTCACCTTCAACATCGGCTACTATTTCACCGCCGTAATCGCGATCATCGCCTTCTATATCGCGTTGCGCATCTTCCGTTCGCCTTTCGGCCTGATGCTGAGGGCGATCAAGACAAATCGCACCCGTCTTGACTATTCCGGTGTCAACACCCGACCCTACATGCTGACCGCCTTCGTCATTTCCGGCATGTATGCCGGTCTGGCCGGCGGACTGCTTGCCGCCATGGACCCGCTCGCCGGCGCCGAGCGCATGCAATGGACGGCATCGGGAGAAGTCGTGCTCATGACCATCCTGGGTGGCGCCGGCACGTTGATGGGCCCGATCCTGGGAGCGGGCTTCATCAAGTATTTCGAGAACATCTTCTCCAAGATCAATGAAAGCGTGCTGCACGACTGGTTCGGCTGGCTGCCGCATGGGGTCCAGGATTTCGTGGTTGCCGTCATCAACCCCTTTGTCGGCGAAGGCTGGCACCTCACGCTTGGTCTGATCTTCGTGCTGGTCGTGGTTTTCCTGCCCGGCGGCATCATGGAAGGCTTTCAGCGCATCTGGAAGGCGTTCGGCCGGAAGTCTGTGGACAGCAGCGCGCAGACCGAACTCAATCCGGCCGAGTAGGGAGATCGGATAGTGGAAAACGCGGTTCTCCATGTGGCGGATGTGCACAAGAGCTTCGGCGGACTGCATGCGCTGTCGGATATCGACCTTCAGGTGATGGAAGGCACGACCCACGCCATTATCGGCCCGAACGGGGCAGGCAAGTCGACGCTGCTCAATGTCTGCATCGGCAGGCTGGCACCCGACAGCGGCGCGGTCGTCTTCGACGGTGAGGTCATCACCGGCAAGAAGCCCTACGAGATCAACCAGATGGGGGTTGTCCGGGTGTTCCAGACTCCGGAGATCTTTCCCGACCTCACCCTTCTGCAGAATGTGCTGGTCCCGGCATTCGCCAAACATGACGGCGCCTTCCGCTTCAATGCCGTCAAGTCCCTGCAGGACAGGAAGGATATCGCCGAAGAGGCCGAGCTCTGGCTGGGCGATGTCGGACTTGCCGCGAAAAAGGATCTGGTGGCCTCCAGCCTGTCGCGCGGCGACAAGCGGCGGCTCGAACTCGCCATGGGGCTGGTGCAGCGCCCGAGGTTGCTCCTGCTTGACGAACCGACCGCCGGCATGTCGCGCCACGACACCAATTCCACGGTCGACCTGCTCAAGAAGATCAAGGAACGCGGCATGACCAAGGTGATCATCGAGCACGACATGCACGTCGTCTTTTCGCTGGCCGACCGCATCACCGTGCTGGCGCAGGGCCAGATCATCGCCGACGGCACGCCGGACGAGGTCAAGGGCAATCCGAAGGTTCAGGAAGCCTATCTCGGGGGAGCGCATCTATGAATGCCCTGGCGGCAGAAGCCACAGCGCCGGAATCTTCGGCAAGGCACTATTTCCGCGTGCGCGATATCCACGCCTATTACGGCGAAAGCTATATCGTCCAGGGCGTGAGCTTCGAGATCGACGAAGGCGACATCGTTGCCCTGCTCGGGCGCAACGGCGCCGGCAAGACCTCGACGCTGCGAACGCTCGCGCGCGCCGCCAACCCTGTGCTGAGGCGCGGGGAAATCTGGCTGAGGGACGAAGCGATACACAAGATGAGCGACTTCGACGCCTCGCGTAGCGGCATCCAGCTCGTGCAGGAGGACCGTCGCATCATTGCCGGGCTTTCCGTGGAGGAAAATCTGAAGCTCGCACAGATCGTGGAGCCACGCGGCTGGTCGCTTGAGCAAATCTACGCGCATTTCCCGCGCCTCGCCGATCGCCGCAAGCAGGAAGGCGTGACGCTTTCGGGCGGCGAACAGCAAATGCTCGCCGTGGCGCGCGCGCTGGCACGCGACATCAAGCTGCTGCTGCTCGACGAACCCTATGAGGGGCTGGCGCCGGTCATCGTGCAGGAAATCGAGAAGATCGTCAGCGAGATCAAGTCGCTGGGCATCACCACCATCATCGTCGAACAGAACGCCGTCGCGGCGCTGGAACTGGCCAACCGGGCACTAATCCTCGACATGGGGGAGATCGTGTTCGACGGGACCGCCAGCGAGGTGCTCGACAACGCCGAACTGAGAAACGAATATCTGGCGATCTAGCCGACGTATTCTCGAAACGGCAGGCGAGTAGTATCCCCGACCGGATCGTCGCGGAAGTCCCCCTGCTGCCACCAATGTTCCGCCGGATAGATGAATACTGCTTGTGACGTCAAACACGTGTCAGCGTGAGACCCGCCTGCAGTGGCCGCCAGCTTGGGGCCATGTGATTACCGTGTCGAGATAACGGAAAACTGGCTGGGGCGGCTGGATTCGAACCAGCGCATGGCGGTACCAAAAACCGCTGCCTTACCACTTGGCTACGCCCCAATCGGGCCGAAACGAATGCCGGCCGACGAGGACGGCTGTATAGCCATTCCACCTTGTCGCCGCAAGCGGCGCAGGCGCAAACAGAGATCGATGCCGGCATGTTGTCGCGCGGCTGAAAAAGCCTTGCCGAGGCATCGGACGGCGGCTATAACGCCGCGACTTTCAAACGGTCCGGCCCAACTATATCGCCCGCCAAATGCGGGATGTGGGCCGTCCGCCGAAAACAGGCGGAGTGTGGCGCAGTCTGGTAGCGCACCTCGTTCGGGACGAGGGGGTCGCAGGTTCGAATCCTGCCACTCCGACCAATTCATCGAAAAAATCCGCTACTGCCGATCAGGTAATTCGTCCGGCTATTCCTCAGGCTCGGTGGTGAAAAGCAGCGGGAAGCCCATCTTCCGGCCGCGGTCGGTGGCCGAGGTCGCCTTTTCCTCGGCGATCTCGCGGGTGAAGACGGCGACGACGCAAACACCCCTGCGATGGGCGGTGATCATCACCTTGTGCGCCTGATCCTCGCTCATGCGGAACTCGGCCTTCAGCACCATGACGACGAATTCGCGCGGCGTGTAGTCGTCATTGACCAGAATGACCTTGTGCAGGCGCGGCTTCTCGACCTTCGGCTTGACCTTGGTCTTCGGCTTTAAATCGGTGTCGCTCATCGCAGATGATGGCTCGCGAAAACTGACAGATTTGCTTGGGAAGAATTCCTATCATCTCATATCGGCAGCAAAACGTCCATGTCGCCCAGCTGGCAGGAAGCCGCGACGGACCCGGCATGCCATCGGGCGAGCGATGTGTTAGGTGGGTGTCCGGAAATCCGCGGGAGTGAGCATGGCGCAACCCTATGAAGAACCGTGCAGCGAAGGCCTGATCGACGCCGAGCCGCCGCAGGATGCCTGTGCGGCGATGAGCCGGGGCAAGCGGGCACTGGTGCTCACGGCGTGCGTGCTCGCCTCGGCCATGGCCTTCATCGACGGGTCGGCGCTGACGGTGGCGCTGCCGGCGCTGCGCGCGGATTTCGGCGCCGATCTCTCCTCGGTGCAATGGGTGATCAACGGCTATGTGCTTGCGCTTGCCTCGCTCACACTGATCGGTGGCGCGCTTGCCGATGTGCATGGGCGGGTGAGGATGCTGACGATCGGCTGCCTCGCCTTCGGCGCGGCCTCGGCGGCCTGCGCTCTCGCCCCATCGCCCGGCTGGCTGATCGGCTTTCGCTTTCTGCAGGGCGTGGCCGCGGCTATCGTCGCGCCCTCTTCCCTGGCGCTGATCGGCGCGATCTACCCGCGCGCCGAGCGCAACGCCGCCGTCGGCGTATGGGCGGCGGCTTCGGCGCTCACCACGGCGGGCGGGCCGGTATTGGGCGGCTGGCTGACAGACCGTTTCGGCTGGGAAGCGGTGTTCTGGATCAATCCGCCCATCGCGGTCGCCGCCGTCGCACTGCTGATCTTGCTGGCTCCACCCGACCGGCGCCAGAAACGCGGCTTCGACCTTGCCGGCGCTGCGATCCTCGCAGCTTCACTCGGCGCGCTCGCCTACGGGCTATCACAGATCGGCTCGTCGGAGACAGGCCATACCGTCGCGGCCGCACAGGCATCGGAATTCTTCCGGACCACGATCACGGTTCCGGTAGTGGCCGGCATCGCCGGCATCGCGGCCTATGCATGGTGGGAAACGCGGGCGGGTGAACCGATGACCCCGCCCCGGCTTGCGGGCAACCGGCCTTTTGTCGGATTGAATCTGGCGACCCTGCTGATCTATTCCGGGTTGGCGATCATGTTCTTCCTGATGCCGTTCGAACTGATCGACCGGCGCGGTCTGGATGCCAGCCAGTCCGGTTTCGTTTTTCTGCCGTTCACGCTGGGTGTCGGCCTGCTGTCGCGCCTGTTCGGCGGCATCGCTGACAGGATCGGCGCCAGATCGATGCTGGTCGCCGGACCGATCGGCGCGGCCATTGCCTATTGCTGGATGGCCGCCGGGCAGGGCTGGCAACTCTCGACCGGAATACTGGCGCCAATGAGCCTTCTCGGCTTTTCCTTTGCGGTTCTGGTGACGCCGCTGACCGCGACGGTCCTTTCAAGCGTCGACGACAACGACGAAGGCCTCGCCTCGGGCATCAACAACGCGGCAAGCCGCATTGCACAGCTTGCCGGCGTCGCTCTCGCGTCAGGACTGGCGAGCCTGTTGTCGGGCTATATGGTCGGACTTGGCGTCGCCGCCGCGGCAACGGTTGCCGGCGCGCTCGTCATGGCGCTGACCGTGGAACCACTCCCAAAGGAAGAAGACTAGTGCACTTCAGGCGGCGTCCTTCCACTTGATCGAGCAGCCCATGGAAGCGATCTGTTCGCGCGGGCCCTCGCCCGTTTCAGCGACCATGACCATGGCATCGTAGAGATCGCGCTTCAAGTCCGCTGCGCCCGAGTCCTTACGCGAGGCGTCGAGCCGGCCGCGATATTGCAGTTCGAACTTCTTGTTGAAGCCGAAGAAATCCGGTGTGCAGACCGCGTCATAGGCCCTGGCGAGCGACTGGTCCTCGTCGTGCAGATAGGGAAAGGTGAAGCCATGCGCGGCGGCAAAATCCTTCATCGCGTCGAAGGAATCTTCCGGATATTCGCTGGCGTCGTTGGAGCAGATCGCGACGAAACCGATGCCGTGGGCTTTGAGATCGCCCGCGTCGCGTACCAGGCGGTCGATGACCGCCTTCACATAGGGGCAGTGATTGCAGATGAAGGCGACGACGAGGCCGTTCGGTCCGGCGCATTGAAACAGCGCATGCATCCTGCCGTCGGTGCCGGGGAGGGTCGCGTCGATCGCCTTCCAGCCGAAATCGCAAATGGGTGGTATGGCCGCCATGATGATCTCCCTGTTTCCACGTGCAAAAGCCTGTCCCGACGATGTGTGCCTTGCCGACTGTCGGGTCAAGTGAGGTCGCGATCCTGTCAGCCAAACATGTCGGCGGTGATGCCGGCATACCAGCCGAGCGCTTCCTCATAGTTGGCCTTGCGCAGCGAAGCATCTTCTTGCAACTGGCTGATGACGGAATGGATGGAGACGATCGCGCCGTCCCGCGGCTCGTATTCGGCTCCAACCTTCACCGCGTCATCGGCGTCGATCAGGCTCCAGCAGGTGTTGGAATAATGCGCCGGAAATATCTTCCAGCCGGTCAACTCACCGAGCACATGGTTCGCCACCACCCTGGCCTGGCTGTTGGCCGCGAAAGCGGATTTGGGCATGGCGCCGGCGATCGCGGCATCACCAATGACATGGATGTTCCTGTCCATTCGCGAGCGCATCGAATCCGCGTCAACGGGGCAGTAGCCGCTATCGTCGGTCAGACCTGCCACCTGTGCGATCCCGCCGGCCCTCTGCGCGGGAATGATGTTCAAAAGCGCGCCTTCGAAGGTGTCGAAATCGGTCTCGACGGCGCCTGCCTCGACGTCGACCGACAGGATACCGCCATGAATGCCCGGGCCGATCCACTCGATCATGCCCGGATAGTGGTTTTCCCAGCCTTCCTGGAACAGGCCCTGCTTGGAGAATTTCTCCTTGGGGTCGAGGATGGTGATGGTTGAGTTCCGATAGCCCTTCGAACGCAGAACATGAGCCATCATCGAGACGCGCTCATAGGGTGCAGGCGGACAACGATAAGGGTTTGGCGGTGGCACCATGACGATGTTCTGGCCGTCCTCCAACGCGTCAAGTTTGGCCTTGAGCAATTGCGTCTGCGGGCCGGCCTTCCATGCATGCGGCGCGATTTTCGAAGCCTCGCGCGAATAGCCCGGCACCGAATCCCAAATGAAACTTATGCCTGGCGAGAGAATGAGGCGGTCGTATTCGAGCCTCCTGCCGTCTTCCATCACGACGGTGTTGGCGTCGCGTTCGATGGCAATTGCGCGGCCGGTCCGTTTGGTGATGCCGTATTCGGCTTCAAGCCGACCGTAGGTATGGGTGATCGAATCGAAGCTGCGGTAGCCGCCGAGATAGAGATTGGAGAAGAAGCAGGTGGTGTGGACATCCGAATTGTCGATCAGCGTGACGTCGATGGCGCCTGCGGAATCCCTGGCGAGAAAATGCGCCGCGGTGGCACCGCCTGCCCCGCCGCCGACGACCACGACGCGCGGTTTCGCCTGGGCGCGCAGATAGACCGGCACGCCAAGCGCTACTGCGCTGACCAGGGCCACTGAGCCGAATTGCCTGCGGGTGAGCCTGGTCATGCTCTCCTCCGGATCTCAGGCCCCGCCCTACGCGATCACCTTGACGGAACGGTTTTCCTCGATCGTTACCATCGGGTTCTTCGCCAGATGGTTCTCGACGACCTCCCAGATCGGCGGGCCTTCGGTGCCTTCATTGACGGAGGCCCAGCCCGCGACGGCGTAGTCCTTGCCGGGGTCGATCGCCTCGCCCGTCTTCATCAGCGTCATGCTGGAGATGCGCGACCCCATGGCTGCGTTGACATCGATCGTGTAGCCCATGCCGCCGACACGGACCATGTCGCCGCCCTGCTGGTAATAGGGGTCGGTGTTGAAGAGATTGTCGGCCACGTCCTCCAGAATGTCCTTGATCAGCTTGCCGTTCATCATCGAGTGGTAGGCGGCCGGATAGGTCATGGCGCAGGCACTGTGCAGGTCCTCGACCGTGATCGCCTGGCCGGGCAGCAGGCTGTTGCCCCAGCGAAAGCCCGGAGACAGCGCGATGTCGGCCTCGCGTTCGACAAGCAGCGCCTGGCAGAACAGATCGTCGAAGGTGCCGTTGAAATTACCGCGGCGAAAGAGCAGCGAATCGGTGCGCCCAAGTTCGCGTTTCAGTTCGTCCTCGTAGGGCTCGCGCACCTTGTCGATCAGCGCCGCCATTTCAGCGTCTGGCGTAATCACGTCGGAAAAGATCGGGATGAGCCGGTATTTGTAACCCTTGAGCGCGCCATCACGCACATCGAGGTCGATGCGCGAGAGGAACTTGCCGGTCGAGCCCGAAGCGATGACCAGGGTGTTGTTGACGATGACCGGTTCGGGCAGCGCGTCGTGGGTGTGGCCGGTCAGAATGACGTCGATGCCGTCGACGCGGGATGCCAGCTTGCGGTCGACATCGAAACCGTTGTGCGAGAGCATGACCACGATATCGGCACCTTCGGCGCGCGCTGCCTCGACATTCGTCGCGACATCCTCCTCGCGGATGCCGAAGGACCAGTTGGGAAACATCCAGCGCGGATTGGCGATCGGCGTATAGGGAAAGGCCTGTCCGATAACAGCGATCTTCGTGCCACCGCGTTCGAATATCCTGTAGGCGTCGAAGGCCGGTTCGTTCCATTCGGCGTCGTAGATATTGCCGCCGAGAAAGGCGAAGGGCAGGCTTTCGACCAGTTCGGTGACGCGGTCGGCACCATAGGTGAACTCCCAGTGGCCGGTCATCGCGTCGGGTGCGAGCGCGTTCATGACCTCGACCATGTCGGCGCCGGCCGTCTGCTGGGCGGTGTAGGAACCCTGCCAGGTATCGCCGCCGTCGAGCAGCAGCACATTGTCTTCACCGCGCTCGGCGCGCACGCGCCTGATGACGGCAGCGATGCGGTCGAGGCCGCCCATCCTGCCATAGGTCCCGGCAAGGGCGGCAAAATCCTGCGATGTCAGCGCATAGGCGTGCGGTGTGCCCGGCTCGATGTTGTAAAGCTTGAGGAAGTCGGCGCCAGTGACATGCGGCGGCACGCCCTTGGCTTCGCCGACGCCGATATTGACCGAAGGTTCGCGGAAATAGAGCGGCTTCAACTGGGCGTGAATGTCGGTGATGTGGACAAGCGTCACATTGCCGAAATCCTCCGACGCGAGCAGAGCATCCTCGCTGAGCGACTGCTGGGCGGCGGCACGGGTCCATCTGCCGGCCATGCCCGGTCCGGCAATCGCCGAGAGCGCCACCGTGGCCATGAGAAATTCGCGTCGTGAAATCAAGACGTAGTCTCCAAACTAGCGCCCCAAATCTGGGGCCGAAAAAAGGGGAGGTCCCGGCGCCGCCGAAACATCCCCCTCCCCGTACACTCAGATGACAGGTCCGCGAAGGCTGTTCCCCAACAGCCTCTGCCACTATCCGCCTACTGGCGAACTGCCGGTGTTTCGACCGACAGGCCGGTGCCGCGCCAGGTCACATAGACCTCGAGCGCCATCAATTCATCGGAAAACGCCTTGGGATAGCTGGCGCGGGTGTCGCGGATGCAGCCGCGGAAACGGTTGTGCACCGAGATGAGGTGGCCCTGTTTCAACCGATAGGTCGGAAATCCGTTGATCTGGCCCTGGCTGAGATGGTCAGCGCGGATCATCTTGCCCATGCTCACCTCATGGCAGGAGGCGCAGGACAGATTGAGCTGGCCGGTGCGCAGATAATATCTTTCCTTGCCCTTGTCCCACCAGCTCTGCATATCGCCTTCGCTCAGATCGAGTGAAACCGGCATGCCCAGCGACTGGTGCTTGATGTAGGCCGTAAGCGGTTTCTGGCCGCCCTTGTCGAAGGCGTAAGGCTCGGCACCCATATTCTTTTCGCGGCACTTGTTGATCTGCAGCTCGATATTGATCGGACGCTTGGTTTCGGGATCCCATTTGGGATAATGCGCAGCAACACCCTTCATGCTCTCGGCGGCGTCGCCGTGGCAGGATGCACAGGACTTGCCGGCGGTGCCCTCCACCTTGTTCCAGAGCGCTTCGCCGGTTTCCACTTCCAGCATGCCTGGATTGGTGAAGCTGTCGGTTTCCAGCGCGCGCGTCTCGACCGTCCTGAACAGCCAGCCCGAGAGCACCTCATCGAAGGGATGGCCTTCCGGCGCCTTGGCGCGTGTGATCATCGCCTCGCCGTCGATGGTAAGCTGCTCGTCGACTGGATCGGCACCCGCCGGGCCCACCGCACCGGCGCAGGTCAGTGCTGCAGCCAGTGCTGAAATGACAACGGTTTTCTTCACTGCTTTTCCTCCCGTCAAGAACGCCGCCGGGTCTCCCTTTCCCGCGCGGCGCTCTGCCCAACTATTTCACTTCGATCTTGCTCTCGCTCGAATAGACCGAGCCGTCATCGTCGACCCAGGTGAACTTGAACGCGCCGCTCTCGTTCACCTTGGCGTTGAACTCGAAGAACGGATTGGCGGAGATCGCCGGATCGAGGTCGCATTCAAAGACCTTCTGGCCGTTGAACTCGCAAGTGAACTTGTTGATGATCTTGCGTGGGATGGGCTTGCCATCCTTATCCTTGCGCTGACCGGATTCCATGGTGTGGCTGATCAGCGTCTTGATCGTGATGATATCCCCGGCCGATGCCGTCTTGGGAACCTTCACACGCGGTTTTGGTGCTGCCATTGGTGCGATTCCTTATCCTGCCTCAGCCGCCGCAGCCGCCGATGGTGACCTTGACTTCCTTCTTGTCCATGTAGACCGAACCGTCCTTCATCTTCGCAACGGCGATCACGTTCTGCGTCTTGGCGAGACGCATGCGCGTGGTCGCAGCCGCGGCGCCGCTCAGTTCGGTAAAATGGAAGGTTGCAACCGCCGGACTGGGATTGGCCTCGGCCACAATCATGACGGAGTCGACGAGATCGTCGCCGCCCATGGCGCTTTCGACCTCGAACGACACCGGCACAGTATTGCCGTTCTCGGCGATCTCGGGTGCGTTGAGCGTGATCTTGCCGGATTCCGGTGTCTTGCCACCGGTAAAGTCCATGATGCGTTTTTGCGCATCTTCGGGCGAAGCCGATGCCGGCACCGCACGCAATCCGGTAGCCGCAAAGGCAATTGCGCCTGCCGAAAGACCTAGCGCTTGTCGTCTGGTGAGCCTCATGGGTTTTCGAGCTCCTTGGTGTTGAAACTTATTCCTTGAGCGTGGCGAGATAGGCCACGACATCCTCGACCTGCTGGGCCGACAGAATGGTCTTGCCCTGGAACTGCTCGGCAACGTGTACGCCGACGTTCAAGGAATAGAAGCCGGGCATGACCGTGTCCGGATTCAGTCCCTTCTTTGAATCGGTCACGATGGCGCGCAATTCCGGCACGCTGTAACGATCGGCGACGCCGTCCAGTTCCGGCCCGACATTACCGTGAAACAGCTCCTTAGACATGGCCTTGTTGGCATGGCAGGCCAGGCAATTGCCGAGCTTGCGGTTCTTGAAGACGTTGGCGCCTTCCTCCGGATTGCCCGCCATGCCCGTCAGCGACACCGTCACGCCATCATCGGTGAACTGCACGTCGACCGGCGCGACTTCGGCCGCATTCGAAACGTCCTGGGCAGCGCCGGCAAACGCGGCAGCAGCCACCATGGTTGCAAAAAGTCTTGCCCATTTCATGGAGTCTTTTCTCCTCCGCTTGCGGTGGCCGAAAGTGCGGCCACGCTTCTCCCGACAGCCAATCTATCGAGCCCATTGCATCAAATCAATGCATAAATATGATTTTTTGAATGTTTCGTGCGGGCCATAGCGCGGCCCGACCGGCGCAGGACCATCAGTCCTGCGCCGTCGGTTCGGCACCGCCATGCTTCTCACGCCAGCGGCGATTGTAATAGTCCTGAAAACCCTCTTCGCCTTCATAACCCTTGTTGCGGACCCAGACGAACATCTCGAGGAACGTGCCTTTCTTGAAGGCGCCCGGCATGATGGCGACCGCAGCCTGGGCGGCGTCCTTTCCCTCGACGGGTTCTTCAGGCATGAACAGGATTGTCGGGGTGAATAGCAGCCGCCACTTGCGCCCGATCGCCTTCTCGGTCAGTTCCTCGCCATCGGTATCGACGACCTCTTCGGAGCCGTGCAGATTGTACTGCACGACCATGAAGTTCTCATTGATGTAGTCGCGCACTTCAGGGTCGGCGAGTACGACCTCGTGCACCTCCTTGCAATAGATGCAACCACGCTGCTCGAAGATCAGCGCCAGGCGCTTGCCGGCATCTTTTGCGGCGCGAATGTCCTCATTGATGTCCTTGAAGGTGATCGAAAACCAGTCCTCCTTGTGGAGGCCGTCATCGCCTATTTCAGCGGCGGGCGCGGCCTGCGCTAGGCCCAGCAGCAGCGCGGATGCGAAAATGAAGGAACGCAGCATGGTTCTTCTCCTATCCAACGGTCTGAAATACAGGGAAAGTGTCCAGTAGCCACTGCGCGATGCGCGACATCTGGCCGGTGATGAACAAGATTCCGGTGACGACGAGAAAAGCGCCCATCGCCATCTCGATCTTGTGCATGTGACGCTTGAAGCGGTTGGCCCAGCCGATGAAGCGGCCGGCGAAGACACCGGCGAGTACGAAGGGAATGCCGATGCCGAGCGAATAGAAGGCGAGCAGGCCGGCGCCGCGCATTGCCGTGTCCTCGGCGCCCGCGACGAACAGGATGGCCGCCAGCACCGGGCCGACGCAGGGCGTCCAGCCGAAGGCGAAGGCCAGTCCCATGAGATAGGCGCTGGCGAGACCCGCGCCGCGGTTCTGCACCTGGACGCGCACCTCGCGATAGAGCAGGCCGATGCGGAAGACGCCGAGGAAATGCAGACCCATCACGATGATGATGATGCCGGCGATGATCGAAAGCGTGTCGAAATATTGCGCGATGGTCTGGCCGATGACATTCGCCGTCGCGCCAAGCGCGATAAAGACCGTCGAGAAACCGAGGACGAATGCGATGGAGGACAGGATGATGCGCCGCGCCGTGCCCGACTCGATCTCATCGCTGTCAAGCTCGGCAAAACTGATGCCGGCGAGATAGGCGAGATAAGGCGGCACGATCGGCAGCACGCATGGCGAAACGAAAGAAAGAAGTCCGGCGATGAATGCGCCGCCAAAACCGACATCGAGCAAGGGCAGTCTCCTCCACCGGCGCCGGTTCGCTCCTCGTCAAATTCTCCGCAAAGTCATGCGCCAGGGATTTAAATATGCGATTTTCAATATATATTGCAACTGTGATATGATGATATGAAGCTCAACAAGGGCATTCCGGATAACCATCCTAAAGGGACCAGGCGGCGGATGAGCGTGATGAAACGGATGAGCGCGGGTTTTGGCCTCGCATTGCTTGTCTCCGGTGCGGGTTTGCCACAGCCGGCGAAAGCACTCGAACTGATCATGATCGAGCAGGCGGGCTGCATGTGGTGCGCGCGCTGGGACAAGGAAATCGGCGTCGCCTACGACAAGACAACGGAAGGCAAGGTCGCACCGCTGCGCCGTGTCGACCTTCATGCACCATGGCCGGAAGATCTGGGCGCAATCAAGCCGGAGCGGCTTACGCCGACTTTCGTGCTCGCGGACAATGGCCAGGAGATCGGGCGCCTGCGCGGCTATCCCGGGGATGAATTCTTCTGGGTCCTGCTCGACGAATTGCTGGAAAAGCGTCCAGGCAAGGCGACAGCCAGCAAGGTAACGGATTGAACATGCTGCATCGCAATAGTAGAAATGCCTACCAGCTGAGTCTCGGCGAC
>JAJDOK010000129.1 GCA_022340185.1 Salaquimonas sp. | reverse complement strand
CGTCGATCTGGTCATAGGCCTTGAACTCGCCGAAATACTTCGTGATCGCCGCCGTCAGCGTCGTCTTGCCATGGTCGACATGGCCGATCGTGCCGATGTTGCAATGCGGCTTGGAACGATCAAACTTTTCTTTTGCCATCTGCCCTAATCCTGATGCCCTGCCAGATTTGCCTGGTACAGGGGCGCTTCCTCGTGGTCCGGACGGCCATCAAAAATGTCCGTCCGCGCGAATGCGCTGCCCAAATAATGGGTTGAGAACGGTTTGCCAAGGGGTAGAGCGGACTGGATGCACGACAGGGGTGTATATTGCGCGGCGTTGACGGCACCACCGACGCCGGCAAGCCGTGAACGGGGCCGAAAAACGTAAAATCCCTACTCGAAAACGCGATAGGCGAGTTTTTTCACAAGTTTGCGCTTTTTCACCCGCTTGACCGCGCTCTCCAGATTGCCTGAATAGACGAGCTGCATCATCGCCACCTGGGCATCTTCACCCGTATCGACCGCGATGGCGAATTCCTTCGACGAAACACGCACGATCCGGCCTTTCAGAACCATGTGCTCGATTTCGAATTCGACTTCCGTGCCGACCGGCGCGGGCGCGCTCCCGGAAAGCCGCAGCCCGCCAAGCGAGACGTCGGCGGTCTTGAAGTCGCCGATCCTGCCATCCGCCCAGACCTTGACGGGAAGCACGCCGCGCAGACGCTCGCTGCGGCGAAGACGCGGACTTTCGATGCACGACAGCATCGCAATCGTCAGGACGAGGATATTGTACCAGGACCAGTAAAGCGCAATCACGCTTGAATCCTGCAACGACACCTTCTCGCCGAAGGCATAGATGACGCCGGCGAGAGTCAGCACCATGATGAAACCGAAACGCGCCATCATCTGCCATTGTATAACGCGCTGGCTTCTGTCCCCTCCCTTCGCCGTGACCTTGAACTTCTGTCCCTTCGGCCGGACCAGGCCAACGAAAAAGGCCATGAGAATCTCGCGCGCCGACAGCAATTGCGAGACATCCGTCATGATCGGCAGAATGCGCTGACCCGACAGCCAGCTCATCACGATGACCGTGGACAGGTAATAAGGAAGAAAGTAGGCGATTGCGTCGGTGACGCTGACATTGACCGCGTGGATGTCGAACAGCAGGTAAAGGACCGGCACAAGAATGCCTGCGACCCGGAACATGTAGGCACCCGACCAGTAAAGCATGCTTTCGATCAGGCTGATGCGGTCCTTCAGTTCCAGACCGTTGTCGAAACGGAATGGCCCGTCCTGGCCGCGCACGATCTGGGCAAAGCCGAGGCACCAGCGGCTGCGCTGCGTGACATATTCCTTCAAGCCTTCCGGCGCGAGGCCAAGCGAGAGCCTTTCGTTGAGATAGACGGTGCGGAAGCCGAGACGCTTCAGGCGCAAGGTCGTCAGATAGTCCTCCGTCACCGAATCCGTCGGCATGCCGCCCGCCTTCTTCAGCGCGTTGAAGCGGATGACCGATGAAGTGCCGCAGCAAAATGCCGTGCCCCAGGCATCCTTGGCCGGCATCAGCACATCGAAGAAATAGCGCTGCTCGTCCGGCCACACATCGGTGGCCTTCAGATTGGCCTGGATCGGGTCGGGATTGATGAAATGCTGCGGCGTCTGCACGATGCCGACATCGTCATCCTTGAACAGCGTCACCGCGCGGCTGAGGAAATTGCGCATCGGCACGAAATCGGCATCCAGGATAGAAATGAGATCGGGCGGCTCGTCGAGCGTCGCGACATGGCGTAGCGCATTGTTGATGTTGCCGGCCTTGGCATGCGCGTTGTCCGATCGGGTCAGGTAGTGGCACCCATGCGAGCGCGCCAGTTCGCTGAGCCATTGCCGGTGGCCGTCATCGAGCACCCAGACCCGGAAATTGGGGTAGGACATGCCGAGCGTGCCAAGCATGGTCCGTTCGAGGATCTCACGCTCCTCGTTATAGGTGCAGATGAACACATCGACGAGCGGCGGGCGCTCGAGCGAGGCAAGCCAGGCCTTGTTGGCCTCGACATCGGCGGAGCGATTTCGGCTGCGCGACAGCGTGATGTAGGAGAAGGCCGAACCGCTGACCGCAACGACCTCGATGGAGAGGAACACAATACCGAAGAAAAAGTCGACATGGTTCCCGAACGGCGGCAGCGTCACGAAGGCGCGCCACGCCAGATAGCGGCCGGTGAGCGCGAGAACGACAATGATCGGCAGCAGGCGCCAGCGGCTGTTCCGCGGCACCCATTGCAGCATGACCAGCAGCAATGAGCCGGCAATGGCTGCGGGCATCACTCCTTCTGCGAGCGTTGAAAGCATCGGGTTCATGAAATGTCGCCCTTCCCCGGTCGATCGCGATCAGACGGCATCTCTGCCGAACACGACCCGGCCGGTGCGGCCGATGGCGCACACGCCCTGACTCGCATAGGGATTGTCGAGCGAAACGGTGACCCGATAGGATTCGCGCGTCAGTGCCTCCGGCATGATCGCGAGGTCGGATGACGCCGTGGCCATGCCGCTCAGAAGAATAACCTTGCCTTTCAGCGGGGTGCCTCCCTCGCGGAAGCGGAAGGCGGCCGGCGCGCCCTTCGTAAGGCTGTTGTAGACCGACTCGCTTACTACTGCCGTCACCAGCAGGTTCGAGCAATCGAGAATGTTGAGCAGCGGCTCACCCGCCTCGACGCGCTCGCCCGGCGAGGCCAGTACCTGCCAGATTTCTCCACCGGCCGGCGCGGCCACCTCGACCTTCGAAGCCATGGCATAGCGCCGCTTTTCCTCGTCAAGCGTCTTGCGCGCCCAGTCGATCTGTACGTCGCCGGCCTTCAGATCGGCCTTCAGAGACGCGATTGTGCTTTTGACCTCTTCGAGGCGCTGCGCCGATTGCGGACGATCGTTGTAGTCGTCGCCAAGGAAGGTGCCCTTGTTCAGGGCATTGAGCTCGACATTCAGTTCATCCTTTTCGGCGCGGTACTGGCGCACTGTCTGCTCGGCCATCCTGGCCTCGCTTTCGGCGGTTTCCATGTCCGCGGTCGAAGCAATCCCCTTGCTCACGAGGTTTGCGTATCTCTGTTCGTTCGCCTTGGCCTTGTCGAATGCGGCGACCGCGCCCTCGATGCGCGCATCGGTCTGTTCGAGCCGCGCCTTGAGTTGCAGGATGCGGTTGGCGGTGAAGCTTTTCACGCGCGCTTCGAGTTCGCTTTCCAGTCCCGTGAACGTCTTGAGCTTGGCCGCCTTCGAGGAATGTTCAAATTGCAGGTTTTCCAGCCGGTCGGAATAGGCGACCACGCGTGAAGCGTCGGCGCGCGGATTGGTGATCGTCATGAGCGGACCTTGCGCGGCGACCTGGCGGCCGGCCTGCAAGTCATCCGAGACGCTTCCCACCACGCCGGCGATCGGTGCGCGCACCGTCACCAGCGGCGCGTTGACGACGGCTTCCACGCTTGAAACCTGGAGCAAGCGCTGCGCCGGCATGATGCCGACCACGATGAGCACCGCCACACCGATGAGCGACTTGACGACCCGCCCGACCATGCGCTGCGCAGCACCCGCCTTTTTCGGCTTGGCTACCTTGTCGTCCTCAGGAGCATTGTCGGTTTCGGGCGTTTCGGCAACGCCATCCCCGGAACCATCGCCGGGCACTTCTTCTGGATGGAAATGTTCGTCAAGCAGCGCCTTCAGCTTCGAGACGTCGTGCCCCGAACCTTCAGCCTTCTGCTTGCGCGGCGCACCGCTGAAGGGCCGGTTCTTGGACCGCCTCTCGATTCTTGACGTGCCTGACTTTTCGCTGGATGGATTGGCGGAATCGGAATCGCGACGGTCTTCCTCGCGGTTGTTTTTGTCCGCCAATTGCCGATCGCTCTTCTTGCGAAGAGCCGAGTTGCTGCTCATGGTCTTAGCGCCTGTCGCCCTGTTGCGGTCCGATTTGTTTGTCCCCGGAGCCGCTTGCTTAATTTGGCGTTATAAATAAAGCGCAAGTCCTTCCGATTCGATAATTTCAGCGCAAACAACGAGATAGGGTTATCGCATCGTAAACGAAGCACAATCTGTCTCTTTGGCATGACCGGCACGCCACTGCGCTTCGGCTGCACCGATCTCATTGCGGATGCGGTTCGCTCTTCAGGCATGACTGGTTTATGTTTAGCCATTGTTCGACAGGCTGGAATCTGTGCCTCTAACCGACGAATGGGCGACCAACAGGAGGTGTCGAAGGACCATGCCAGGATCCGTCTCGTTCAGCCACGAAGACGCGCGGCGCTACTATGACTGGTTCGGAGCCAAGCAGGACACGCAGGGTTTCTACGAAAACGCTGCGCTTGGTGCGCTGATCGAGAACGGCGCCTTTTGCGACGCGCAGGCCGTTCTCGAAATCGGTTGCGGGACGGGCAAATTCGCCGCGCGCCTGTTGTCGGATCATTTGCCGGCCTCGGCGCGATATGTGGGCCTCGATATCAGCGGGACCATGGTGGCTCTGGCGAAAGAACGGCTCGAGCCCTGGGCCGACCGCGCTGAAATCCACCGGAGCGATGGCGGCTTTGATCTGCCGGCCTTCGGCATGTCCTTCGACAGGGTCGTCTTCACCTATGTGTTCGATTTGCTCAGTGTCGAAGATATTTCGAAGGCGCTTTCCGCAACGCATTCGGTGCTTCGCACCGGCGGTTGGTTATGCTCGGCGGGATTGACGCGGGGCACCGGAGGGCTTTCGAGCATAACGAGCGCCGCGTGGACCTGGGTTCACGGCATCAAACCTTCGCTGGTCGGCGGTTGCCGTCCACTCGCGCTTACGGATTTCCTTGATAAATCCCGATGGCGTGTCGTCCATCGCGAGGTCGTCGTCAGCGCGACGGTGCCGTCCGAGGTTCTCGTCGCCGAAGCACTGTGAAACCAGCGTAAAAGCCAAACGCACACAATGGAGCGGGTGAAGGGAATCGAACCCTCGTCGTAAGCTTGGGAAGCTTCTGCTCTGCCATTGAGCTACACCCGCCTGCGCCTTCCGATTAGCGCATTTCGCGTTTGGGCGGAAGCGGTTTCATGCGCACACAGGTGATGAGCGGCGCAGCTCCGACCGGAGCTGGTAATACAGGCCAGGTGCGCCATCCAGGTGCGCCATGGTCACGACCGGGTGAAGCTGGTTCGCATGAAGTCTGGAGCGGGTAGCGGGAATCGAACCCGCATATTCAGCTTGGAAGGCTGCTGCTCTACCATTGAGCTATACCCGCATCGTCGCCCCGCAACTTGAAACACGCCCCGTTTGTACGGATTTCGCCGCACGGACGGTGATCGATGCGCAATGTTCGGGCGAAGGCTGGTGGAGGGGGTTGGATTCGAACCAACGTAG
>JAJDOK010000121.1 GCA_022340185.1 Salaquimonas sp. | reverse complement strand
CTGGAAACGGCCGAACCCGAACGCCTGCACGAGGAGATCGGCGATCTGCTGTTCGCCGTCGCCAATCTGGCGCGCCACATGAAGGTCGATCCCGATGGCGCGCTCAGGACCGCCAACGAGAAATTCCGCACCCGCTTCGCCTATATCGAGCAGAACATCGACAGGACCGGCCACACGATGGAATCGGCCGATCTCGACACGATGGAAGAACTCTGGGTCGAGGCGAAGGGAATAAGAGCCGATTAGTCGCGTCGGCTAAGAGTCGGTGTTTTCACGAGCCAGTCGTCTGAAAGCATCACGTTCGCCTGGCGTGACGCGCACCCGCATGTCGACCGAGCCGTCTTCGCCGTCATGGCGTTCGACGACATGGCCGTGCTCGTAGATCCACGGCAGTTCGCCTAGTTCGGCGATGCCGAGATGGATGTCGAAGACGTTGTCGTCGCTGCCGATCATCTGCTCGATGCGCGCCAGTAGCTTGTCCGTTCCCTCGCCGGTCGCCGCCGAGACGAGAACCGGCGCCTCGCCGGTCGCCTCGCGTGAGCGCAGCGCCTGTAGCGCCTCAGGCGCCAGCAGGTCGATCTTGTTCCACACCTCGATAACGCGGGCATGGCCACCGGCCTCGATACCGATCTGGTCGAGCACTTCATAGACATCGGCCGACTGTGCCGCGCTTTCTGAGTCTGCGATGTCGCGCACATGCAGGATCAGATCGGCCTCGATCACCTCTTCCAGCGTCGCGCGGAAGGCGGCGACCAGCATGGTCGGCAGATTGGAGACGAAACCAACCGTGTCGGAAAGGATCACCTCCCTGCCCTGCGGCAGCGTCAGCCGGCGTAGCGTCGGGTCGAGCGTGGCGAACAGCAAATCCTTCGCCATGACGTCGGCCCCGGTCAGCCGGTTGAACAAGGTCGACTTGCCGGCATTGGTGTAACCGACAAGGGCGACGACCGGGGTCGGCACCTTCTTGCGCTTGGCGCGGTGCAGGCTGCGCGTGCGGCGTACCTTTTCAAGTTCCTTTTCGAGCCGCAGGATGCGTTCCTGCAGCAGCCGCCGGTCCGCCTCGATCTGGGTTTCGCCGGGGCCACCCGTCTTGCCCAGGCCGCCGCGCTGGCGCTCCAGATGGGTCCATTGGCGCACAAGACGGCCCTTCAGGTAGTTGAGATGGGCGAGTTCGACCTGCAGCCGGCCTTCTTTCGTGCGTGCCCGCTCGCCGAATATTTCCAGGATCAGCCCGGTGCGATCCAGAACCTTGGCGTTCCACGCCTTCTCCAGATTGTGCTGCTGAACCGGCGTAAGCGCGTGATCGACGACGACAAGACCGACTTCTTCAGCCTTCACCATGCCGGCGATCTCGTCGATCTTGCCCTTGCCGAACAGCGTGCCAGGCTGGATCGTCTTGAGCGTTACGACGCCCGATCCGGCGATCTCCAGCGAAATGGCGCGCGCCAGCCCTTCCGCTTCGGCGAGCCGTGCGGTGGAAGTCCTCGAATTCCGGGGAGTCGATATGTCCGGCGAATTGTCATGCTCTGCCCTGCCCCTGACTCCGGCCCCGATTCTGGCCTTGAACTCCGGCACGACAATGAGCGCACGCTCGGGCCGGGCGTTTTCTTCCGCCTGCCATTGAAAGCGGGATTTCGAACCCCGTTCGTACTCGCTCAATCGGAGCCCTCTTCGCCCCCCGACTCGCCCAGATTGACCGGCTGCGAGGGCATGATGGTCGAGATCGCGTGCTTGTAGACAAGCTGACCGATGCCGTCACGCTTGAGCAGTACGCAGAAATTGTCGAACCAGGTGACCACCCCGTTCAGCTTCACACCATTGACCAGAAAAATCGTGAGCGGAATTTTCTGCTTGCGGACATGGTTCAAGAACGTGTCCTGCAGATTCTGTGACCTTTCAGCCATATTGATTCGGTTCTCCGCCTTATTCGGGGATACCCCTCCCCGTTTGAACCGACAGCATGCCCCTAATTATCGGGATAAAGCAATTTCTGCCGACTTCCCCACAACCCAAGCGAAGCCTTTCGCCGCCAGTTGTTTAGTTATAGGTGCCCGCATCGGCCCATTTCAAGGGAAAAGGTTGGCATGGCCGCTTCTAGAAGAACTCCAGGCTGACGCGGAACATCTGTTCGACCTGCCGCACGCGCTCGTTGAGCGCCAGCATGACGACGCGATCCTTCGGCCTGATCACGCAATCGCCGGTCGGCTGGATCACCTCATCGCCGTGATAGATCGCACCGATGCGGATGCCGGAGGGAAGATCCAGTTCGCGCAGCGGCTTGCCGACCAGCGGCGAGGTGTCGAGCGCATCGGCTTCGATGATCTCCGCCGCCCCGTTCTGCAGCGAATAGACGCCGCGGATGCGCCCCCGCCTGACATGCTGGAGAATGCGCGAAATCGTCACCGCGCGCGGATTGACATAGTCGTCGATGCCGAGCGAGCGGGTGAAACCGTGGTAGCCGACATTGTTCAGCAGCGCCAAAGTGTTCTTGCAGCCCAGTTTCTTGGCCAGCACCAGCGACAGGATATTGACCTGGTCGTCATTGGTGATCGACACCATCATGTCGGCATTGGTGATGCCGGCTTCCTCCAGCATTTGCTCATCCAGCGCGCTGCCGTGCAGCACCACGGTGCGCTTGAGCTGATCGGCCATCTTGATCGCCTTTTCGCGCGATGCCTCGATCACCTTGACCCGCGAGCCGCTCATGCTTTCCTCGATACGCCGCGCCAGATACAGACCGATGTTGCCGCCGCCGGCGATGACGATGCGCGAAGCCTCCGGACGCTCCTTGCCGAAGATCGAAAGCGTGCGCCGGATCTGACCCTTGTCGGCGATCACGTAGGCCAGATCGCCAAGCCGGATCTGGTCAGAACTCTTCGGCGCGAACATTTCGCCATTGCGCCATACGCCGACAACCGTGGCTTTCAGATCGGGAAAAAGTTCCGACAATTGCGACAGGGGCGTGTCGATGACCGGGCATTCCTCGTCGCAATTGATCGCCACCATGGCGATCCTTTCCTGCGCGAACAGCACGACATCGCTGGCGCCCGGCAGCGCGACACGGCGCAAAATGACGTCCCCGACCTCGATTTCCGGCGAGATGATGACGTCGATCGGCATGTGATCGCGCGAGAACAGGTTCTGCCAGTGCGGTTGGCGATAGCTCTGGGCCCGGATGCGCGCGATCTTGGTCGGCACGTTGAACAGCGAATGGGCGACCTGGCAGGCCACCATGTTGACCTCGTCATACAATGTCACGGCGATGATCATGTCGGCCTGTTCGGCGCCGGCGCGCGCCAGCACATCAGGATGCGAGCCATGGCCGACATGGCCGCGCACGTCGAGACGGTCCTGGATGTTCTGGACGAGTTCCGGCGAGGAATCGATCACCGAAACGTCATTGTTCTCCGCCGCGAGCCTTTCAGCGATACCGTAGCCGACCTGGCCGGCGCCGCAGATGACGACACGCATCGTATATCCAATCCGTCTGTCGGTTCCCGGTCAGGAAACCTCTTCCGTCGCGCCTCTGCGCCTGCGTTCGTAGAGGCCGAGCATTTTCAGCTTCCGGTGCAGCGCGGAGCGTTCCATACCAACGAATTCCGCCGTGCGCGAGATGTTTCCGCCGAACCGTGCCACCTGTGCGGCAAGATAGTCGCGTTCGAAGGCTTCGCGGGCATCTTTCAGCGGCAACGCCATGATGTGCTCGCTGCCCTCCCCGCCGGGGCTTGGCAGCATTTCGCCGATTTCCGAAGGCAGCATGTCGGCGCTGATGACCGTGCCGGGCTCGGCTTGCGACAGGATCATCAACCGCTCGATATTGTTGCGCAATTGCCGGATGTTCCCCGGCCATTCATGCGCCTGCAGCACGGCCATGGCGTCGTCACCGATCCGGCAGCCGCGAATGCCTGCCTGGCGGGCGATCTGCCCCATGAAGGCTTCGACCAGATCGGGGATGTCCTCGCGCCGTTCGGCGAGCGGCGGCACGCGCAGCGGCACCACGGCGAGACGATGGAACAGGTCTTCGCGGAACTGTCCCTCGCCGATCGCCACTTCGAGATTGCGCGCGGTCGAGGAAAGCACCCGCACATCGACCTTGACCCGCGTCGAGCCGCCGACGCGCTCGAACTGCTGGTCAACCAGGACCCGCAATATCTTGTTCTGGGTGTCGCGCGGCATGTCGGCGACCTCTTCGATATAGAGTGTGCCGCGATGGGCTTCCTCCAGCGCCCCCACCTTGCGCCCACCCGAACCATTGCCAGAATCGCTTGAAGCTTCCGTGCCGAACAGTTCGGTTTCCATGCGCTCCGGCGTGATCGCCGCCGCGTTGAGCACGACGAACGGGCCGTCGGAGCGATTGGAATTGCGGTGGATGGTGCGCGCCACCAGTTCCTTGCCCGAGCCCGAACCGCCGATGATCATGATCCGGCTGTTGGTCGGCGCCACCTTTTCGATCGTCTGGCGCAGTGCGTTCATTGCCTGCGACTGTCCGATCAGCTCGGCCATGTCGGCGCTTTTTTCCTGCAGTTCGCGAACCTGCTTCTTCAGGCTGGAGGCTTCCAGCGCGCGTTCGGCAATCAGCACCAGCCGGTCGGCCTTGAACGGCTTCTCGATATAGTCGTAGGCGCCCGATTTGATGGCGGAAACCGCCGTTTCGATATTGCCGTGGCCCGAGATCATGACCACCGGCAGTTCGGGGTGCTGCGCCTTGATCTCGGCCAGGATTTCCAGCCCGTCGAGACGTGAACCCTGCAGCCAGATATCGAGGAAGACCAGCGATGGCCGGCGCGCCGCAATCGCGGCAAGGGCTGAATCTGCATCACCTGCGGTACGCGTCTCGTGTCCTTCATCCTCCAGGATACCGGCGACAAGTTCGCGAATATCCTGTTCATCGTCGACAATCAGAATGTCCGAAGCCATTTTTCTCATGCACTCCCGACCGGCTCAACCGGCTCGTCTTTTGCCGCCGTCTCGACCGGCGGGTTGTTCTCATCTTCTTGCTTCTTCGCCCCTGTATCGCCGGATGTTTCACCGGAATTCAATTTGTCCCTGCCCTTCGCCTCCGGCTGCTTCGTACTGCGTTCCCCCGCCGGCAGGATCAGGCGAACCATCGCCCCTTGCCCGCCTCCTCTTTGACCCTTCTGGGCCGCGGAAGGCGCATCCAGCAATTCGATGCTGCCGCCATGGTCCTCCATGATCTTGCGCACGATGGCGAGGCCGAGGCCCGTGCCCTTCTCGCGCGTCGTCATATAGGGTTCGAGCAGGCGCTGGCGGTTCTCCTTGGGCAGGCCCTTGCCATTGTCGATCACCTCGATCACGCAGCGTGCACCCTTCCTGCGGGCACGGATATCGATACGGCCTTTTTCCTTCTTGGTATTCTCTGGTGAATCAATGGCTTCTGCGGCATTCTTGATAACATTGATAAAGGCTTGTGACATCAGCCGCGCATCAAAAAAGGCGTTTAGCGGCTCCTTGCCGAAATCGGTGACGAACTCGATCTGGGGCAAGCCGACTTTCTGCAGGAACACCGCTTCCGACAAGGTATCGGTGAGATTGCGCGGCTCAATGACCGGTTTGGGCATGCGGGCAAAGGAGGAGAATTCGTCGACCATGCGCCCGATATCGCCGACCTGGCGGACGATCGTGTCGGTGCACTGGTCGAAGACTTCCCTGTCCTCGGTAATGTATTTGCCATAGCGCCGGCGGATGCGTTCGGCCGAAAGCTGGATCGGCGTCAGCGGGTTCTTGATCTCGTGTGCGATGCGGCGCGCAACGTCCGACCAGGCCGTATTGCGCTGGGCGGCGACGAGGTCGGTGATGTCGTCTATGGTGATGACGAAGGAGTGTCCGGGTGCTTCACGGGCTTCCATGGCGATCTCGTCGCCTTGCCCGTCCGCGGCTTCAACAATGTCGCCCTGTGCCTGCGTGTCTTCCTGCTCGACCGTGACCTGGACGTTGAGCGTGCTCTCCCTGCCAGCCCGCCAGGTCGTGATCTGTTCGCGATATTCCGGCCGGTCCGCGGCGCGTGCGCGCTTGAACACTGCCGCCAGTTCCGGCGCGAGCGATTGCAGGCTGGCGCCCTCCGGCCCCTCGTCATCGAACAGCGGCAGCGCGGCGCGGTTGGCGATGGTGACCTTGCCCTCGCCATCGACGCCGAGCACGGCGGCGCTGACGCCCGACAGCACCGCTTCGGTGAAACGGGCGCGCTGGGCAATATCGGCATTGGCGGTCAGGATTTCGTCGCGTTGATGCTTCAGTTCGCTGATCATCACGTTGAAGGTGTCGGAAAGGTTTTTCAGATCCCCTTCGGTGTGCTTGGTGCCGACATGCACGTCGAGATCGCCGGAACTGACGGCGTCGGCCGCCGTGATCAGCCGCCGGATCGGCGCCACGAAGCGGTCGGCGACCGAGATGCCCATCCAGATCGCCGCCAGCAGCACGATCAGGCACACGCCGATATAAAGCACGGCGAAGGCAAGCTGCACCCGGAAACGATTGCGCTCCATCCCGGCATATTCGGCCGTGTTGGCTTCCATTTGTCTGAGCGCCTGCACCACTTCGGGCCTGAGCGACATGATCGTGTAGAGATAGGCGTCGGGTATCTCGCGCAATTTGAACATCGCGCCGATGAAATTGGTGTTGCCCGGCGGTATGGCGACGGGATCGCCCGTGTCGGCGGCCTGGAAATACTCGTCGATCGCCTTGGGCAGTTTGACATCCGTCTTGATGTCCGCGCTCAGGATGAGTGAACCGTTGCGGTGCAGGAGTTCGGCCTCCAGGAAGCCCCTGCCCTTGGCATGCAGCGTCATCAGGTTCTTGAAGCCCTGCCGGTCGAGACTGTAGATCTGGCGCGAACGGTCGAGATCGGCCGCCATCGAGATCGTATTGCCGGTGAGCGTCCGCCGGCTCTCGTCCATGTAGGCTCGGGCCACGTTCACCGAGGAAGCCACAATCTGCTTGGTCCTGATCTCGAACCATCGGTCGAGGCCGACATCGAGCGTGATCGAGGCGACGATGGCGACGAGAATGGCCGGGATCGCCGCGACCAGCGCGAACAAACCGACAATGCGCACATGTAGCCGCGCCGCCGCACGGCCCTTGCGCCGCGCCTGCAGGATGATCCAGACCTCGCGCCCGATCAGGATGACGACGATCGCCACCAGGATCGAATTGATCGCGAGCGCCGTGCCGACGACCGAATCCGTGGGTGCAATGGGGGCGAGCCCGATGAGGATGAGAAACGTCGCCGTGCCGGTGATGAGCAGCGCCAGTGTGGCGGCAAAGCCCAGCATGCGCGAAATGCCGTCGCGCTCGCCGCGCTGTACGCTGGCCGGCGCTTCGAGAAGCGGCGTCCGCCCGCTTACGTCCGTCGTCGTGCCTTTGCTGTCATCCGTGTCCGGGGCGGCAAGGCTGGCGGCCATTTCAATCTGCCTGGTTGGTGTATTGCGACGCGATGGCGTGATTTCAACGCGATCAGACCATCTGGCGATTCATCGCGCCGTTGCAGCAGTGCAACACGAATGTGGCAAGAATGAAACAGCCCGTCAACCGCGAAATATCCACAGCAGCAGGATGAAAAACGTATGTTTTCAGCGGATTGAGCGGATCACCTGAATATCAAGTTCACGAATCTTCTTGCGCAGCGTGTTGCGATTCAGCCCCAGAAGGTCTGCGGCTTTGAGCTGATTGCCGCGCGTGGCGGCCAGTGTCGCGGTGATCAGCGGCACTTCAAGCTGGCGCAATACACGATGATACAGGCCCGGCGGCGGCAATTCGGTGCCATAGCCGGAGAAATAGTCTGCGAGCCAGAACTCGGCAGCACTTGCGATGTCGGCCGGCTTGTCGCCGGTCTCGGGCGGCGATGACGAGGCGAAGGGATCGTTGCCGCGAAGTTCCGCTTCGACGATCTCGGCCGTGATCACTTCCTGTGGGTAGAGTGCCAGCAGGCGGCGGATCAGGTTTTCGAGTTCGCGCACATTGCCGGGCCAGCGATAGTGCTTGAGGATATCGATGGCGCGCGGCTCGATCTGCTTCGAAGCCAGCCCGTCCTTTTCGGCGAGCGCCAGGAAATGGTTGGCGAGATCGGGAATGTCCTCGGTGCGCTCGCGTAATGGCGGCAGGCGCAGCGGCACCACGTTGAGGCGGTAGAACAGATCCTCCCGGAACAAACCCTGATTGATCAGGATGCGCAAATCCTTGTTGGTCGCCGCGACGATCCTGACATCGGTGCGGATCGGCGTGCGCCCGCCGACGGTCGTGTATTCGCCCTGCTGCAGCACGCGCAGCAGGCGCGTCTGGGCATCCATCGGCATGTCGCCGATTTCATCGAGGAACAGCGTACCGCCCTCTGCCTGCTCGAACCGTCCCGTCGAACGGGTTTGCGCGCCGGTGAATGCCCCCTTCTCGTGGCCGAAAAGCTCCGATTCGATCAGATCTTTCGGAATCGCGGCCATGTTGATGGCGACGAACGGTCCGTTGCGCCTTTTGCCGTAGTCATGCAGCGCGCGCGCCACCAGTTCCTTGCCGGTGCCCGATTCGCCGGTGATCATCAGCGTCAGGTCCGTTTGCATCAGCCGCGCCAGCACGCGATAGATTTCCTGCATCGCCTGGGACCGGCCAACCAGCGGCATGCGGTCGCCGCCATCACTGGCCTCGCGTTCGCGCGGACTCACCCGCGGTTCCGACACCGCCCTGCCCGCGATCGCGATCATCTCCTGCAGGTCGAACGGCTTGGGCAGGTATTCGTAGGCGCCTTTTTCCGAAGCCTTGATCGCCGTCATGAAGGTATTCTGTGCGCTCATCACCACGACCGGCAAATCGGGGCGCAGCCGCTTGATGCGCGGCAGCAATTCGAATGCGTCGCCGTCCGGCATGATCACGTCGGTGATGACCAGATCGCCGTCGCCGGCCGATATCCAGCGCCACAATGTGGCGACATTGGAAGTAACCCTTACTTCGTAGCCGGCGCGCGACAATGCCTGATTGACCACCGTGCGGATGGCTGCGTCATCGTCGGCGACGAGTACCAGTCCCTTGCTCATGCTTCTTCCTCAGGCGCTGTTGCCCCGGCTGTCTCGACATCTTCCCCCTCGAATTCTCCCACCTGGCCCCGCCAGGCCGGCAGCAGGATGCGGAATACGGTCTTTCTGGGCTCGCTGTCGCATTCGATCACGCCGCCATGGTCGCCGACGATCTTGGCGACCAGCGCTAGCCCCAGGCCGGAACCATTGGTCTTGGTCGTGACGAATGGATCGAAAATGTAGGAACGGATTTCGTCGGGTACGCCGGGACCGTTGTCACGCACGCAGAATTCGAGCGGCAGCGACACCTTTTCGCTCGAACCCTGTACCGACAGGTGGATGCCCGGCCTGAACGCCGTCGAGAACACGATTTCGGCGTCCGGCGTATCGGCCAGCGCTTCCGACGCGTTCTTGGCGAGGTTGAGGAATACCTGGATGAGTTGGTCGCGATTGCCGTAGACCGGCGGCAATGACGGATCATACTCCTCCGAAATCTTGATCGAGCGGGCGAAACCCGATTTCGACAGGCGTTTGACGTGTTCGAGCACCGAATGGATGTTGACCGGCGCACGTTCGATCGGGCGGTCGTCGGAGAACACTTCCATGCGGTCGACGATTTTCACGATGCGATCGGCCTCGTCCGTGATCAGTCGTGTCAGCGCGCGGTCATCGTCACTGGCCGACATCTCGAGAAGTTGCGCCGCGCCGCGGATGCCCGACAGCGGGTTCTTGATCTCGTGTGCCAGCATGGCCGCCAGGCCCATCACCGTGCGCGCCGCGCCGCGATGGGTGAGCTGACGATCGATCTTGTCGGCCATGGTGCGCGGCTGGAACATCAGCACGACGGCGCCGGGACGGTCGACGACGGGCGAGGCATAGACGTCGACAACCTTCTCCTTGCCGATGCGTGGCGAGGAGATGTCGACCTTGTATTCGTTGATGGAGGAATCGGCGACGCGAACTTGCTCGACCAGGGTCAATACCGGGCTGCCGAAGGGCACGTAATGGTCGAGATCGTAGCGCGTCAGGAACGAGGCCGATGAACGGAAAAAGGATTCGGCGGCGAGATTGGCATAGGCGACACGGTTCTCGACATTGACCATGAGCACCGGATGCGGCAGCGAATCGAGTACCTGGCGGGCTTCGGCCTTTCCGTTCCTGACCGCGGTCATGCCGCCTTCTTCCGGTGCAGGCATGATCAGGCAGCCCTCCTCAACGGTTCCGGCGAATTGAAGACCGTGGCTATGGCGTCGAACACGATGGCCGGTTCGGTCGCCGTCATCATCTCGCGTTTCAGCGCGGCAGGCGTGGCGCATGCGTGACTGTCGAGATACCAGCCCAGATGCTTGCGTGCCTGGCGCAGTCCGGCGGCGACGCCATAATGGGAAAGCATGTCCTCGTAATGCGCCAGGATCGTGCCGGCGAGATCGCCTAGAGCCTCGTTCCCGGCAATTTCACCCGCCAACCATGGCGCGCCATAGCTTGCACGGCCGATCATCACCGCATCGGCGCCCGAAAGGCGCATCGCTTCGAGCGCGCTTGCCTCGTCGGCGATATCGCCATTGACGACAAGCGGCAGGCTGGTCGCCTCCCGCACGGCGCGGACCGCGCGCCAGTCGGCTTTGCCCTTGTAGAACTGGCAGCGTGTGCGGCCATGCACGGTGACCATGACAATGCCGGCATCTTCGGCGCGTCGGGCAAGTTCCGGCGCATTGATGCTGGTGTCGTCCCAGCCGAGCCGCATCTTGAGCGAAACGGACACACCGACGGCGCCGACCACCGCCTCGATCAGAGACACCGCATTGTCGAGGTCGCGCATCAGCGCCGAACCGGAATAGCCCGTGGTGACGCGTCTCGCCGGACAGCCCATATTGATGTCGATGAGATCGGCGCCGTTGTCGGCGGCCATGCGCGCGGCCAGCGCCATCCAGTGCGCCTCACGCCCGGCGATTTGCACGACATGAAGTGGCAGGCCCGCCGAAAGCGCCTTCAATTCCATTTCGGCATTGCCGGTGACCAGCGCTTCGCTCGCCACCATTTCGCTGACCACCAGCCCCGCGCCAAAGCGCCAGGCCAGCCGCCGGAACGGCGCGTCCGTCACACCCGACATCGGCGCCAGGAAAACACGATTGTCAAGCCGTATGTCGCCGATTGTGAGTGGAGCCTGCAAGGCTGCCATTTTGGAGGAAACGCCGTTGAACTCTGCCATACCAATTGCGCGTTTTTTGGGCAATTTTTCAATTGCCGTCAAACTAATCAGTTTTCTTGCACCGCACAAGAGCCTTGGAGAACCAAAGCAAAATTGTATGGCCGATGAAAAAAGCCTCACGCTCCGCGTTGACCGGATTTTGCGCAGCCGGCCGGACCGTCATGTTCCGGCACGGTGACCCGGCGGATTGAATAGCCTGTCCCCCGCGTCTACTAGAGATACGTTTACTAGAGGAACTGATGCCGGCTGGAAAGGTGCTTCATTGGCGCGAAACATTGCCCTCATAGTTGCCGCGGGGCGTGGCGAGCGTATGGGCGACCCCCACGAAGGCCCCAAGCAATACCGCCTGCTTGGTGACCGCGCCGTACTCGCCTGGGCCGTGCAACCCTTTCTCGACCATGAGGCGATCGATCGCGTCCTGGTCGTGATCCACCCGGACGACCGGGAACTGTACGAACGGTCAATTCCAGCGCATGACAAGCTTATTGAACCCGTTTTCGGTGGCGCCACCCGCCAGCAGAGCGTGCTTGCCGGTCTGGAAGCGCTGGCCGGACCAGAATCGGATAAGCAGCCGGACACCGTGCTGATTCACGATGCGGTCCGTCCCTTTGTCGATGCACGCCTGATCGATGCCGTGCTGCAAGCTGCCAGTGCGCGGTCTGGTGCCGTGCCGGGCAAGCCCGTCACCGACACGCTGAAGCGTGAAAACGCCGGCTATGTCGGCGAAACGGTTTCACGCACCGGCCTTTTTGCGGTGCAGACGCCGCAAGCTTTCGATTACAAGGCCTTTCTCGCCGCCCATCGCGCCGCTGCGCAAGCCGGCGAGACCGGCCTGACCGACGATGCCGCTGTTGCCGAGCGCGCCGGCATGGCTGTCCGCATCGTCGCTTTCGAAGGCGAAAACATGAAAATCACCACCAGGGCCGATCTCGAAACCGCGCGTGGCATGGTTGCTGCCGTTTTGCCGCCCAACGCACCAGATGTGCGCACCGGCAATGGCTACGACGTGCATCAGACCTGCCAGGGCGACCATGTCATGCTTTGCGGCGTACGCATCGCCCATGATCGCGGCCTGAAAGGTCATTCCGATGCCGATGTCGGCCTGCACGCGCTGACCGATGCCCTGCTGGCGACGATTGCCGACGGCGACATTGGCAGCCATTTCCCGCCTTCCGATCCGCAGTGGAAAGGCGCTTCTTCCGATCGGTTCCTGGCGCATGCTACCAGCCTGGTGCGCGCCGCGTGCGGTGCGATCACCCATCTCGACGTGACGCTCATCTGCGAGGCGCCGAAGATCGGTCCGCATCGCGATGCGATGCGCGCCCGTATCGCCCAAATCGCGGAAATCGAAACCGGCCGCGTTTCGGTCAAGGCGACGACAAACGAAACGATCGGCTTCATCGGCCGGCGTGAAGGCATTGCCGCCATCGCCACGGCCACCGCGGTTTTCGCGCCGCGTAATGGCGGTTGATGGAGAGGTTCGAGGAGACGTGACATGAAAGTCGACGAAAATCTCGGTGCCCTCGCCGAAAGCGTGCTCGATACCTGCCGGATACGCGGGATGAAGCTTGCCACGGCAGAATCGTGCACCGGCGGTCTGATCGCCGCCCTGCTCACATCCATTGCCGGCTCCTCCGACGTCTTCGATCGCGGCTTCGTCACCTATTCGAACGAGGCAAAAACCGAAATGATCGGCGTTACCGCGGATCTGATTGAACGCAACGGCGCGGTGTCGTCGCAAGTCGCCCGCGCTATGGCGGAAGGCGCGGTACGTTATTCGCAGGCCGATCTGGCCGTTTCTGTGACCGGCATTGCCGGCCCCGGCGGCGGCAGTACGCAAAAACCGGTAGGCCTTGTCCATATTGCCGGCGCGCGACGCAGCGATGCCCTGGTAAGACAGGAAGAGCACCGCTTTGGTGATCTTGGCCGCGACGCGGTGCGCGGCGAAACCGCCCGCATGGCGCTCCGACTGCTCTTAACCCTTTGTGAAAAATAGCGGGTTTGGCGTCATTCAATCGGGAATGCGGCCAACAATGGTGTATCCACCAAAGCTAAAATATGCTGTAATCGAATGATAGGGGCTTCTGAGTCCTGGCGCTGCAACGGGTGGGTTGTACGTCGGCCGATTAGGAGAAATCCAGCATGAAGACGACATTCCGTAAATGGGTAGTAGCCGGTCTGGCTGCCGCGACTTTGGCTACTGCGGTGCCCGGCAGCGCTCAGGCCAACAATGCCGGTGCAATTTTTGGTGGCATCGTCGCCGGCACCATCATTGGCAGCGCGCTTTCGCGCCCTTATTACGCCTCACCTCCGGGACCGGGCTACGCGCCGGCGCCGGTCTACGCACCCGCACCCCGGGTTTGCTGGCGCAACGAAAAATATTTCGATCCCTATACAGGCTGGGGTTGGCGAAGGGTCCAGTACTATTGCTGATCCCGCCGGCAAGCGCCGCAATCAAATTCGAGGCGGGCCGTCGGCCCGCCTTTTTTGCGGCCATTTCATGATGGCAAAAATATTGTGAGGTGTGACAAAAATCACTTCAAACCGCGAAATCGCTACCTATATTAGACGCAATGGGACCTGAACCACCCCCATCCTCCGACCTCCTCCGAAAAGAACAACCCGGCACTGCAAGGCCGGGTTTTCTTTTGCCTTCTTGTCGCTCGATCCACGGCGTCACGTGACGTGGCTTGCGAATGGTCGGAACAAATTGTGGTCTTAAGCAATTGAAAATATGAAACGAATCACGAGGTGTGACAAAAGTCACACCGAACCGTGAAACTGCCACCTATCTTGGCTTCATCGGGACTTGAACCACCCCGATCCTCCTACCTCCCTCAAAAAGAACAACCCGGCTCTGCAAGGCCGGGTTTTCTTTTGCGCCATCGTCAAGCGCCTGTTTGATCAGTTCCCACACGGGGCGGGCCGTAGACCACCCTCGCCCGCTCCTCGAAGGCCGCGGTGAAACGCCTGAACGCCTTCTCGAACATGGCGCCCATCACCATGCCCAGCATGCGGCTGGCGAATTCGTAGTCGATATGGAAGTGGACGTTGCAGCTTTCAGGTCCCGTTTCCTCGAAGCGCCAGCGATTGTCGAGCCGCTTGAACGGACCGTCGACATAGCTGACATCGATGATGAGCGCGGGACGATTGAGCAACACGCGCGTCGTGAACGTCTCGCGGATTGCCTTGTAGCCGACCGTCATCGCGGACACGAGCAGTTCGACGTCTCCCTTTTGCCGTCGCTCGCGCACGGCGATGGCTTCGCAAAGAGGCAGGAATTGCGGGTATTGTTCGACATCGGCGACGAGGTCGAACATCTTCTGCGCACTGTGGGAAACAGGATGGATCCGTGTGATCTGCGGCAAGGGTTCAGCCTGCTGCGAGTCGTGCCTGGCGGGCGGTTTGAAGCCTTGCGAAGTCCTCGCCGGCATGGTGCGAGGAGCGCGTCAGCGGGCTCGACGAGACGAGCAGGAAGCCTTTTGCCTTTGCGATGGTCGCATAGGATTCAAATTCTTCCGGCGTCACGAAGCGCACTACGCGATGATGCTTGCGGCTCGGCTGCAGATATTGCCCGACGGTCAGGAAGTCGACATCGGCTACCCTCAGATCGTCCATGAGCTGCAGCACTTCATTGCGCTCTTCGCCGAGCCCCACCATGATGCCCGATTTGGTGAACATGGCCGGATCGATTTCCTTGACCCGCTGCAGCAGCCGGATCGAGTGGAAATAGCGCGCGCCCGGCCTGACGGTGAGATAGTTCGACGGCACGGTTTCAAGATTGTGATTGAAGACGTCCGGTTTCGCCGCGACAACCTTTTCCAGCGCCCCGTTCTTGCGCAGGAAATCCGGAGTCAGGATTTCGATGGTGGTACCGGGCGAAGCCGCCCGGATCGCCTCGATGGTGTCGACGAAATGCTGCGCCCCGCCGTCTTCCAGATCATCGCGGTCGACCGAGGTGATAACGACATGGTTGAGGCCGAGCTTCGCGACCGCCCTGGCGACATTTTCGGGTTCTTTCGTGTCGAGTGGCGCCGGCAGGCCGGTGCGTACATTGCAGAAGGCGCAGGCCCGCGTGCAGGTGTCGCCCATGATCATCATGGTCGCATGCTTTTTCGACCAGCACTCGCCGATATTGGGGCAACCCGCTTCCTCGCACACCGTTACCAGCGCGTTTTCGCGGACGATTTTGCGCGTTTCCTCGTAGACTTTGCTGCCGCCCGCCTTGACGCGGATCCATGCCGGCTTGCGCTGGACTTCCGTGTCCGGCCGATGCGCCTTTTCGGGATGACGCGGCCGCGCAGCCGCGTCCTCCCCGTCGCCGGGATTTCGGCCAATCGTGTCGGGCCCAACTGTATCAAGCACGGTCACCATGCCGTTCCGCAGCCTTTCTTTTCCTTGCGGTTCAGCCCGCCCGCGGGCCCTTCTCGCTGCGGCCGAACAGCCACAGGATCAGGATAGCGCCGATGGTGGCGACCACCAGATTGCCGAGAAAGCCGTAGAACGAGATGTTGAGCAGGCCCGCCAGCGTGCCGCCGACGAAAGAACCGGCGATACCGACGAGAATGTTGGTCAGCAAGCCGTGATCGCGGTTCAGCGCCCGCTCGGCGATCCAGCCGGCCAGCGCGCCGATGATGAGCAGGCCGAAGAAGCCCACCCCGGGCAGGCCCAATATGCCGTAGCCGTCATGCATCGAGGTTGCTCCCTTCGTTCGTGTTCGCGTTTCAGCCGACGATCAGTCTTGCCAGGATCAGAACTACGATTGCACCGATGGCGGATGTTATGATCTGGTTGACGATGGCATTGCCGGTGCCGATCTTCAGCCCGATGGCGTTGAGCAGGAAGCCGCCGACAAAGGCGCCGACGACGCCCGCTATCAGATAAGACAATAGTCCTGCCGCTCCGCCGACGATCAGGCTGGCGAGCCAGCCGGCGATCAGGCCGATTACCAGAAACACGATCAATCCCTTGGCGTCCATTTTGTCCTCCTTGAAGCCCCGCCGGACTGGCTCCGGCAGCCGCCCTTGCTTACCTGCGCATATTGCGTGTTGCGTACCAGGCGCCGACGAATG
>JAJDOK010000100.1 GCA_022340185.1 Salaquimonas sp. | reverse complement strand
TGCGGACTGGCGCCGAAGACGATGTCGACGGAATCGAATTTGACGACCGGTTGGCCGGAAGCGCTGCCGTTCCTGCTCACTCTCCGCGCTCCCTGGTCTGGTCGCTTCGCAGGAAACGGTCGAGCAGGATGGCGACGATCACGATCATCGCGCCGGCTTCGAAACCCTTGGCGATATTGACCGTGTTGAGCGCCCTCAAGACCGGTACACCGAGACCCGGCGCACCGACCAGCGCCGCGATGACGACCATCGACAACGACAGCATGATCGTCTGCGTCAGCCCGGCCATGATGTTGGGCAGCGCCCAGGGCAGTTCGACCTTCCACAACAGCTGGTTTGGCGTCGCGCCGAAGGCAAGGCCTGCTTCGGTGAGCTGCGTCGGCGTCGATTTCACCCCGAGTTCGGTGAGCCGGATCGGCGCCGGTATGGCGAAGATCACCGTCGCGATCAGGCCGGGCACCATGCCGAGGCCGAACAGGATCAGCGCAGGGATCAGATAGACGAAGGTTGGGATCGTCTGCATCAGATCGAGGATCGGCCGGATGAAGGCGGAAAAGCGCGGCCGGTGCGCCGCCGCCACGCCGATCGGCACGCCGAACACCATGCACACGATCGACGCGGCGATGACCAGCGACAGCGTCTCCGTCGTCTCCTTCCAGTAGCCCTGATTGATGATCAGCAGCAGCGACAGGGCGACGAGGAACGGAAACATGAAATTGCGCTTCAGCCACCAGCCGAGGATGACCGCCGCCGCGACGATGACCAGCGGATGCGGCGCCTGCAGGCACCACAACAAGGCATCGATGATCACCTGCAGGACCGCCGACAGCCAGTCGAAAAAGAAGCCGCCATGGTCGATCAGCCAGTCGACGCCGATTTTCGCCCACTTGCCGATCGGAATCTTCTCGTCGGTTATCCAGTCGAGAATCTTGTCCATGAATCAGCCCGCCCGGGAACAAGAAGGGCGGGGAAATGGTCTTCCCCGCCCGCTTGCCGGATTACATGCCCAGCGCCTTCTTGACGGCGGCTGCGGCATCACCGCCATCCTTGGTCGTTACACCGTCGAGCCAGGGGCCGACCGCATCCGGATTGGCCTTGAGCCAGGCAACTGCCGAAGGCTCGGCATCCTCGCCCTTTAGGATCGCGTCCATGATCTGGTTTTCCATCGACAGCGTGAATTTCAGGTTCGAGATGAACTTGCCGGCATTCGGACAATCGCCCGTATAGCCGGCGCGCACATTGGTATAGACCTCCGCTGCGCCGAAGCCGGAATCGCCCATGCCGTCGAGATAGGTGATGTCCATCTCGCCCATGACCGGATGCGGCGTCCAGCCAAGGAAGACGATCCAGTCATTTGCCTTGATCGCCTTTTGCGCCTGGGTCAGCATGCCCGCTTCGGAGGATTCGACCAGTTCGAACCCGTCGAGGCCATTGGCCTTGTCGTCGATCATGCCGAGCACGATGCGGTTGCCGTCATTGCCCGGCTCGATGCCGTAGATCTTGTGGTCGAACTTGTCGCCGAACTTGCCGATGTCCTTGAGGCTCTTGACGCCGCCATCGGCCACATAGGTCGGCACGACGAGGCCATAGCCTGCCCCTTCCAGGTTCTTGGCGACGGTTTCGACCGAGCCGTCATCGATGAATGGTTTCACGTCTGCCGCCATGGATGGCATCCAGTTGCCCAGGAAGACGTCGATATCCTTGTTCTTGAGCGACTGGTAGGTAACCGGAACCGACAGCACCTTGATATCGGTTTCATAGCCGAGCGCCTTCAGGATGAAGGTCGTGACCGCCGTTGTCGCGGTGATGTCGGTCCAGCCGACATCGGAGAAACGCACCGGCGAGCAGCTGTCGGCATCCATGGCTTTCGCCGGCAGCGCCAGCGTTGCCGACATCAGCACGCCGGCTGCAAGGCTCCTGATGATCGTTTTGGAAATCATGATAGTCTCCCTTGTTGTCTTCTTGATCGTTCCCATGCATTCGCTGGCGCAAGGCGTAACATGTCCGCCAGACTAATCAAACGCGCCTATTATCTCTTTGTCACGGCCCTGTCCGCTTCAGGATCATCGCATTGGCATCGGTGACCGCGTAATCCGGCCCGTCATTCGAACCACCGGCCGCACCCGCAATCTGTTCGTGAAGCGAAATGAAGCCGCCGCCTGGCGCAGTCAGCGCCTCGTAATAGGGCACCAGTTCTCCCGGCCATTCCTGGTTGTTGTTGAGGCACAAAATGCCGTTCAAAGCGGTCATCGCGGCAAGGCTGCCGACCAGGCGCGCCTTGTCTTCTTCCGCGACGTGCATCAGCAGGTTGAGACAGACGACCAAGTCGTAGGGTTTGTCCGGCGCAAACTCGAAGATGTCGTTCGCCGGCAGCACATCCATGTATTTCGTGATTGCGCCCTCGACCGCGACGAAACCGTCAGGCATTTCGCGCAGCAAACCGTCATAGGGCGAAAGATCATCGGGAAAGAACAGGCGCGGATAGATCGCCGATCGCGCCAGTTCGGTGGCCTTGGCCGAAATGTCGAACCCCTCGACACCGACACGGTGTGTGTCGAACAGGTGTTGCCTCAAACCCGAAATGATGAAGCTGACGGCTTCGAGCCCCACCGACAGGGGCACGATGCATACGCGCAATGGCCGCCCGGTCTCAAACCCGGCAAGTAGCCTTGTCAGCGCGTCGAAAAGCGCCGGATAGCGGAAGAACCGCGTATTGGCCATGAATTCATGCGCGCCAGCCGCATTATGGTCGGTGACATAGAGCTTGACGCCGGAATCGGGACGGCCCGGTCGGATGCGGATACGCACATCCTTTTGCCATGCCGCCTGGTGTGACACCGGCTTGCTCTCCATCTCACCCTCTTTGGCGCGGTCGTTTCGCCGCGCCTGCCGCCAATAGTTTCCTGCCATGGCCGTATGTCTTAACGCACCTGAGCGGCTTTTCAGCCCGCTTTTCCATTGGCAATTCTTCCCGTCGCGACTATATTGGCGTCGATTTGATTGACTCGTCAATCAAAAAAGAATTCTCCGATTGCCGAGGTGTATAAATGCCCAGGATAGGCGCCGAACCAGCCCGCCGCCGCTCCCTGATCGATGCCGCCCTGGCAACGATCGGAGAGCATGGCTCGCTCGATGTTTCCGTCAAGGAAATCGCCGGACGCGCCGGCATGTCCCCCGCGCTGGCTTTTCACTATTTCGGCGACAAGGACGAGATCATCCTCCAGACCATGCGCCATCTGCTGCGCGAATTCTCCTCCGAGGTGACTGCCAGGCTGAGGCAGGCTGACAGCCCGCGCCAACGCGTCGAGGCGATCATCGACGCCTCCTTCTCCGTCAGCCAGTTCGACCGCAAGACCATTGCCGCCTGGCTGGTCTTCTACCTGCACGCGTGCTCCTCGCCGCCGGCCGCACGCCTGTTCCAGGTCTATGCGAGGCGCCTTCACAGCAACCTTGTCGACGCCCTACGCCCGCTGGTCGGTGAAGAAAGCGTCATTGCGGCAGCCGACACGCTGGGGGCGCTGATCGACGGCCTCTACGTCCGTCATGCGCTGCGCGCCGACGGACCGGACGCCGGCGAGGCCAGACGCATATGCATGGCCTGCCTCGACCGCCATCTGAGCGAACACGCGGTCGGAGGTGTCCAGTGACCTCTGTTCCAGTCAGCGAAAAAGGACGCCACGAGCCATGACCGGCGGGACGATTGCCCAGTCCCATCAGGCCGATTTCGTCATCGTCGGTTCCGGTTCCGCCGGTTCCGCCATGGCCTCACGCCTGAGCGAGGACGGCAAATACAGCGTGATCGTCATCGAATATGGCGGTTCGGATGCCGGTCCGCTGATCCAGATGCCAGCCGCCCTCTCCTATCCGATGAACATGGCGCTCTACGACTGGGGTTATGTCAGCGAACCCGAGCCGCACCTGGGCGGACGCAGGCTTGCCACGCCGCGCGGCAAGGTCATCGGCGGCTCCTCATCGATCAACGGCATGGTCTATGTGCGCGGCCACGCCCGCGACTACGACCATTGGGCCGAGATGGGTGCCGACGGCTGGGCCTGGGCCGATGTCGCCCCCTATTTCCAGCGCATGGAACATTCCCATGGTGGCGAAGAAGGCGTGCGCGGCGAAAACGGTCCGCTGCATGTCACGCGCGGCCGGCGGCATAATCCGCTCTACCATGCCTTCGTCGAGGCGGGACGCCAGGCCGGATTCGAACTGACAGAGGACTATAACGGGCTGAAGCAGGAAGGCTTCGGCGCCATGGAACAGACCGTCTGGCAGGGACGGCGCTGGTCGGCGGCGAACGCCTATCTCAAGCCTGCCTTAAAGCGCCCCAACCTGACCCTGGTGCGCGGTCTGGCGACACGCATTCTCATCGAGGGCGGCAAGGCCGTGGGCGTCGAGATCAAACGCGGCGACCGCATCGAACGCATCGGCGCAAGACGAGAAATTGTCCTCGCCGCCTCATCGATCAATTCGCCCAAGCTTCTGATGCTTTCCGGCATCGGTCCGGCGGACCATCTCACCGCGTTGGGTATTCCAGTCATTTCCGACAGGCCCGGCGTCGGCGCCAATCTGCAGGATCACCTGGAACTCTACGTCCAGCAGGAATGCACCCAGCCGATCACGCTCTATTCGCGTCTCAATCTGTTTTCCAAGGCGCTGATCGGGCTCGAATGGGTGCTGTTCAGGTCGGGAGACGGCGCGACCAACCATTTCGAAAGTGCCGCTTTCCTGCGTTCAGCCCCCGGTGTCGACTATCCCGACATCCAGTTCCACTTTCTGCCCGTCGCCATCCGCTATGACGGCAAGCTGCCGGCCAGGGCGCATGGCTACCAGGCCCATGTCGGACCGATGCGTTCCAAATCGCGCGGCCATGTCCGCCTGCGCGATTCCGATCCCGCTACCCCGCCCTTGATCCGGTTCAACTACATGAGCCACGAGGACGACTGGCGCGACTTCCGCCACTGCGTGCGGCTGACCCGCGAGATCTTCGCCCAGCCCGCTTTCGACGAATATCGCGGTCGCGAGATCGCGCCGGGTAGTGATGTTCAGAGCGACGACCAGCTCGACGCCTTCATCCGCCAGCACGCCGAGAGCGCCTATCACCCGTGCGGTACCTGCCGGATCGGTCGGGCCGACGATCGCCATGCCGTCGTCGACCCCGAATTGCAGGTTATCGGCGTCGACCGGCTGCGAGTCGCCGACTCTTCCGTCTTCCCGAGGATCACCAACGGCAATCTCAACGCCCCGTCGATCATGGTCGGCGAAAAGGCATCCGACCTGATCCTCGGCCGCCGGCCCTTGCCGCGATCCAATCTCCAGCCCTGGATCAACCCGCGCTGGCAGGTCTGCGATCGCTGACCTTCGCCCGATCTTGAACAAAAAAAACCGGTCATCGATCTGTTAAATCGATGACCGGCCAGAAGGAAGGTCGGAGCAATTATCTTGGAGTCTCGCCCTTTCAGCTTGCCAGACGCGGCATAAGCCGCGTGAAGTCCGGCAGCTCCTCGAAGGTGGAGCTTTCCGCCGACCGGTTGAACAGCAACCGCCTTTCGGTGAAGGTCGACATGAACAGCGGATAGCGTGTAGCGACACGGTCGCGGATCGTGTCCATATCGCCAGTCATCAGGCAGATTGGCTTCTTGAGCGTTGGATATGGCCTGGGCTCGGTGATCGTCTCGAAGCCGAAGATGCGCTTGTAGAAGGCCATGTGCTCGACGCGAACGGTCGCCAGACAATAGCGTGCATTGAAATATTCCGCCGCCATGCAGGCAAGCCGCACCGTGACGTAGAGCAAACCCGGGTGTTCGTGCGACGCCTTTTCCGACACGACGAGGCGGGTCGGATCGACGATCGTCATGCCGCTTTCGATGAACGGACTGACGATATCGGGGAAGACGTCGAGCGCCGGGCCTGTGCGGTGCTCCTTCGACAAGACGTGGAACCGGATCGCGCCGACCAGTTCGTCTTCGATATGGATTCCGAAATTCCAGCAATTCTCGAGCAGATCATAGCTGTCGCTGAAGCGCCGCGTCATATTCGCATCGATCGCATCTCCGCGTCGATAGGCTTCATACCGCAACTGGTAAATGCGGTCTTTCTCCGCCGATGTTGTGGCTTCTCTGTAATCAATCTGCTGTAGCAAATCCGACATACGCAATGCGGACGGACGCGGCGTTACCGCTACCAACCCAGTACTCATTACCCACCCCTTTTCGAGACCTACACCATACTCGTGGCCTGCAATCGAAGTTAACTTCATATTAACCAATGTAAAGGGAGGCGCGAAGCGATCGTTAAAAAAAACCTCAATTTTTAAATATCATAGTTAACGCAGCCGCATTCGCGAACCGCGCCGTGGAATTTCAATTTGACAAGCTGTGAGGATGAATTAGTTGGCCGCGACGCGGCCGGCGAGCACTTCCGTGGAATTGCCGAGTGCCAGCAGTTCGGCGACGTCGTTGGCCGGAATTGCACGGCCGAACAGATAGCCCTGCATTTCGTTGACATGCACTTTCGAGCAAAGGATCTCCATCTGCTCGGCAGTCTCCACGCCCTCGATCGTGATCGACAGGCCGAGTTCGTGCGCCAGATGGGTGACTCCGGACAGCAATACCAGTGAGCGCTCGTCGGTCTGCACATTCTCGATGAACGAGCGGTCGATCTTCACCTTGTCGAGCGGCAGGGTGTGCAGATAGCTGAGGCTGGAAAAGCCCGTTCCGAAATCGTCGAGCGAGATGCGCACACCGGTCGCCGCGAGCCGTTTCAGCGTCGCCGTTGTTTCCTCGACATTTTCCAGCATGGCCGACTCGGTCACCTCGACCTCCAGCCGGCTCGCGCTGAGACCGCTCTTTGCCAGCGCCGCACCGATGACCGAACAGACATCCGACTGCTGGAACTGCAGCGAGGAAACGTTCACCGCCACCGAGATGTTCTTTGGCCACTGTATGCATTGGCGCGTCGCTGTCTCCAGCACGAACTTGCCGATCTGCGAAATGAAGCCGATCTCCTCGGCGACCGGAATGAACACGCTGGGCGGGATCATGCCGCGCTCGGGATGGTTCCAGCGCACCAGCGCCTCGAAGGTGGTAATGCGGTTTTCTTCCAGATTGATCAGCGGCTGGTAGTGCAGTTCGAGCTGGTTGCGGTCGAGCGCCCGGCGCAATTCGTTTTCCAGATGCCTGCGGTCGCGAATGATGTCGCCCAGTTCGTCGGTATAGAAGGAATAGCAGCCGCGTCCGCGCGCCTTGGCGTCATACAGCGCGACGTCGGAAACCTTCAGCAACTGGCTGTAATCATTGCCGTTGACCGGGCATTGCGCGATGCCGATGGAAGCGCCGACAATGAGCTGGTTGCCGTCGATCAGCGCCGGCTTGGAAATCTCCTCGATCAGCTTTTCGGCGAATGCCGAACAGTCGGGACGTGACAGCTTGCCAGGCACGACGACGACGAATTCGTCACCGCCGAAACGACAGGCCATTGCCTTCTCCGGCATGGAGGAGCGCATTCTGAGCGCCACCGAACACAACAGCTTGTCGCCGACAGTGTGGCCGAGCGTATCGTTGATGTCCTTGAAATTGTCGAGGTCGACAAAGAATACAGTGCACGGATCGAGCCCATCGACACCGCCCAGGACCCGGTTGACTTCCGACATGAAGAAGCGCCGATTGGGCAGGTGGGTCAACGGATCGAAGCTTGCGAGCTTGCGGATTTCGTTTTCGGTATTCACACGCTCGGTGATGTCTTCCAGGACAAGAACGCCGCCCTCGCTTTCCATCGGATTGTATTTGGCCTCGATGACACGCCCGTCGGTCAGCAAATGGTTGAACTGTGCGTGCTTGCCGTCCGTGAGGCACCGTTGCAGCACTTCACGCAGCATCAATGGCCCACTGTCGGTCTCGACGATCGCGCCCCGGTCTGGCAGTTCACCGAGCTTTGTTCCGACCAGTTCAGTTTCGTCGGGAAGGCCGCACAGGCCCGCGAAACGCGAATTGACCACGGCGAAATTGGCTTCCGAATCGAACATCGCCATGCCATGCGAAACGTTGGAGAGCGCGACGTTGAAACGGTCGGCGATCGTCTTGTTGTCCATCGCCGTCAATACCGCGCTGAACAGCATCTGGCGCAGGCGCGCCGAGATCGAGTTCAATGCCACGAAGAACGGGATGAGCATCAGGCCCAGAATGGCGTGATAGATGTCGCCGAACAGCAGCAGGCCGAGTGAAATCGGGATCGACGCCGCGGCGACCTGGCTGCGCACCACCGCCTCGGATGCGAAATTGCGGCCGGAAATGCCGATGATGTAGGCCATCATCATCGAGATGGCGTAGAGGTGGATTATGGCGTCGGAGCCGCGCGCCAGCGTGGTGAAACAAAACAGGCCGAGCATGGCCACAAAGACCGCGCCCCAGACATTGTAATATACTTCCCAGCGGCTCAGTTCGGCGCGCGTCGGCTTGTCGCCGACATTTTGGTGGAAGCGCAGTGTTGCCCACAGACGCAGGATGCCCACCAGAACGATCACCAGCGAAAGCGTGAAAAGCAGTGGATCGCCGGAGCGGTACCAGATGACGAAACAGAAGATGAAGACGCTCAGCTTGCCGACGAACAGTGCGCGCATGTCGTCATGCAGCGCCCGGACGACCGACTCATACACCGGGTCCGGCAGATTTCGTGTGTCAGCGAAACGCTGCTGCAGTTCCTTGAGGTCCATGCCCCGACTGATCTCCGATTCGGCAAGGAATCGGTCTCATATTGGTGCAAAACGCTTTTCAAATCGTAAACAGAAGGTAACTCCGGCCCCGCTGAAGGGTCAGTAAAGCATTGAGGAAAAGGGGAAACATGGTTTGCCTGCCCTTGGCGTCAAGCAATGTCTGCGCGAGCCTTGCCGGGACCTCCAACCTCGGTACCATTTTATGAAACGCTGCATTGCGCTCGGCCGCCGCTTTGCGACATAATCGCATATCGGGCCAGATCCGCTTTTCCATGGATCGCCGCATGAACCCCCGACCGGATCCGTGATGCAGACACTTTCGACCATTCCGCTTTTTGCCGACCTGCCCGAGGAGGTTTCGCAACGTTACGCGCGAAGCTGCTTCTGGAAGGACTACGATCCGCACGAACTGGTTATCGATGTCGAGGACGAGACGACCGACGTGCGCTTCGTCATCAACGGCAAGGTACGCATCATCCATCGCATCGCGGTGGGCAAGGAAGTCATCCTGAATGAAATGAGTGACGGAGAATTCTTTGGCGAGATCGCCGCGATCGATGGCTGGCCGCGTTCGGCCAATGTGACGACGCTGACGCGCTCGCGCATCTGCATCATGCCGCAGAAGGCTTTCCTGGAGGTTCTGTCCGAATCGCCCGATGTCAGCCTCAAGGTCATGCGCATGCTGGCGCGGCGTGTGCGCGACCTCAACATGCGGCTCGCCGAGCATTCCTTCCTGCAGGCCAAACACCGCCTTTATTCGGAGCTTCTGCGCCTGTCGAAGCCCCGGCCGGGTCATCCCGACCAGCGCTCGGTCAGCCCGCCGCCGATCCAGCGCGAACTGGCTGATCGCATCGGCACGCGCCGCGAAGTCGTCTCACGCGAACTGAACGCGTTGGAAAAACAGGGCCATATCCAGAAAACCAAGGGCGCCATCGTGATTGCCAATCCCGACGAATTGCAGCGGCGCATTTCCGAGGCCTGGGACGAATAACTGCCGGCTAACAAAAAAGAACCCCGACCAGATGCCGGGGTTGCAGGAAATACGGGTCGGGTGGCCCGTCGGGGAGGAGGAACAGCCGAAGTGCTTGTCCTGATCCCGAGATAGGCGTTCCCCCAATTCACCGCCGTGCTTTTTTACACATCACATGTCGGCTGACCGGTTTTTGAACCTGACTATTCCGCCGCGTCGACTTGCAGTTCGCCTGATTCGATCTGTTCGCGCTCGATCGATTCGAACAGCGCGCGGAAATTGCCCTCGCCGAATCCGTTGTCGCCCTTTCTCTGGATGAACTCGAAGAAGATCGGACCGATCACGGTCTTGGAAAAGATCTGCAGCAGGATTTTGGTCTCACCGCCGCCGACCACGCCTTCGCCGTCGATCAGGATGCCGTGCTTCTTCATGCGCTCGACCGGCTCGTCATGGCCGTGCACGCGGTCATGGCTCATCGCGTAATAGGCATCGGGCGGACCGGGCATGAATTTCAGGCCGTTGTCGGCGAGCCTGTCGGCGGCATCGTAGATATGCTCGGTGCCGACCGCGATGTGCTGGATGCCCTCGCCCCGGTATTTCTTCAGATAGCTCTCGATCTGGCTCTTGTCGTCGGTCGATTCGTTCAAGGGAATGCGGATCTTTCCGCAGGGCGAAGTGATCGCGCGCGAGACGAGACCGGTCAGCTTGCCCTCGATATCGAAGAAATGAATCTGCTCGAAATTGAACAGTTCGCGGTAGAAATCCCACCACTTGTCCATATTGCCGCGATAGACGTTGTGAGTGAGGTGGTCGAGGTAATAGAAGCCGACGCCTTCGGGCCTGGGGTCGCGTTCGCCCAGCCACTCGAACTCGGTGTCGTAGGCGGAACCGGTTGCGCCATATGTGTCGATGAAATAGAGCAGCGACCCGCCGATGCCGACAATCGCCGGCGCATTGAGCGTCTTGTCGGCGCCCTCATAGGGCGTCGCGCCCTTGGCGACGGCGTGTTCGAAGGCATGTTTGGCGTCGACCACCCGCCATGCCATCGACGGCGCGCAGGGCCCGTGCTCGGCCACGAAACGCATGGCATGCGATCCCGGTTCGGCGTTGACGATGTAGTTGATATCGCCCTGACGCCAGACCGTGATGGCCTTGCTCCTGTGCCGCGCCACCGGCGTATAACCCATGCGTTTGAACAGGGTTTCAAGTTCTCGTGGCTCAGGATGCGCGAACTCGACGAATTCGAAGCCGTCGGTGCCGGCCGGATTGTCCGGCGTGATCGCCGCCGTCGGTGCGTCATGCGGGAAAGGACCCATTGTCATCCTCCGTCACTCAAATGAATAGAGGAAAGATAACGCACCAGTCATGCAAATGGTTTGCATTTCGCGCGATACTTGAAATAATATTGCACAAAATTTGCATATTTATGGCAAAACACGCACAAAATGGACGATCTGGACACCTTCGATTTGCGCATCCTTGCAGCGCTGCAACGCGATGCGCGGCTGACCAATCAGCAACTCGCCGAAAAGGTGAACCTGTCGGCCTCGCAGTGTTCGCGACGCCGCTCGAGGCTCGAGGAGACCGGCGTGATTGCCGGCTACCCGGCCAGGCTTGATCGCGAAAGCCTGGGCTTCGGCCTCACCGTCTATGTCTCGGTGATGCTCAACACGCACAACCGCGACAATGCGCGCAAATTCGCCGAACTGATGCGCCGGCTCGACAATGTGCAGGAGGCCCATGCGCTGACCGGCGAGATGGACTACCTGATCAAGCTGACAGTCAGGAACCTCAAGGAATTGTCGTCAATCATCAATGACGAACTGATGCCGCACGAGGCGGTTCAGACGGTCAAGAGCGCCATCGTGCTCGACACGATCAAGGAAAGTACGGCATTGCCGGTTGGTTAGGCCGCCGGCAACTGGCGCTCCACCAGCTGCACCCAGTAGGATGCGCCGTGCGGGATCGCCTCGTCGTTGAAATCGTATTTCGAATTGTGAAGACCCGCCGAATCGCCATTTCCCACGAAGATGAAGGCGCCCGGCCGTTCCAGCAGCATGTATGAGAAATCCTCGCCGCCGAGCACCGGTGGAATGTCGGTGATGATGCCATTGTCGCCCGCCACCGCCCGCGCAGCGTCGATCGCCTTGATCGTCTGGTCCTCATGATTGACCGTGATCGGATAGCTGCGTTCGTATTCATATTCGATCGTCGCGCCATACGCACCGGCGATACCGCGCGCGATCTCCTCGATGCGCCTTTCCGCCATGTCGCGCACTTCCGCCGACAGGCAGCGCACCGTGCCGGAAAACAACGCGGTATCGGGCAGCACATTGTGCGCGAAGCCGGCTTTCACCTGCGTCACCGAGACGACCAGTGAGTCGACCGGATCGACCTCGCGTGACACGATCTTCTGAAGCGCGCCGATGATCTCGGCGGCAATCGTGATGACGTCGATGCCCAGATTCGGCATCGCCGCATGCGTACCCTTGCCCCTCACCGTGACGAAGAACTCGTCGGTCGAGGCCATGATCGGCCCGGGCCGGATCGCGAAATGGCCGACCGGAAGGCCGGGCACGTTGTGCATGCCGTAGACTTCCTCGATGCCGAAACGGTTCATCATTCCATCATCAACCATCGCCTTGCCGCCCGCCCCGCCTTCCTCTGCCGGCTGGAAGATCACCGCAACCTTGCCCGAAAAATTGCGGGTTTCAGCGAGATAGCGCGCCGCGCCGAGCAGCATCGCCGTGTGGCCGTCATGGCCGCAGGCATGCATCTTGCCCGGATTCTTCGAGGTCCAGGGCTTGCCGCTTTCCTCCTCGATCGGCAGCGCGTCCATGTCGGCGCGCAGCCCGATGGCATGATCGCTGCCCGCTTTACCTCGAATGATGCCGACAACGCCGGTCCGTCCGATCCCCTCGACCACCTCGTCGCAGCCGAAGGCTTTCAGCTTTTCCGCCACGCTCGCTGCCGTTTGTTCGACATCGTACATCAGTTCGGGATTGGCGTGGATTTCGCGCCGCCACGCCGTGATTTCGTCGTGAAGTTCGGCCATTCTATTGATGACGGGCATGTTTTCTCCAGATGAACCATTCGCAGCGTTTGTTTGGCATTACGCCGGACGATGACTGGACGCAATCGGGGAATTTTGCAATTACCGGACCGCCCGTGCAAGCAGGCCTGAAAGAAATACCATTTCCCTTGTAGACGGACCGCCCGGACGACATGCAATGACCAAGGCCGAGAGGGCATCGTCAGCCAGCCATTTGGCTGCAAATCTCATGCGCGCATCTCTCCCGCGGCTGGTGCGGCTTGTCTGTGTCCTGATGCTGGCCATTGCGATCCTGCCGGCCCTGCGTAGCACGGCCTCTGCGGCGATCGACACGCCCTATATCGTCATCGACCGCAACACTGGCGCGGTGCTTGCCGAACACCGCGCCTTCGACCGCTGGTATCCCGCTTCGCTGACCAAGCTGATGACCTTCTACGTCACCTTGCGCGCGATCCAGAACGGTGAAATCGCGCCGGGTTCGCCCGTCGTCATGTCGAAATTGGCGACCCTCCAGCCGCCATCGAAGATGGGATGGCCGGTCGGCACGAAATTGCGCGTCGACACCGCCCTGCAGATTCTGGTCGTCAAAAGTCCCAACGATCTCGCCATCGCCATCGCCGAAGCCGTCGCCGGCTCGGTGCCGGCCTTTGCCGGGCGCATGAACGCCGAAGCCGCGCGTATCGGCCTGACCGACAGCCATTTCTCCAATCCAAATGGCCTGTTTGCACCGGACCAGTACATGAGCGCGCGGGATATCGCACTGCTGGCGCGACGCATCTTCATCGATTTTCCGCAATACGCAGCCATGTTCGCGGTTCCCGCCATCCGCATTGGCAAGGATGTGGACTATTCCTACAATCTGCTGCTTGAACGCTTTCCCGGCGCCGACGGCATGAAGACCGGCTTCGTCTGCGCTTCCGGCTACAATTTCACCGCCAGCGCGACGCGCAACAATCGCGGCCTGATCGCCGTCCTACTCGGCGCCTTTTCCCAGACCGAACGCGCCGTTGAAACTGCCCGCCTTCTGCTCGACGGCTTCCGCGAAAACGGCACGACAACGATCGACCAGTTCCGCCGGACCGGCCCGCCCGTCGCCCCCGTCAGCCAGCGCAAGCGCATCTGCTCGCAACGCGCCTATCATGACCGCTATGACCCAGGCGCCGGTGCGGCGGTGATCAATTCGCCACTGCTGCAACCCAGGAAAGTCACCCGCCAACCGGTGGCCGTGATGCTGGGCGGCGTCGATGCACCGCCGAGCGATGCATTGCTCACCGCCCGTCTCGTGCCGAAAAACGAGATCCCGGTGCCGGCTCCCCGACCCGAACATATGGTCGTCGATGTCGATGGCGCACCGATGACCGGGCCGAGCTTTGTCCCGAAAACGATTCCGGTGCCGACCCCCAGACCCCGGGATTGACCACAGCGATGACCGCAAACACAACCCGCGCGGGCAAGCTCCCTGTCTTCGTCCTTTCGGGCTTTCTCGGCGCCGGCAAGACCAGCCTGCTCAATACTCTTCTGCAGGAAGGCGGGCTGGAACGCACCGCCGTCATCGTCAACGAGTTCGGCGAGATCGGCCTCGACCATCTGTTTCTGGGCCAGAAGGGCGACAACGTCATCGAGATGTCGGCCGGCTGCCTGTGCTGCACCATTCGCGGCGAACTGGCCACGACGCTTCTGGACCTCGTTCCCCTCGACATCGATCGCATTGTCATCGAGACCACGGGTCTGGCCGATCCGGTCCCGGTGCTGCAGGCGATCCTCGCCGACCGCGAAGTCGGCGGGCATTTCGACCTTGCCGGCCTGATCACCCTGGTCGACGCCGTCAATGCGCCCGCCACCTTGCAGGGACAGGCAGAGGCGCGAGCGCAGGTGGCGCTCGCCGACGCGATCGTTTTCACCAAGGCTGATACCCTGTCCGAGGAAATTCGCGACGAAGCCATTAACCGGCTAACAGAACGGCTGCGCGAACTGAACCCCTATGCTCCCGTCCACCTTCGCCAGGACACTGGCAAACTCTTGCAACTATTCGCCGGCAAACTAGTTTCCGTTGCCGACAGCAAGGTTGAGGTGGAGAAAACGCACCATCACCACCATCATCGTGACGTCAACCGTCATGGCGACAACATCGTCGCAACAGTTTTGCGCCACGACCGGCCGATACCTTTGCCGGCCATTGAAGCCTTTCTGGAACTGATCGCCTCGGCTCACAGCAAGCGTGTACTGCGTCTCAAGGGCCTGGCAGCGGTTCAACAAGGCGCAGCCGTCACGCCTTATGCTGTCCACGCCGTTCAGGGCGTCTTCCACGAACCCGAACCGCTTCAGGCCTGGCCGGATGACGACCACTCGACACGCCTTGTCGCCATCCTGCGCGACATGGAACCCGATTTCATCCGGAGACTGTTTGCCGGCTTTGCCGGAATTCCGCAGACCGACACGCCGGACCGCCAGGCGTTGACCGACAATCCGCTCGCCGTTCCCGGTGCCGGCGGACCGTTCCGCCGAAGCTGAAAATAGTCAGCCGTGCTCGATTAGGAAACGATGACAGCCCTCGTCAGCCACGATTTCCACCAGCTCATGACCGTCCTCGCGGCAGTAATTCGGCAGATCGATCGCCGAGACCGGGTCGGTCGTTTCCACCCATAAACGCGCGCCGCGAGCAAGGCCGCGCATCGCCCTGCGCGTTTTCAGTACCGGCAGCGGGCATTTCAGCCCCCTCAGATCGAGCACCTGATCGTCCATCTTTTCACCTTCCGCCCGTCGCCACCACCCGATTGAAGCTGTGTGCACTTTTATTGCAAGCCGTTCGATGTCAAGTTCGCGTCCAGACGCAAAGGCGAAAGAGTGAACCATGGCAGGCATCAGGCAAGCGCACGAAGTCATCGACTTCTGGAAATCGATCGGGCCGAAAGGCTGGTTCACGCGCGACGACGCGATCGACGCGGCAATGGCCGAGCAATTCGGCGACACCCATGCTGACGCAGCCGCCCACAAGCTCGACGCTTGGCGCACCAAGCCCGATTCCGCGCTTGCCCTCGTCCTGCTGCTCGACCAGTTCTCCCGCAATCTGTTCCGAGAGGACGGCCGCGCCTTCGCCCAGGATGCCTACGCCCTCGAAGTCGCCCAGGAAGCCCTGTCGAACGGCTTCGATCCGCTGGTCGACGCGCAAATCCATCATTTCTTCTACATGCCCTTCATGCATTGCGAGAGCATTCTCGGCCAGCGCCGCTGCATCGCGCTGTTTCAGGCGATCGGCTCGGAAGAATCGCTGAAATTCGCGCGCATCCATCATGACGTGATTGCCCGCTTCGGCCGCTTCCCGCACCGCAATTCCGTCGTCGACCGCCACACTACGCCGGCTGAGCAGGCCTTCCTTGACGAGGGCGGTTTCGGCGGGCCGAATTATGGCAAGTCCAAATCCGGTTAATAGTTAGAATTGCTTAACCTTTTTTCGGCGCCCGCCCGAACCATTTCTTAAATGCTTTGTGGCAGGTTCAGCTTCGAAAAACCCGGAGTTTAAACCCCTTGCGCTTGCGACTTGCCCAGCTCATTGGCCGGCTGCTGCCTGCTCCGGTCGCTGACCGTGCGATGCCGCATCTGGAACGTCTTAACGCGATCCTGGACGGCAGCGGCGACAGCGCGGTCTCGCAGCGCACGGCGATTTTCGCCTTTTCCGTTCGCGTCGCCAGCGCGGCAATCGCCTATCTGAGCCAGGTCTTCATGGCCCGTTGGATGGGCGACTTCGAATACGGCATCTATGTCGCCGTCTGGGTCGCCGCCGTCATTCTGGGCGGCATTGCATGTTTTGGCTTTCAGACCGGTGTTATCCGCTTCATCTCCGAATACCGCACGGCGAACGATCTCGACCATATGCGCGGCGCCATTCGCGGCGCCCTTATGTGGTCGCTTGCAACCTCGACCGTCTTCGCGCTCATCGGCAGCGCCATCCTGTACCTGTTCGCCGACCATGTGACCGATTACTACGTCATCCCGATCTATCTGGCCGCCGTCTGCCTGCCGATGATGGCGTTGCAGGAAACACAGGATGGCGTGGCACGCGCCTTCAACTGGCCCGCTACCGCGCTCGGACCAACCTTCATCGCCCGGCCGCTGCTGATCCTCGCCACCATGGCGATATTCATCCTCGCCGGTATGCCGACCGACGCGCCGACCGCAATGCTGGCAGCGATTGTCGCTACCTGGCTGGCCAGTATCGGTCAGTTCGTCTCGCTCCTGGCCAAGCTGCGCAAGGCTGTGCCTCAAGGCCCGCGCGCCTATCGACCGCGTGAATGGATCACCATCGCAATGCCCATCTTCCTGGTCGAGGGCTTCTACAATTTGCTGACCAATACCGACATCCTGTTCGTCGGCTACTACCTGCCGCCCGACCAGGTCGGCATCTATTTTGCCACGGTCAAGACGCTGGCGCTCGTGCATTTCGTCTATTTCTCCGTCAAGGCCAGTTCAGCCCATCGCTTCGCCGCCTATCGCCAGGCCGGCGACATGCGCCGCTACGAGGAATTCATCCACGAAACCGTGAACTGGACCTTCTGGCCGTCGCTTGTTCTGGCGATTCTCATGGTCCTGCTCGGGCGCTATTTCCTGATGCTGTTCGGACCGAGTTTCGTCGCCGGCGAGGACCTGTTGTGGATCCTGGCGATCGGCGTGGTGGTACGTTCCACTGTGGGTGCCGCCGAGAGCGTGCTCACAATGTCAGGAGAACAGAACACCTGTGCCGCCGTCTACGGAGCAAGCCTGTTCGTCAATCTGACGCTGAACCTCACGCTGATCCCGATCTACGGCCTCAAGGGCGCGGCATGGGCAACCACGACTGCCATGTTGTTCGAGGCCATCGCCCTTTATGCAGCCGCGCGCCGCAGGCTCGGTATCCACATCTTCATTATCCCGATGAGCCAAACCGGCAATGGCAAGGCAGGCACCGCATGAGCGACGCCATGACGATATCCCGTTCCTGGCGCAGCGCCGGCGCCATCCGTTCAAAATCCACGGCTTCCGTCGCCGAGGAAACCATCGGATCGAGCCAGTGGGTCCTCGAATTGCAGCCCTATGTCCATCACGCATCGTTGATCGCCGCGCTCGATGAACTGGCCACGCATACCAATGGCGCCAATCCTTTCTTCGAATCGGAATTCATCGCGGCTTCCGTCGACCGTATCGGCGAGCCCGTCAAGAACCTGCTCGTGCTGTGGGAGCGGATCGGCGAAACCGAGATCGCCCGCATGGCCTTCCCTGTCGTTGATACGAGGATCGGCCTGCCGCCGCGACATGTATTGCGCGCCTGGAGCCATCCTTACGCCCCGCTGTCGACTCCACTCATCGACAAGCGCGACGCCGAAGAGACCTGTCTGCGCTTTGCGAGCCTTTACGGAAGGCTCGAACCTGCACGGCATTTGCCGCTGGTCTTTGCCGATTTCGCCACCGAGGATCCCGCCGCGATGGCATTGGGCAAGGCACTCGCCAATGCCGGCTTTGCGACCATATCGACGGCTTACGGATCGCGTTCGTGCCTGCCGCCCCTGGGAGGCCGTCCGGTGAATGCCCATCTTCCCATTCTCGCCAGTTCCAAACGGCGCCGGGAACTGAAGCGTCAGCTAAAGAAGCTGGGCGCGCTCGGCAAGGTCGAGTTCGAGAAGGTCGATGAATTCGAGCACATGCTCGTGCGTTTCGAGGAATTCCTGCTGCTGGAGACACGCGGGTGGAAGGGCCGCAAGGGCACTTCCATCCACATCCTGCGCAAGACGGCCTCCTTCGCCCGCCAGGCGGTCGCCGCGCTTGGCGACCGTGGCCGGGCCGCGATCTATTCGCTGCGGCTCGACGGACGCGCCATCGCCTCGCTTATCGTTCTGCGCTCGGGCAACCGTTATTTTCCGTGGAAGATCGCCTTCGACGCCGCCTACCACGCCTATTCGCCGGGTGTACACCTGATACTCGAAGCCAGCGAGGACATGCTGCAGCTCGACGGCTTTGCCGGTGCCGATTCGCTCGCCACCGAACTGTCATGGATCGACCGGTTGTGGCCTGCCCGCATGCAGCTCGAAACGCTGATTATCGCCCCGCCCGACACGCCTGCGGCAGGCCGGGTTCCTGCTGTCGCACAAGCGGTCGAGCGCGAACTGGAGGTGAGACGGCTGGCGCGGCGCCTGCTCAGGCGCAATCCGCCGTCACCTAGCGCGGCGTCTGCGAAGCCGTCCGCGCCTCGTCAATCGCCCGCTCCCGAAACAGCCGGCGAATGACCTTGCCGGTCGTCGTCAGCGGTATCTCGTCGACGAATTCGATCTCTCGCGGATAGATGTTGGCCGCGAGCCTCGCCTTGACATGCGCCTGGATTTCCGCAGCGAGCGGTTCGGATGGCACATACCCCTCGGCCAGAACCACATAGGCCTTGACGATCTCGGTCCTCAGCGGGTCGGGCTTGCCCACCGCCGCGGCGAGCCTGACCGCCGGATGCGAGGCAAGGCAATCCTCGATCTCTCCGGGCCCGACCCGGTATCCGGCAGAATTAATGATGTCGTCGTCACGACCGACGAAATGAAAATAGCCGTCCTCGTCGACCTTGCACTGGTCGCCGGTCAGCATCCAGTCGCCGATGAATTTCGCTTTCGTCGCCTGTTCGTCCTGCCAGTATTCCAGGAACATCACCGGATCGGGCCGCGCCACGGCGACCTGGCCGCGTTCGCCGACATCACACAGAGACCCATCTTCGCGCACCACCGCCACCTTGTGGCCCGGCACCGGCTTGCCGATCGCGCCGGCCCGGCTGACGCCGAGCCTGGCACAGGAACTCAGCACCAGATTGCATTCGGTCTGCCCGTAGAATTCGTTGACCGTGATGCCGAGTTCCCTTTCCGCCCATTCGAACGTGTCGCGCCCGAGACTCTCGCCACCCGAACCGATAGTCCTGATCTTCAGGTCGAAACGTTCACGCGGGCGTTCGACGGTCTTCATCAGCCTCAGCGCGGTTGGCGGAATGAACGCATTGGCGACCTTCATCTCCGCCATCAGCCGAAACGCTTTTTCGGGATCGAAACGCTCCAACCCGCCATGGACGACCGGCACGCCGAAATACAGGCACGGCAGCAGGATGTTGAGCAGTCCGCCTGCCCAGGCCCAGTCCGCCGGTGTCCAGGCGATGTCGCCCGCCTGCGGCATGAATTCGTGATGGATCTCGACGCCGGGCAAATGGCCGAGCAGTACACGGTGGCCGTGCAGTGCGCCCTTTGGCGGGCCGGTCGTGCCGGAAGTGAAGATGATCAGCGCCGGCGTGTCCGGTCCGGTGGCGACCGGCGTGAAATGCGTGCTGCAATCCGCCAGCGCCGGCTCCAGCGCGGTCTCGCCCTCGCCGACTTCGTCACCCGCCACAAGCACATGTGCGAGACCGGCCAAGCGCTCGCGCAGGGTTGCGACCTTGTCGGCACCGTCGCGATGGGTGATCAGCGCCTTGACGCCGGCCCGGTTCAGCCTGAACTCGATCGCGTCGGGTGCGAACAGCCGTGCCAGCGGCACGGCGATCATGCCCGCCTTGTAGATCGCGATATGGGCGATCGCCGCCCAGTCGCTCTGCGGCAGGATGATGGCGACCCGGTCGCCCGGCTTCAGTCCCTTTGCGGCGAGAAGATTGGCAAGCCGGTTGGAGCGTTCGGCCAGTTCGCCATAGCTAGTGACGACAGGCGCTTCACCCTCGCGCCAGCGCATCAGCGCCACCCGATCCGGTTCGCGCGCGGCAATCGCATCGCAAACAGCGACGCCCATGTTGAAGCTGTCCGGAATCTCCCAGCTAAATGACGCCGTCACCTCCTCGAGCGCACCGACCGGCTTCAGCACCATTTACTCACTTCCGTCCTCCACCGCACGCCTGCTGATGCGCGAAGCTTTCCTCGCCGACGACTTGGCCGGTTTGGTCCGTGCCGACGAGTGCAACGCCTCCAGTCCGCTTCGAATGTGCAGATCGCGCTGCGGGAAGGGAATCTCGATATTCGCCTCGCGCAGCGCCGCCAGGATCGCGAAGCGCAGATCGCTTTTTGCCCCGAACCCGTTGAGGATGTCGGACACCCAGAAGCGTAAATCGAAGATGAGCGCGTCCGAGCCGAAATCCATGAAGAAGACCATCGGCTCGGGATATTTGAGTACCAGCGGGTGCTCTTCGGCGCATTTGAGCAGGATCTCGCGCACCTGTTCGGGATCGCTGGAATAGCTGACGCCGACCGAGATGATGGATCGGCCGAGCTTGCTGCGATGCGTCCAATTGGTCACCGTCTCGCTGATCAGCGTTGAATTGGGCACCACGACCGTTGCCTGGTTGAAGGTCTCGATTTCCGTCGAGCGCACCGAGATACGCCGCACCATGCCTTCGCCGCTGGAGGTAATCACCCAGTCGCCGACCTTGATTGGTCGCTCGGCGAGCAGGATCAGGCCCGAAACGAAATTGTTGACGATACCCTGCAGGCCAAGGCCGATACCGACCGACAGGGCACCCACGACGATGGCGATGGAGGAAAGATCGAGCCCCGTCGCGCTGACTGCCAGCACCACCGCCAATACGAAACCGACATAGCCGAGCACCGTGGTGATCGAATTGCGCAGGCCGGTGTCGAGCTTCGTCGTCGGCAGGAATTGCGTTGCAACCCAGTGCTGGATGGCACGGGTGACCACCGCACCGGTGATGAACAGGACAATCGCCAGCAGGATCGACGAGACCGAGATGGTGAGATCGCCAACCTCGAACCCGAAGAACGCCCGGTTGAGCAGCACCAGCCAGTCGGCCGTTCGCACGCCCCAGGGAATGAGCAGTGCGACGATCGCGCCGGCAAAGATGACAAGACGCAGCAGGCCGAAGCCGACAATCGCCACCTGGCGTCCGGATTTCGACAATCTCAGCAGCTTGTGTTCAGCCGGAGTCGTGGCGTTCTGCGGCGACATCAACGCCTGGCGCACATCGTCGATCCAGTTCATCGTCAGCCAGATCACCGCGATGACGGCGAGCGCCATGATGATCTGATAGGCGGTGAATTCCGCCAGTCCGATATAGCCGAACAGCAGTCCGCCCGTGCCGGCGATGACGGCGACCCAGAGCAGGGAACGCACGTTGGACCAGCGTAGCAGCAGCGAATCGGATTTCTCGCGCTTTTGGTCGGTCTGGTCACGTTCGACCGCGATCAATGACCATGTCGTTGCGGCGATGGTCACGAGCGCAAACAGGGCGCTGAGCATCAGCGAGATTTCGAATGGAGCAAGCAACAGGATGGCGGCCACGTTGAGAACATGGATCACACCCGCCACCATCAGCCCCAGCGTAGTGATCGAGAACACCGACTGCGCCGTTTCGTCGGAAATCTCTGCGATGCGGATATGTGGATTGACCGGACGCAGGAACACCCGAAGCAGTGAGAACCCGATGAAAACGACCGCCAGCGTGACCCATACGTTGCGCCCAAACCGGTCAAAGCGGTCCGCGACCAGGCCGCTGTCGCTCAACATCCGTGCCAGAAAGATGAGCAGAAGAGCCGGTAGTATCCCGTTTCGCAGGAAATCGCTCAGATGATGGCTGGCCAATTGCCCAGCCGTGGCTGCGATCTGCCCACCTTCTTCGGAGGGCGCGGGCAATACTCCAAGGTGACGCCGTATGAATCGCCGCAAATACCACACCAGGGCAAGTCCGGCGAATATCTGCACGAGCAGTGCCAGGGTGTCACCCGGCCTGTCCTTCATGTTCTTGACCATCACCGTCGTCGAATCGCGGACAAGCAAGTCGAGGCTGTGCAGGCTGGTCGGCATGCCTGCCACAGCATCCCGCCAGAAATCCGGATCGAGGATGGACGTGGTTTGCTCAAACAATTGCCGCAGGAAACGGTCGCGGCGTTTGGTCAGCGCAGCCCCGTTGATCTGGTCGGTCCTGACCATGATGAGTCGCGCCTCGCGCAACGGCCCGTCCACGACCGCCAGCGCTTCCTGCAAGGTTGTCCGCTTGGCCGCCACCGCGTCGGCCTCTGGCGGTTCGCCCTCCTTCGGCGCTGGCCCCAACTGGTCGATCTGCTTGCGGATTTCCTCGACTCTCGGCGTCAGAGTGTTGATCAGCGAAGCCGCCTGCCGGCTGATTTCGATGGCCTCGTCGGAAAACTTGCTGAGCTGCTGGTTTGACACCCCTTCGCGGTCGAGTGCCTGCTGGAAACTGTCGAGGATTTCGTTCCATCCGGCGATCTGTTTGGCTGCATCGGCGGTGGCATTGCCCGCCACCGCTCCCGCCTGACCGTTGGGTTGCTCCGGTTCTTTGGCCGGTACCTGGGATGGTGCCTGGGATGGTGCCGGTGCTGGAGACGGCTTTTGGGCCTGTTCCGGAGACGGCGCTGCAGGCTTTGCCGGAGCGGCCGGAATTGTCTGGTCGCTTTGCGCCAGCGCGATCGTCCCGGGCAAGGGCATGCAGACCATCGCGAGCAGGCAGAACAGGGCAAGCTGGATGGTGGACAATCGAAGCGGCATCACCGGAATTGGGTCTTCCTCCCTGAAATCCGCGCAATCGTGGCGAGGCAATCGGCAAAAAGCAAGATTACGCCGATAATGGGGCGGGCATCCTTACCCGACCCTTCGCGCCTCAACAATGCCGAAGACGAATTCGATGTTATGGGTAGAAATCGCCCGAACGGGAAAGCACAACATCACATTTGTGGATACGCCAATGGCCAGAGACCAGAAGAAATCCGGTAACGCACCCTCCAGACCTCAAATCGACAAATCCGACTATCGCGAACAATTGCACGCTTTGCAGGTCGAACTGGTCAAGCTGCAGAAGCATTTCATTGGCCATGACGACAAGATCCTCGTCATTCTGGAGGGGCGCGACGCGGCCGGCAAGGACGGCACCATCAAGCGGATCGTCGAGCATCTCAGTCCGCGCGAAACCCGCATAGTCGCACTCGGCAAGCCATCCGACCGCGACAAGTCGGCCTGGTATTTCCAGCGCTATGTGACGCATCTGCCGACCGCGCAGGAATTCGTGCTGTTCAACCGCTCCTGGTACAACCGGGCCGGCGTCGAACGCGTTATGAAATTCTGCAGCGATATCGAATATGACGAGTTCATGGAAACGGTGCTCGAATTCGAGCACATGCTGGTGCGCTCGGGCGTGAAGCTGCTCAAATACTATCTCGACGTCTCGAAGGCGGAGCAAAAGCAGCGCCTGAAAGATCGCGAGACCGACCCGCTCAAGCAATGGAAAATCTCCCCCATCGACGCCGAGGCGACCAAACTGTGGGACGACTATTCGGTCGCGCGCAACGAGATGCTGTCGCGCACCCACAATCCGACGACACCGTGGACGGTATTGCGCGCCGACGACAAGCGCACCACGCGGCTCAACCTGATCCGCGATCTCCTGACCAGGCTGCATTACGACGGCAAGGACCACAAGGTTCTCAGAACCGACCCGCAGGTGATCTTCGAATATGACGAGACCTATGTGCAGAACGGCATGATCGCGCCTTGAATAAACACAAGAGGCGTTGAGGTCCGACCGCGACCAATAATCACAAATCCGCTCCATGTTCACCTCAAGGTTACCGTTTCCGATTATTCGAGTGCTTGGCACGCGGACACCGTTAACCTGTAACGGCGGGGAGCAGGAAATGCTTTTCAGCCTGAAAGACTACTTCGGGCGAACCAGGGCACCGGAGGATAAGGAAGCCCGGCAGGCGGAGATTGTCGAGGGTGCGCGCATCTATGACATCATCGATTCCTACAGAAATTTGTCGAAACAGCTTGGCGATCATATCAGTCTCGACATGAAAGAGGCCGAACCACTACGCAAACGTCGCGTAGATGCTTTCGCGGCACAACACCAGAGTGGTTACCGGCCCCATGACGTCTTCAATGAGCTTCCCATCGTACCGGTCGATCCGGATCACATGCTGAAACAGGTGAAGCTCAAGAAATCCGCGCCGAAGACCTTGCCCGAATTTTCCTATGCCAATCGTATTCAGGTCGTCTCGAAGCGCGTTCGTGACGCCCTCCGGGAACTTGAACCTAACCGTCATCGTTTCTTTCCGCTTACTGTCACACGCCACGACAACAGCGAATCCTATCCCTATTATTTCATCCAGTACCTGGAGAAGATAGATTGCGTCTGCTTGCCTCTGTCAGGCTTCGAGCAGGCGAAAAACCAGGACGGGGTGGCGTACTGGCGCGCGCCGGACAGAAAGGTAAAGCAGTATTACTGGGCTGACTGCGTCGGTGACCGCCACATGTTCTGGGACAGGCACGGAAAGGCGAGAGTGGTCGTCTCGCAGAAACTGGTCGACACGCTCGGCGATTTCCTGCCACGGGGCATCGAACTTTCCGAAGGCGGTATTGTGAGGCGTAAAAGCAATTGAGCTGGATACGACCCTCAAGGTCGGAACCGGGTCGCTTTTACACGGAGTGAAGTTTCCGGAGTTCTGATTGGATTAGGTTAGCGCGTCCGAAGAGCCCGTCAGCCGGCTTCTGAAATGGTTTGTGCGCTGCAGCGAACTGTGGAACCTTCGCCGGAAAGTCGAAGGGAACACCAAGCGAAATGTCGATCAAGGCCGCCATCTGTCATCTGACGCATAACAGATACGATCGCCCGGTTTCGCTGGGGCCGCAAATCATCCGCCTGCGACCATACCAGCACGCAGGCCGTTGACGTGGTGCCTGCCGGTTAGCCAATCGCGATATCTGGCGCGCCGCCCATCGCAGACCTTGCCGGAACAAAGCAAGAGGCGAGAAGGACCAAAGGTCCGACAGGGACAAAACAAGAGGCGAGGAGAGCCGAAGGCTCGACAGGAATAATACAAGAGGCGGGGAGAGCCGAAGGCTCGACAGGGAAGGTAACAATGGTGC
>JAJDOK010000053.1 GCA_022340185.1 Salaquimonas sp. | reverse complement strand
GCCTCAGCGCTTCTTTTTCGTCATCGACATGATCCGGCCGATCACTTCGTTCTGCAGCTTCACATTCTTCTCGATCGTGGTGTGGGTGATCTCTTCATGGCCGGCCATGGAGATGTTTTTCAGCGTGCCGTTGAAGCCGGAGCCCTTGCGGATACGGTTGTTCTTGTCATGCGGCAGGTAGAAATTGATGACCCGGGAAATGTTCTTGCCGACATAGGGCGATTCGGTCGGGTCGAAGGTCACTACATAGGCGACCTTGATGCCCCGCTGGCCGAGATAGGTCGCCATTTTCGGTGCGTCGTTGCCGCCAAGCGAATGGCCCATGATGACGATCGGATAGGACAGATCGCCCTGTCTGGAGCGCTTGACGATGACGTTGGCGATTTCCTGCCAGTTGGTATAGCTGTCGACCATGGCGTAGACGCCGGCGCGGTTCAGCTTGGCACCCATGACGTCCATGCCGCGCGAGAAAATATCCATGAGGCCGCGCAGCAGATAGACCTCGCCTGTGCGCGTGGCACGGGCGCGCTTTGCGACTTCGTTGAAGCGCTCGACCTTCTTGACGGTTTTCGCGCTCTGGACCGGATCAGCCGGACGCGCCGTGCTGCCGGCATTGGTCGAGGTTGCAGTCGAGGAACAGCCGGTCAGCGCAAGAAGGGCGGACACCAGCACAACGGAGGCGAATCGAAAGGGTTTTGACGGCATTGCAGACATCCGTGGCGACAATGAAATCAGCAAAAACGGCCACGAATCACGACGGATGCAGCCTCGAAGGAGTAACGCCCAATCTGCCTCACTATTTTCTTACCGGGAACGGAGTTTAAGCCAGTTAACCATCTTTGCCGACGAGTGTTGCACAATAGCTGCAATGGGCAGCCGTACACCCGATGCGAGTGCCTAAAATTGAGTCATTTGGCGACTCAGTAGATGCCGGGAATGATTCGCTTCGTGCGCTTGCAATAGTCGCGATATTGCTCGCCGAAGCGTTCTTCCATCATGCGTTCTTCCTGACCGATGCGCAGGAAATAGAGCGTGCCGAAACCGACGATGCCGGAAAGGCCGGCGAGCCAGTTCGACAGCAGGAAGGGCTGGGCCAGCGCCCACAGCCAGAAGGCCGTGTACATCGGGTGGCGAACCCTCTCGTAGATGCCATGGGAAACCAGCTTGTGGTTTTCGCGCAGGTCCAGCGAATGCGACCACATGGCGCCGAGCGCCTTGTGGGTCAGGCGGAACAGGCGCAGCGACACGATGAAGATCACGGTGCCGATAAGAATGATCAGGGGGTGGGTCGCATGATCCAGTGCCGAAGGCCATCCGGTAGCGATCCAGATCAGCGGGAAGCCGCCCAGCCCCATCCAGGATACGATCATGGAGAAGCGCTCGATCGGCTTGCGCGAGTGGACAGTGATCTTGGCGCGCCGTGCACGGCGGTTCGGCACCCACCGGATTGCGATCCACAGGGCGAGGCCTGCGAACCATATGATCGCGCCGACGAGCGGCCAGGTCAGCCAGGTCATTTGGCGGCTCCGGTTCTTGAGGATTGTTTTTCCGGCGCGCCGGCAAGTGTGCCTGCAAGCGCTCCATCAGGACCGATCATGGCAATCAGTCCGGGATCGAGAGCGAGTGCGCGGACGGAAAGCGGCCCGAACAGGCGCAGCACATAGTCGAAGAAGACGCGCTTGTCCTGATAGAGGATGTACTGGCGGTGGGTGCGGTAGGGCGATTTGAGCATCTGGACATAGCGCTTCCTGTCCATCGCATCCTTGTATTTGACGCGGTCGATCTTCAGCGTCGCCTTGACGTTCTTGATGCCCAGTTCGGCGAAGGGATCGGCCTTGTAGAAGGCGATCAAATCGTCCTTGGTCTGGATTTCGTGCCAGGTCAGGCACGGTTGGGCGATGATGCGCGCCATCCAGTCACGCATGAAGCCGGCAGCAGGGGCGAGGGCGATCTTCAGCAGGCTGGAGCCCAGCGCCAGGAAGGTGACGTTGCGCCCGGCAAGCAGTTTCGGATTGTTCTCGAGTGCGATTGCCAGCGCGCCGGCAGCCCAGACCGTGCCGAAGGAATGGCCGGCGATGACGATCTCGTCATGCTTCGACCGTTCGATCTGATCGGCAAGGGTTGTGGCGAAGGTACGATAGCGCTGTTCGATATCCGGGTTGATCCGGTTGGCCATGTCGCGGGCAAAGCCCCAGTCGTTGATGGTGAGCAGCAGATACCAGCGCTGGCCGGGCCAGCGGCACAGCAGCAAGGTCAGCGCCAGCGTGACGGCCGTCGCGATAACGGGATGGGAGGTCTGCGGCGCGAACGCGTCGAGCGCGAACCAGACCACCACGCCCGAGACGACAAGATAAAGCGCGATCAGCAGCAGCGGGAAGATGGTGAAGGTCCAGTAGCGCTTGGAGGCATGCAGATAGCGCCCAACCGTGCCGTCGAAAAGGAAGGCCATGAATTTGGGAAAGTTGCGGAACAGCCCGCGCGGGAAGGACTCGCGCTCATAGTTCTCGATGACGTCCGACCAGGAGAACTGGACGATGCGGGTATGCGTCTGCCAGTTCGGCCCGCTGGTGACGCTTTCCGAGACGGCGTGGTATTCGTCGGCGACCGCATCGGCGCTCAGGCGCTCAAAGGTGAACCCCCAGACCTCGCCTGATTTCTGTGCGCCGTGGCGCAGGCGGTCGAGCTGGCCGAGCGGAGGCGTAGGCTCAAAGCCTGGAAAGTTGAAAACAAGCCTCGAACGGATGATTTTCGGCTGCGCCGCCGCGCCTGATTTCGCCATGCCGCCGCTTTGCCTTTCAATCAGGTCCGGGACAACCAGGAGGTTACCCGACGGTCATGCGGATTTAGCGGCATCGACGAGATATTTCCATACGTAATCGGAAAAGGAGCGCCAGCACTCCACACGAAAGCTGTTCTCCGCCTCGCGCAGCAACACGATCTCAGATTTGGCGAGCAGGGTGCGCGAGGCCGCGCCGACGGGGAAGGCGGCAAGCGAGAGATCCTGCGGGCAACCGGAATTGAGCGTGTCGGCGGCCTTGGGTCCCGATACCAAAATCGCGGTATTGCGGTGCGAGATGTCGACGGCGGAGAACGTGCCGTTTTCGACCCTGGCGAGCCGGCCGGCGAGATCGCTGCCCAATTCACCAATCAGCAGCCATTCATCGGGGCCGAGCCAGAGCGCGGCCAGGCCGGAGGCCGAAGCGCTGGTCTTGGGTCTTTTCGGCAGTTCGAGACCAAGCATGACGCCGATGGCCGAGGCGGTTTCGGCGTCGGCGCGCAGGCTGATGCGCTCGGCTTCACCGCAGGGCGCGAGCGACAGGCCGGCGGTGGCGAAGGCGCGGTCTAGTAGCGGGTGGATGCGTTCAATCATGACGGAATCAGGCATCGATCCTCTTTCCTTCCGGATCGTAGAAGATTGTGCCGGTCACCTCGACGGCGATGGTCGAGTCGGCCATCGGCACGTGCAGCGTCTCGCCCATCTTCGCGCGGCCATCCTCGATGAGCGCGAGCGCAATGGAATGGCCGCAATTTTCCGACCAGTAGGAGGAGGTGACGAAACCGATCATCTTCATCGGGATCGGCTGGTACGGATCGGTGACGATCTGGGCGCCTTCCTCCAGCACGATCTTCGGATCCTTCGTCTTCAGGCCGACAAGCTGGCGGCGACCTGCGGCGACGAGATCGGGCCGCTTCATGCCGCCGATACCGACGAAGTCGGTCTTCTTCTTGCCGACCGCCCAGCCGACACCGGCATCGTCCGGCGTCACCGTGCCGTCGGTATCCTGGCCGACGATGATGAAGCCCTTTTCGGCGCGCATGACATGCATCGACTCGGTGCCGTAGCGCGCCATGCCGAGCGGTTCGCCGCGCGCCCAGACTTCTTCCCAGACGGCGCGGCCGTAATCGGCCGGCACATTGATCTCGTAGCCGAGTTCGCCGGTGAACGAGACACGCATCAGCCTGGTCGGCACGCCGCAGAACCTGCCTTCGCGGATCGACATGTGCGGCATGGCGTCGAGGTCGATGCCCCCGACCAGCGGCTCGATGATCTCGCGCGCTTTCGGGCCTTGCACGGCGATCACCGCCCATTGCTCGGAGGTCGAGGTGAGCCAGACCTTCCAGTCGGGGAATTCGGTCTGGAGGTAATCCTCCATCATGTTGAGGACGCGCGGCGCGCCGCCGGTCGTCGTCGTCACATGGAAGCGGTCCTCGGCAAGGCGGCCGACGACGCCATCGTCGTAGATGAAGCCGTCCTCGCGGCACATGATGCCATAGCGGCAGCGGCCGACATCCAGCTTGTCCCACGGATTGGTGTACATGAGATTCATGAACTTCACCGCATCGGGGCCGATAACCTCGATCTTGCCCAGGGTCGACCCGTCGAAAATGCCGGCGATCTGACGCGTCGTCCTGCATTCGCGGTTGACGGCGGCGTGCATGTCTTCGCCTTCACGCGGGAAATACCAGACACGCTTCCACTGGCCGACATCCTCGAACACCGCGCCATGCGCCTCTGCCCACTCATGCGTCGCCGTGCGACGGGTGACATCGAACAGGTCGCCCCTGGCGTGGTTGACGATGGCGCCGAAGGTGACCGGCGTATAGGGCGGGCGGAAGGTGGTCAGCCCCACTTCGGGAATATCCTTGCCCAGTTCGGCCGCGGCGATGGCGAGGCCGTGCATGTTCGACATCTTGCCCTGGTCGGTCGCCATGCCTGTCGTGGTGTAGCGCTTGACGTGCTCGATGGATTGGAAGCCCTCGCGCACGGCAAGGCGGATGTCCTTGGCGGTGACATCGTTCTGGTAGTCGATGAAGGCCTTGACGAAATCGTGCGGACCAGCACCCTTCGCCGCGCCCACCAGAAAGCCTTCCATCGAGGCGGTTTCCTCGCTGTCGGGGGCATCCGCGCCGACGGCTGCGAAGCCTTCGGAAAGGGCGGCGGCAAGCGTCTTCGCGCCGTTGCAGGCGCCGGCGCAGGTCAGCTCCTGCTCGGAAAGGGAGGGCACGAAGCGGCCATTGTCGCCGTCATAGGCGAGCTTGCCGCGCGACTGCGAGAACAGGTGGACGGACGGCGTCCAGCCGCCCGACATCAGCAGGCAGTCGATCTCGAACTTCTTGGCACTGGTGCCGTTGAGCGGCTCGACCGTCATCGACTTCACACGCAGGCGACCGGAAGTCTTCGTCACCGCATGGCCGGTTTTCACCGGGATATCCAGTTCGGCCGCGCGAGACAGGAGTTCGGAAGGCACGTCCTTGCGGCAATCGACGATGGCGACGATCTCGACGCCGACCCGCTTGAGGTCGAAGGCGGCGGCCCAGGCGGAATCGCAGGCGGTGTAGACGCCCGCCTTGGCACCGGGCGTGACACCGTAATGGTTGAGGAACATGCGCGCGGCCGACGCGAGCATGATGCCCGGCCGGTCGTTGTCGGCGAACACGAGCTGGCGCTCGATGGCACCCGTCGCCAGCACGACGTGCTGCGCGCGCACCTGCCACAGCCGCTCGCGCGGGCTGTCGGGGTCGGGTTTCGCCAGATGGTCGGTGATGCGTTCGGCGAGTGCCACCATGTTCTGCGCGTAGTAGCCGAAGCCGGTGGTGCGGGTGAGCAGGGTGACGTTGTCGAGCGAAGCGAGTTCGGCCACTGTTGTCGCCGCCCAGTCGCGGCCCGGAGTACCGTCGACCATCGCATCGCTCGAAGCCAGCAAACTGCCGCCCATGCTGGCATTTTCGTCGGCCAGAATCACTTTTTTGCCCGCGCGCGCCGCGCCGAGCGCGGCGGCCAGGCCTGCCGGGCCGGCGCCGATGACCAGCACGTCGCAATGGGCGAAACGGTTGGCGTAGCGGTCGGGATCGGCCTCCTTCGGGGCATGGCCCAGACCGGCTGCCTCGCGCACGAAGGGTTCGTAGAGCTTCTTCCAGGCGAAGGCCGGCCACATGAAGGTCTTGTAGTAGAAGCCGGCCGGGATGAAGCGGCCCATCCAGTCATTGACCATGCCGACGTCGAAGGCGAGCGAGGGGTAGCGGTTCTGGCTCGTCACCTCCATGCCGTCGAAAACTTCCTGCACGCTGGCGCGCACATTGGGCTGGGTGCGGGTGGCGTCACGGGCAATGCCGAACAGCGCATTCGGCTCCTCCGGTCCGGCGGAGATCAGGCCACGCGGTCGGTGGTACTTGAACGAGCGGCCCATCAGGTGGATGCCGTTCGCCAGCAGGGCGGAGGCAAGCGTGTCGCCCTCGAGCGCGGTCAGACGGCGGCCATCGAAGGTGAAGCTCACCGTGCGCGCGACATTGCCCTTGCCGGCAACGCGGTTGGCGCCTGCGGAGGAGGGAGTCATTCGTTCCCTCCCTTGCCGGCGGCCTGGATCAGCTCGTTTGCCGGCGTGCCCTTGCCCTTGGGGAGTACGGCGGCGATCTGCTCGTCTGTCAGTTCGGGTTTCGGCTCGCCGGCCTTGTAGGAGAGGATGAACTTGTCGGAGACGGCGTGGCGGGCAGCGTTGAAGAAGCGGGCGCAGCCGTGGATATGGCGCCAGCGTTCGAAGACAATACCCTTGGGATTTTCGCGGATGAAGAAGAAG
>JAJDOK010000078.1 GCA_022340185.1 Salaquimonas sp. | reverse complement strand
CCCTCGCTTGCTTCCCTGCCCTCTCGGTTCATAGATCAGGTGTCCGCAACTTTGGAGGGCGCGAAAAATGACTCGATACTGGATCGGCGTCGCCAGTCGGGATCACGTCAAGATCGGCGAGGCCGGCGGCTTCTGCCAACTCGGCCATGGCAAGCATGCGCCGGTGAAGCGGCTCGCGCCCGGCGACGGCATCATCTACTACGCACCGCGCGAAAGGCTTGGCGACGGCGATCCCGTCCAGGCTTTCGTCGCAATAGGCCGTATCCGGCCGGGTGAAGCGTATTTGGCGACGCAATCGGAAATGTTTCAACCCTGGCGGCGCGATGTCGATTATTTCCCGTCCGTCGAAGCGCCGATCCGGCCGCTGCTGGGCAATCTGTCCTTCACTGAGGGGCGCAAGAATTGGGGCTATGCCTTCCGCCGCGGTGTCTTCGAGGTTTCGAGGTCCGATTTCCACAGGATCGCGCAGGCGATGCAGGCTGATTGGCCGGATGAAAACTGACCCTATTGCTTGTACGGCGCCTTCCACGGCGGCGTGTAATAGGGCGAGGCGCAATAGGTGACCCGGCCGTCCTTTTCGAGCCAGTTGTTCCATTGCGGGCGATAGCCGGGACGGTGTTGCGCGCACCATTCGGCATGGCCTGGCGTCGCAGCCGCATCCTTGTTCGATTTCTTGACCATCATGTCGAGCAGAACCAGGGGGGCGAGCTGGGCGTGCGCGGCGACCTGCCCCCCAATAAGCAGGGCAAGGGCAAGCGGCAGCACCGCCAGGCGAATGGATTTCGGCATGAATGCCTCCCGCATCAAGGTTTAGTTCGACCGAATCAGGACGACGTCCGGCTGGCTCATTCTGGAGAAACCATTGCTTGCACGCAACTGCCATTGCTGCGGAATATCGCCGCCCCGGCCGCTCTGGCACGCAAATTGCGCCGCAATGCCAGAGCCATCAATGGGAGGCCGAACATGATCCAGAACAGTACCCGTGTCCCGTTTCGGAACAACTTTGCCTCTGCGATGCATCCTTTTGCGGAACAGCCGCAAACCGTGCGCGTGATTTTCAATGCCGGCCAGTCGGCAATCGACGCCGAGGTGATCGAGGTCTCGCCTCACGGCATGCATCTCTACGTGGAATCGGCTTCCTGCCTTCCGGCCATCTGCATGATAGGCATATCAAGCAGCGACAGGCTGTTCAGCGCCCACATCATCGCGCGCACCGACACGGACCTTTTCGTGGAATTCGACTGAAACGGGCAATCCGCCGGGCGGACCGCCGGCCGGTTCGCATCGGCGGTCTTTCCTCTTGCCCTGCCCACTCAGCCGTCTGATAGTCTCGCGAAAAACCGAATTCGGAGGAGATCAGCCGTGAGCGAACCGACGGTCACCCTTGAACGGGACGGGCGTATCGCCCGCATCATGCTCAACCGCCCGGAGGTCATGAATGCCATCGACGACCGGCTGCCGCACGATCTCGCCGCTGCGGTTCAAGCCGCCAATGACGACGACGACATCCATGTCATCGTGCTGTCCGGCAAGGGCAAGGCGTTCTGCGCCGGCTACGACCTGACCTATTACGCCGAAGCCAACGGTTCCGGCCAGGCCACGCAGGAAATGCCGTGGGACCCGATGCGCGACTACAAGTTCATGAAGAAGAACACGGAACTGTTCATGTCGCTGTGGCGCTCCTACAAGCCCACCATCGCCAAGGTGCATGGTTTCGCGGTCGCCGGCGGCTCCGACATCGCGCTGTGCTGCGACATGGTCGTGATGGCTGAAGACGCCCTGATCGGCTACATGCCGGTGCGTGTCTGGGGCTGCCCGACCACGGCGATGTGGATCTACCGCCTCGGCCCGGAAAAGGCCAAGCGCATGCTGTTCACCGGCGACAAGATCACCGGCAAGGAGGCTAGGGAGATGGGCCTCGTCCTCGATGCGGTGCCGGCCGACGAACTCGACGTACGTGCCGATCAACTCGCCGAGCGCATGGCCGGCGTACCGCAGAACCAGCTCATGATGCAGAAACTGATGATCAACCAGGCGATCGAAGCCATGGGCATCGCCAACACCCAGATGGTTGCCACCCTGTTCGACGGCATCACGCGGCATTCGCCCGAAGGCATCCATTTCAAGCAGCGCGCCGAGGAAGTCGGCTGGAAGCAGGCCGTGCGCGAACGCGATCTCGGCACCTGGGACTGGACCGACGATCGCCCGATCAACGCACCGAAATGATGCAGGACATCGCGATTGCCGATGCGCGGCCCGAAGACGGCGTCGCGCTTTCCACCCTCGCCTTCCGCTCCAAGGCGCATTGGGGTTATGACGCCACCTTCATGGAGGCCTGCCGAGAGGAACTCTCCGTCCCGCCCAATGCCTTCGAAGGTGAGACCATCCGTATTGCCAAAAAAGGCAATATGATCGCCGGATTCTATCGTCTTGTACTCGACGGTAACGAAGCCGAACTCGAAGCGATGTTCATCGAACCAAGCTTCATCGGATCAGGTGTCGGCAAGGCGCTCTGGAATGACATGATCGTCTGCACAGCCGAAGTGCGGGCAAGACGTCTCACCTGCCAGGCCGATCCTTACGCGGAAGGTTTCTATCGCCACATGGGCATGGAGCGGATCGGTAAAAGTCCTTCGGAATCGATCCCCGGCCGCTTTCTGCCGCTGATGGAACTGAGGCTCGCCTAACCCTCCAGCGCTTTCAGAAAGCGCTTCACCGTCTCCGCCATGCCGTAGACAAGCGCATCGGCGGTCAGCGCGTGGCCGATCGAGGTCTCGGCGAGGAAGGGAATGGCACGCGCCAACGCCGGGAGGTTTTCGACCGTCAGGTCGTGGCCGGCATTGACGTCGAGACCAAACGCGAGGGCCGTCTCGGCGGTTGTCTTCAGCTTCGCCAGTTCGGCCTCGGTACGGACGGGATCGCCATGGGCGCTGCCATAAGGTCCGGTATAGAGTTCGACTCGTGCAGCTCCGGCCGCCTTTGCCGCCTCGAGCTGGGCTTCGCTGGCGCCGGGATCGGCGAACAGCGACACACGAATGCCCTTGTCGCGCAACTGGCCGACAACCTTCGTCAGGAAGGGCTGCACCGCGACGAAATCCCAGCCATGGTCGGAAGTCGGCTGTGCCGGGTCGTCGGGCACCAGCGTCACCTGTTCCGGCTCGTTGGCGATGCACAGCGCCAGGAAGTCTTCCGAGGGATAGCCTTCGATGTTGAACTCGCAGCCGGCAAAGCGGTCGTCGATCAGCGCGCGGATCGCCGGCACGTCGGAAAAGCGGATATGGCGCTCATCGGGGCGCGGATGCACGGTCAATCCCCCGGCACCCGCTTCAAGCGCGATCGCGCCGATCCCGGTAACGCTCGGCCATGGCAGGTCGCGGCGGTTCCTCAAATAGGCGACGGCGTTGAGATTGACCGATAGACTTGCCGGCATGGCGCTGTTTCCCGTTTTCCTTTTCCGTTGCCAAACCTGCTGATTGGACCAGAACGCCTTGGCAATCAATACCATGCGTTGGCAAAGCGACATGCGGCGAGTGGAAAGGCGCGATGCGGGAGTTGTCGCATTGAAGCGTGCCGGGCTTCTGCGGTGGATTGTGCGCGTGGATTACGCGCGTGGATTATGCGCTCCGGCGGGCCTGTTCGGCGCGTGCAAGCCACTTGCCGATCTTGTCGATGAGGCTCTTCGGCGAGACCGGCTTGGTCAGATAGTCGTCCATGCCGGCGTCGAGGCAGCGCCGGCGGTCGCCCTTGAGCGCATGGGCGGTGACGCCGATGATCGGCGTGCGCGGTGCGGCTGGCGC
>JAJDOK010000029.1 GCA_022340185.1 Salaquimonas sp. | reverse complement strand
CGCGCGCCCTATGACTGCGTCATCACCCACGGCTTCACCATGGACGAGAACGGCGAGAAGATGTCGAAGTCGAAGGGCAACCAGACGCTGCCGCAGGACGTGATGGCCAAGTCCGGCGCCGACATCCTGCGCCTGTGGGTCATGACCACCGACTACTGGGAGGACCAGCGTCTCGGCCAGACCATCATCCAGACCAATGTCGACGCCTATCGCAAGCTCAGAAACACCATCCGCTGGATGCTCGGCACGCTCGCCCACGATCGCGGCGAGGAAACGCCGTGGCCGCAAATGCCCGAGCTCGAACGCCTGATGCTCGGCCGGCTCGCCGAACTCGACGCTCTGGTGCGCAAGGGCTACGACGAATTCGACTTCAAGCGCATCACCCGCGCGCTGATCGATTTCGCCAGCATTGAACTGTCGGCCTTCTATTTCGACATCCGCAAGGACGCGCTCTACTGCGACGCGCCGTCGAGCCCGCGCCGCAAGGCCGCACTGCAGGTGATCCGCACCATTTTCGACTGCATGGTGGCCTGGATGGCGCCGATGCTGCCCTTCACCACGGAGGAAGCCTGGCTGTCGCGTTATCCCGATGCCGCCTCCGTTCATCTGGAGCAGTTCCCCGAACTGCCAGCGGATTGGCAGGACAAGAAACTCGCTGCCAAATGGGACAAGATCCGTGAGGTCCGCCGCGTCGTGACCGGCGCGCTCGAGATCGAGCGCCGCGAAAAGCGCATCGGCTCTTCGCTCGAAGCCGCACCTGTCGTCCACGTCACCAACCCTGAGCTGCTGGAAGCACTTCAGGGGCGCGATTTCGCCGACATCTGCATCACCTCGCAGATCGAGGTCAGGAGCGACGAAGGCCCGGCGGATGCCTACCGGCTGTCCGACGTTCCCGGTGTGGCGGTCGTGCCCGCGCTGGCGAAGGGCAACAAGTGCGCCCGTTCCTGGCGCGTGCTGCCCGAGGTCGGCTCCGATCCCGACTATCCCGATCTTTCGTTGCGCGACGCTGACGCCATGCGCGAGATCGACGGGACCCGGTAATGAACGGGGACTGAGGACAGGGCAAGGTGCCGCAATTGAAAAAAAAGCAGTTTTCCGTTACATTTTCGCGCGAAAACAGCCGATCGGCCGGAGTCTGATCAGAATCTGGCCGCATTTGGCAGCAAAGGCATGAGGCGTTCCAATTCCTGTCGCTGCGCTGGCCCTTCGGGCATGGTGGCGCAGATGATAGAGACGCCGGGCGGACTGGAAATGTCAGGGACTAAGAAGAAGATGAGCTTGAGGACCGCCGTGGCGGGCTTGACCGGACTGGCATGCGTCTTTGCGCTGTCGGCCTGTGTTCGCGGCACGACCTATGGCACCGGCGTGACGCAGGAGGCGCAGACCTTCGACGATCTCTACAACATGTTCACGCTCAAGCAGCAGCGCAAGGATATCGACTATTCGGAGCGTCCCGATCTGGTTGTCCCGCAAGACAAGACCGCTTTGCCGGCGCCGGTCGAAACCGAAGCGAGCACCTCCAATCCTGCCTGGCCCGAATCGCCCGAGGAACGCATCGCGCGTGTCCGCGAACAGGCCGGCGAGGCCGATCCGCGATCCGGCGACTACAGTGTCCAGGAGCAGTTGCGCAAGAAGGAAGGTATCGAAGTAGAGACGTATAATCCGAAGGGAGAGTTCGTGGCCGGCAAGACCGACCGGGACGGCAATCCCCTGTTATACAACTCGTCGAGCAAGGAAGCCCGCAAGAAGGTTCTGGAAGCCAAAACCTCGCAAAGCATCTCGACGGGCGCCAGCCGCAAATACCTGACCGAACCCCCGGTCAAGTATCGCGTACCGGCCGATACGGCGCCTTCCGGAGAAGAAGCACTCACCGAAGAAGAGCTTCTCAAGCGCAAGCTGGCGGAGGAAGAGCGCACCAAAAGCTACGAGGAAGCCAAGCCCTTCTCCTCGAAGGACTGATCCGTTCAGCGCAATTTGGGCGTGAGATTGTTCACGCGCTTTAGCGTTGCGGTATCGAATGCGACGAATTCGCCGGTGAGATGACCTGTCCGCCTTCCGTGACATTCCAGATCGGCGCCGACCTGGATTTTCGCCATTCCTCTCTCGGCAAGCTTCTCGACAAATCCCTGCCATCTGTCCGGCTGTTCCAGGAAAGAGCGCGTGGCAAAGCTGTCGTCGACCGGCAATTCGTACTTCATGGTGTTGCGCCGGATGACAATGGCGCGTGTCATGCCTGCTGCGGCAAGACGGGTATGGACCAGCGACCATGCAGCCAGAATGGCAATTGCCGAGGCACTGCCACCGAACAGCGTTTCGCGGTGGTTGATGTTGGGGACGAGCGGTGCAGTCAGAACGACGTTTTCGTCGCTGATCGAGACGACCGAAACGCCCATGGCAAGTGACAAGGGTATCTGCTCGTGCAGATAGGTTTCGAGTTCCTGCGTTTTCACGAGTCGTGGCTCCCGGGCATCATTGGACTCATCGCCTTGCCGCGAAGAAATCCCGAAGCATTTGCGATGCCTGGCCGGCCGCCAGTCCCGAATAGACATCCGGTGCGTGGTGGCAGGAGGGATCGCCGAAGAAGCGCACCCCATGTTCCACTGCGCCGCCCTTCGGATCTTCAGCACCGTAATAAAGCCGTCTGATCCGGGCATACGAGATTGCCGCCGCGCACATCGGGCAGGGTTCCAGCGTGACATACAGATCGCAGTCGGTGAGGCGTTCATTGCCTAGGCTGGTGCAGGCCTGCCGGATCACCAGGATTTCGGCATGCGCGGTCGGGTCCTTCATCTCCAGCGTACGGTTTCCCGCCCGCGCGACAATCACCTCGTCGCACACCACGACCGCACCGATCGGCACCTCGCCGCGCGCACCTGCCGCCTGTGCTTCCTCAAGAGCGGCTTCCATGAAACCGGCCATGATTTCCCTCAATCAGCTATCGCGCCCGTTCACGCGGTCTGATAGGGCATTCCCATGCAAAAGCAAACTGCGACACGCAAGCGGCCCGGACGGCGATCCGGCGCACCCGGGAAAAACCCGGATCAGGCGGTGCGGGACAGTGCTCCGGCGGAGGCGCGCGAACGCATCGCCAAGCGCCTTGCCCGTGCCGGCCTGTGCTCGCGCCGTGAGGCGGAGACGTGGATTGTCGCCGGCCGTGTGACGATCAACGGGTGTGTCATCGACACCCCGGCCCTGAACGTCGGGCCCGATGACCGCATCGAGGTCGACGGTACGCCGCTTGCCAGTCGTGAACGCACCAGGCTGTGGCTCTATCACAAGCCCGCGGGGCTGGTGACGACCAATCGCGATCCGCAGGGCCGGCCCACCGTCTTTGCTGCCCTGCCGAAAGCCATGCCGCGCGTCATTTCGGTCGGCCGCCTCGACATCAATACCGAGGGACTGCTGCTGCTCACCAATGACGGCGGCCTCGCACGGGTGCTCGAACTGCCCTCGACCGGTTGGCTCCGCCGCTACCGCGTGCGCGCACATGGCAGGATCGACCAGGCCGAACTCGACAGATTGCATGACGGCATCGCGGTGGACGGCATTCTCTATGGCGTGATCGAGGCCGCGATCGACCGCGTGCAGGGGAGCAATGTCTGGCTCACCATCGGCCTGCGCGAAGGCAAGAACCGAGAGGTCAAGAAGGTGCTGGGCGCGCTTGGCCTCACCGTCAACCGGCTGATCCGCATCTCCTATGGCCCGTTTCAGCTTGGCGATCTGGTCGAGGGCGAGACCCGCGAGATCAGGGGCCGCACCCTGCGTGACCAGCTCGGCGCGCGCCTGATCGAGGCGGCCGGCGCCGATTTCGACGCGCCGGTCATGGATCGGCCCGTCACGGACAAGGCAGAGACGGTCGAGGCTGCAGGAGGCGGCCGCAAGAAGACCGGGGAAGCAGACGGGAAGCCGAAAAGGCAAAGTCCGACCGGCAAACCGCATCGTCGCACGCAACGCGACGCCCTCGACCGGCTGGAGACGAAAGCTCCAAACCCGAAGGCGGGACATCGTCCAGGTGGCGGCAGGAGCAAGCAGGGCAGGCCCGGTGCGGATCGTCGGCGGTGAGTTTCGCGGGCGTTCGCTCGCCGCGCCGAAGGGACAGGCGATCCGGCCGACCACCGACCGCACGCGCGAGAGCCTGTTCAATATCCTGGCCAGCCGCATCGACCTCGAGGGATCGCGCGTCATAGACCTTTTTGCCGGCACCGGCGCGCTCGGCCTGGAAGCCTTGTCGCGGGGCGCTGCCTTCGCGTTGTTTGTCGACGCGTCCGTCGAGGGCAGGAGCCTCATCCGCACCAATATCGAGGCGCTCGGCCTGACCGGCAGGACGCAGATCTTCCGCCGCGATGCCTCGAAGCTTGGCGCGATCGGCACCATGCAGCCCTTCGATCTTGCCTTCGCCGATCCGCCCTATGGCACGGGGCTCGGCGAAAGGGCGGCGCGTACCCTTGCCGAAGGCGGCTGGCTGAATGAAGACGCGCTGCTCGTGCTCGAGGAAGCGCGCGGTCATGCCCCGTCGTCGCTACCTGACTTTGTCGCACTTGACCGGCGCGAATTCGGCGACAGCGTGCTAGGCTTCTTCGAACCGACAAGTCACCCTAGTCAGGAATCGAACAGGTGAAGGAAGTTGCCCTTGTTCTGGGCGGCGGCGGCGCACGCGGCCTTGCCCATATCCCGGTGCTCGAAGCCTTCGACGATCTGGGCGTCAAACCCTGCGTTATTGCCGGCACTTCGATCGGCGCCATCATCGGCGCCGCCTATGCCGCGGGCATGCCGGGCGAGGCGATACGCCGCCACACCGTCGAAATCTTCTCCGACCGTTCGAATGTCATGAGCCGCCTCTGGCGCCTGCGACCCGACAGCATCGGCTCGATGTTTTCCGGCGCCATTCTGCGATTTGGCGAACTCGATGCGGAGAAGGCGCTGCGCGCATTTCTGCCCGAGGATTTTCCCGAGACCTTCGAGGAGCTGGATATCCCGCTCATGGTCACCGCGACCGACTTTTATGGCAGTTCGCTGACCGTCATCAAGGAAGGCGGGCTTTTCCCGGCCATCGCCGCCTCGATCGCGATTCCGGCGATCTTCCGCCCGCAACTTGTCAATGGTCGCGTCCATATCGACGGTGGCATCGCCAACCCTGTCGCCTTCGATATCGTCGAGGCGCCCGGACGTCTTGTCGTCGCCGTTGATGTGGTCGGCATGCCGACCAAGGAGGACCCGTCGCGCCTGCCCACCCGCATTGAGGCGGCCTTTGGCGCCAGCCAGTTGCTCATGCAGACCATCATATCGATGAAGTTGCGTCTGCATAAACCGGATCTGCTCGTTCGCCCGCCCGTCGATGGCATTCGCGTGCTCGATTTCCTTCACACCAAGACCATTCTCGACAAGGCCGAGGGCGTGCGCGCAAAGGTGCGCGAGGACCTCTCCCGCCTCCTGGAAAATAGCTAGCGCGTGTCGGGCGGTCTTTTTTGCACGTGACCGGTACCCAGTACGACACCTGCCGCGCGACCCGAACTGAACGGCGATTGTGCGGTGGGCACGGCGGGCATTTCCGCAGCGAAAATGCCTTCGCGCGCGGCGCGTTCCGGCAGTCTGCGCAGCACCTGGAAGCACACAACCACCGCGGCCGCACCGAAAACGATCGCGCCGAGACCCCATCCGGCAAGCACGCCCTTCGGCCCGTAGGCGATGCCGAAATAAACGAAGGGAATGGTGCCGAGTGTCGCCCTTCCCCAGTTGAACAGGGTGGAAAGCATTGGGTAGCCGAGATTGTTGAACGCGGCATTGGCGACGAACAGCGCGCCGGTGAAGACGAAGGAACCGGCGACGATCAGGCAGAAGAAGTCGATCAGTTCGGCCGCGGCGCCCGTCGCGCCGAACACGATGATGATGACATTTTTCACCAGCGCCAGCAGCGCCCACATGACGAGCACATAGCTCACGCAGAAGACAAGGCTGTCGCGAAGCGTGGTGTTGACTCGTTCGAACAGCCCCGAACCGTAATTCTGGCTGAGGATCGGTCCGACCGAGCCCGACAGCGAGAACACGGCGGCGAAGGCCAGCGGAATGACACGCCCGACGATCGCCCAACCCGCCACGGCGTCATCGCCGAACTGCGCGATCACACTGGTGACATAGGCATTGCCCACCGGATTGGCGATCGCGGTGGCCACAGCCGGCACGCCGATGCCGAGGAACGGCCTGGCAAGACGCTTGAGCCAGTGCCGGTCGGGCCATTCAAGCATGCTGTGAACGACCCAAACGCCGTGAAAGCCGACCGCAACGAAGATGAAGCGCACGATGACGACCGAAAGCGCCGCCCCTGTGACGCCGAGATCGAGGCCGAAGATGAGGATCGGATCGATCACCGCCGAGGCAAGTCCCGACGACAGGGTCACATACATGGCGCGCCGGGCGTCGCCCTTCGCGCGGAGCAGGCCGGAGGTGCACATGCCAAGCCCCAGCAGCGGGATCGAGGGTACGACGATCTGCATGAAGCCGAGCGCGATCGCCCTCGTCTGGCCCGTCGCCCCGAGCAGGTCCAGCATCGGCCCCAGAAACGGATAAAAGATCGCTGCCAGCACGATGTTGAGGATCACAGTGAAGACGAGCGAGCCGGCCGCGTTCTTGTGCGCTGCGGAAGTGTCGCGTGAGCCATAGGCGCGCGCGGTCACCGCCGTTGCCGCGATGGTGAAGCCGACATTGGCGGTCACCGAAAAGAAGATGACCGTCGAGGCATAGCCGACGGCAGCCGCCAGTTCCTGTTGTCCGAGTAGCGAGATGTAGAACAGATTGGCGAGATCGACGAAGAAGATCGCGACCAGGCCGACCGCGCCCGTCGCCGACATGACCAGCACATGGCGTATGGTCGAACCCTGCGTGAAGACCCCGCGCTCGCCGTCGGTCTCCGTCGATGTCACGATTGCACGCGATCCCGGGCGGCGGAAATACCGGCCATTTGCCTGCCCGTCCTGGCGTTCATGCGGCGTTCTCCTCCTTGCCGGCCGCCTTGTCCTTTTCCCCGTCTCCGCGTTCAGCTTCCTCCTGGGCGATGATCTCGCGTGCCGCCTCGTCTAGCGCTTCGGCCTCGTGCTTGGGTTCGATCAGCGGCTCCGGCTTCACCGCGCGCGTATGCAGCATGTGCGCACCGGCATGGATGCCCTCGCTCTTCTGGATCAGCAGCCTTTCGGCGTCACGCCGGCGCACATCGTCGACGACGGCCGCCGCTTCTTCTGGCGAGCGGCCCAGCCCTTCCAGCATCTTGCCGCCCAGCACCAGTGCCGATTCGAACGTCTCACGAATATGGAAATCGACATCCATGTCCATGATCTGCAGGCTGTGTGCCCGGTCGAAGGCGCGCACATAAATCAGTTTTTGCGGCCATTCCCGGCTGACCAGTTCGATAATTCTCGTCGTCACCTCGGGCCGATGTGTGCAGATGGCGACCAGTTCCGAGTGCTCGATGCCGGCTGCCCTGAGCACTTCGGCGCGCCGACCGTCGCCGAAATAGATGCGGTAGCCGAAGCGCGAGGCGTTGCGGATGTTCTCCGGATCATTGTCGATGATCGTCATCTCGACACCGCTGGCGAGCAGCGCCTGCGAGGCGACTTGTCCCACACGTGAAAAACCGATCATCAGCACTGGTGAGCCGGCGCCTTCGAAATCCTCGTCCGGTTCCTCCTCGTCCTGTATTCTTTCGAGCAGTTTCTCGCCGAGGCGCACCGAAAACGGTGTCAGCAACATAGACAGGATGACGATGGCAATCAGGATCGACGACAATTCGCGGTCGATCACGCCCATCGACAGTGCTGCGGAAAACAGAACGAAGCCGAATTCGCCATGCTGTGGCAGTACCGCCGCGACGCGCACGGCGGTCTGGTGCGAGGTGCGGAACAGCCGGCAGGCGATGTAGATCAGCACCGCCTTGATCGCCATCGCGATCGGTACGGCAAGGAGGATCACATACCAGTATTGCAGCAATACGCCGAGATCGAGCGACATGCCGATCGCCATGAAGAACAGGCCGAGCAGCAGGCCGCGAAACGGCTCGATATTGGCTTCGATCTCGTGGCGGAAGGCGGAATCGGCGAGCAGTACGCCGGCGAGGAAGGCGCCGAGCGCCATGCTCATGCCGGCAAGCTGCATCAGCATGGCCGCTCCGAACACCACGAACAGTGCGGCGGCGATCATCACCTCGCGCGCACCGGCCTTGGCGATTGCGCGGAACAGCGGATTGAGCAGATAGCGCCCGGCCAGGATCAGCACCGCGATTGCGGCAAGCCCGCCGCCGAACGCGCCCCAGCCGAGCCCCGCCTGGCCGTGGCGGGAAAACAGCGGCACCAGAGCGAGCAGTGGCACGATCGCCATGTCCTGCAGCAGCAGGATCGCGAACGCCTTGCGGCCATGGGCAGAATTGGTGTCGCCGGCTTCCTCCAGCGTCTGCAAGGCAAAGGCCGTCGAAGACAGCGCCAGTCCGAAGCCGACAATGATGGCTCGGCCCGCCGAATCGAGGAACAGACCGCCGACCAGCGCCAGCGCCAGCCCGGTGACGACGACCTGAAGCGTGCCAAGACCGAATATGTCGTAGCGCATCGACCATAATCGTGAAGGCTTCAGTTCCAGCCCGATGATGAACAGCAGCATGACCACGCCGAGTTCGGCGAAGTGCAGGATATCTTCCGGTTTGCGAATGAAGCCGATGATCGGTCCGATCGCCACGCCGGCTGCCAGATAGCCGAGCACGGTTCCCAGACCGATGCGCTTGAACACGGGCGCGGTGATCACGGCGCCGGCCAGTAGCACGATCGCATCGACAAAGAACGGCTGGATATCCGCCAAATGCTTCTCCCGGAAACCGCGATTGCAGGAACGGAGCAGCCTTCTGCTGCCGGCGCCCTGTATCCCTGCCCTGAAGGACGGGCACCAGGCGATATGCGTGCCCGATCCGCTGTTTGTGATTATTCCCGTGCGCGGCCGACATTGTCAAAGCATCTGCCCTCCGCTATCTCCCGAAAGCGAACCATTTCAGCGCACCGCTTTTCCGCCCGTCTGCCTACCTGTGTGTCCCGGAAGGAGTTTCATGCCCGAATCGATCAACATGGCCGGATTGGAGGCAGATGCCGCCAGCCTGGTCGAGACCGCGTTGAAGGCCGGCGCCGATGCCTGCGACGTTGTCGTGGCGCGGGGCCAGTCGCTCGGCGCCGAGGTGCGCGACGGCCAGATCGAGAACACCGGCCGATCCGAGGCCGACGATTTCTCGCTGCGCGTCTTTGTCGGAAAGAAGGTCGCCACCGTCAGCGCCAACAACATTGCCGGCCGTGTCGAGCTGGCCGAGCGCGCCGTTGCCATGGCGAAGGTTTCGCCGGAGGATCCTTTTCAGGGCCTGGCGCCGGCTGAAAAGCTGGCCAAGTCCTGGCCTGACCTCGATCTTTGCGATACCGCGACCGCCGACGCCGCCATGCTGGGAGACACCGCCCTTGCCTGCGAGGCGGCTGGGCTGGCCGTGCCGGGTGTGTCGAAATCCATGGGTGCGCGAGCCGGTTGGGGACTGTCCGGTTTCGTGCTCGCCACCTCGACCGGCTTTACCGGCAGCTATGCCGTTTCGCGCTTTTCGACTTCGGCGGCCATGGTCGCCGGGGAGGGGACCGGCATGGAACGCGACTACGATTTCCATTCCGCCGTTCATCTGGAAGATTTAAAGGACCCCGCCGAGATTGGCCGCGTTGCCGGCGAACGCGTGGTTCGCCGGCTCAATCCGCGCCAGGTCAAAAGCGGCGCCGTGCCGGTCATTTTCGACCGGCGTATCTCGACAGGCATGCTTGGCGCGCTGATGAGCGCGATCAATGGTGCCTCGGTGGCGCGCAAGACGAGCTTCCTTCGCGACTCCATGGGCAAGCAGGTCGCCAATGCGGCGATCACCATCCCCGATGATCCGCTGCGTCCGCGTGGTTTGGGTTCGCGGCCCTTCGACGGCGAAGGCATGGCACCGGCGCCGATCACCTTTGTCGAGGCCGGCGTGCTCTATGACTGGGTGCTCGATTGGGCAAACGCGCGCGAACTCGGCATCGAAAGCAACGCCCGTGCGGCACGCGGCGGCGGCGGCACCTCGCCTTCGCCGACCAATTGCCACATCGCGGCAGGCGGGACGAGCGTCGCCGACATGATGGCAGGCGTCGGCACCGGGCTGTTGCTCACCGAAACCATCGGCCATGGCGTTAACATGGTGACCGGCGACTATTCCAAGGGAGCGGCCGGCTACTGGTTCGAGAATGGCGAAATCGCCTATCCGGTCTCCGAGATCACCATTGCCGGCAATCTCAAGGACATGTTCCTGTCGATGACACCGGCCGACGATCTGGAATTCAGGGGCTCGGCCAACGCTCCGAGCCTGTTGATAGAGGGCATGACAATTGGCGGAAAATAGCCGCCGTTCCGCCGCTGGTGATATGCCGGGCGACCTCGAAGAGATGGTCGGTGTCGCACGTGAAGCGGGCGAGATCGCCATGCGCTATTTCACCGGCGACAATCGCGTGTGGACCAAATCCGGCAATTCCCCGGTTTCCGAGGCCGATATCGAGGTCAACGAGTTCCTCCACGAAAAACTTCTCGCCGCTCGTCCGGATTATGGCTGGCTGTCGGAAGAGTCGGAACACAGTGACGAGCGGCTCGGCCGCGAGCGTGTCTTCGTCATCGATCCGATCGACGGCACGCGCGGCTTCATTGCCGGCGAGAAGCAATGGGCGGTCTGTGTCGGCGTTGTCCGCGACGGAAGGCCCGAATCCGGCGTCATCCATTGCCCGGCGGCGGGGCGCACTTTTTCCGCGGCGCTCGGCAAGGGCGCCTGGCTGAACGGTTCACCAATGCAGACGCCGGTCTCGTCCGGTATCCAAAGGGTGACCGGCTCGAAACGGCTTAACACAGAACTTGCCGAGCATTTTGCCGGGCGCATCGATATTGTCCCTTTTATTCCGTCGCTCGCCTGCCGCATCGTCATGGTCGCCAATGGTGAACTCGACGGCGCCTTCGCGCGCCCGGGCGCGCATGACTGGGATCTCGCCGCCGCCGATCTCATCCTTTCGGAAACCGGCGGCGCCATTGTCGACCTGGCCGGCGATCCCCTGCGCTACAACCAGGCGAAGCTCGGCTTTCCCTCGTTGCTGGCCGCGGGTCCCGGCCGCCTCGGTGCATTGTTCGCACTTGCGAAAGACGGTGGCTTCCTTCAATAGGACATCGCGAACCTGACCGCGGTTGTACCTGCATAGGTAGCAAGCCGCGCAACCTTGTTGGACCAAGAGGGATTTCAGGCATGGCCGAGAAGGAACCCGGCGACACTTCCGGACAACCCCAACTCCTGCACCTCGTTTTCGGCGGCGAACTGGAAGAACCTTCGCAGGTGCGTTTCCGCGACCTCGACCATCTCGACATTGTCGGCATCTTCCCAAACTATGCCTCGGCCCTGAAGGCATGGCGCGCCAAGGCGCAGCAGACGGTGGACAACGCGCATATGCGCTATTTCATCGTCCACATGCACAAATTGCTCGACCCCGGGGATGACGGACACGCCTGATGCACGGGGTCTGGAATCGCCAGCCCGTTGCCATGATGGCAAACCGGATGGCCTTGAAATGAGTGGCGTCAAGCAGGTGCCGCGCCGGCGCACGCCGCAATGGCTGCGGCGTCCCGGACGATTGCTGTCAGACAATGCGGCGGTCGCGACGATCCTCGCCTATCTGGCCATCGGCTATCTGAAGTTCGTCTACTGGACCAATCGCTGGGTGCTTGAACCCGCCGATGCGATGGAGCGTGTCCTGCCGATCACGCCGGTCATCGCCGCCGTTTGGCACGGCCAGCACATCATGCTTCCGGCGATCCCCTTCGGCCTGAAGGCTTCCGTCATGATTTCGCGCAGTCTGGATGGTGAGATTACCGCGCGCATCGCCAAAGCGCTCGGTGCCAGACCGATCCGCGCTTCCGGCGGACGCGACCGTTCTAGATCGATCCAGAAAGGCGGCATGAAGGGTTTCATCGAAATGCTTCAGGCGCTCGAACGTGGCGAGAATGTCCTGCAGACGGCCGACATCCCCAAGGGGGCGGCGCGTGTTGTCGGTCCCGGCATCATTGCGCTCGCCAAACGCTCGGGCAGGCCGATCGTTCCCATGGCCATCGCCACCAGCCGGCGCCGGGTCGTCAAGCGCGCCTGGGACCGCACCACCTTCTCCCTGCCGTTCGGTCGCGGTGCCATGGTGGTGGGCGAACCGGTCAGCGTCGCGCCGGACGCCGGCGACGCCGCACTTGAGGATGCCCGAAAAAGGCTGCAAACGGAGCTTAAACGGATTACCGAGCGGGCTTACGAATTGACAGGCCGGCCGGAATGATTCATCGCCTATGGTCCGTCGCGTTCACGGATTCCGGATCATGACGGACAAGAAACGGCGATGGTGGGAGGAGGAATATCCTTGCCTTGCCCGAAGGGCGCAAATGCCGGAAAAGACCGATTAGTCATGCGTGGTAGAATTCGATGAGCGAGTTGTGGGCCCGTCTCGCGCTCGGCACCTATCGGCTGGTCGGTTCGGCCAGCTACCCTTTCATGGGCCCGTTCCTCGCCTTTCGCGCCCGGCGCGGAAAAGAAGATCGCGAGCGGCGCTATGAGCGCTACGGCTATCCCAGCGCCGACCGCCCGTCGGGGCCGATCGTCTGGCTGCATGCGGCCAGCGTCGGCGAATCGATGGCGATCATCCCGCTGATCGAGCGCATCGACGCCATGGGCATCAACACGATCATGACGACCGGCACTGTGACTTCCGCCGAGGTCGTGCGCAACCGGCTGCCGGAATCGACCTTCCATCAATATGTGCCGCTCGACATGGAGCGTGCTGTGCGCCGCTTCCTCGACCATTGGCGTCCCGATCTCGCGGTCTTCGCCGAAAGCGAGATCTGGCCGATGACCATCCTGGAACTCGCCTCGCGCCGCGTGCCCCAGGTGCTGGTCAACGCCCGCATGTCGGACCGTTCCTACCAGCGCTGGTCGGCCGCCCCGAAGCTCGCCGAGGCGCTGTTCGACAAGATATCCCATGTCATTGCCCAATCGGAACTGGATGCCGAGCGCTTCCGCCAGATGGGTGCTCGCCCGGTGACGGTTTCCGGCAATCTCAAGGTGGAGGCGCCTGGCCTGCCATGCGACGAGGACGAATTGCAGCGGCTTGTAAGGGTGATCGCCGCGCGGCCGACCTGGATCGCTGCTTCCACCCATCCCGGTGAAGAGGCTGCCGTCATCAACGTTCACAAGACGGTCGCCGCGCGCATTCCCGATCTGCTGACCATTCTGGTTCCCCGCCACCCCGAGCGCGGCGACGAGATCGCCGCATTGTTGCGCGAAGCGGGTCTCGAGACAGCGCGGCGCAGCGCCGACGAGGAACTGACGGATGATCGCGCCGTCTATCTCGGCGACACAATTGGCGAAATGGGGCTGTATCTGCGGCTGGCCAATGTCGCCTTTGTCGGTCGCAGCCTGGCCGCTTCTGGCGGCCAGAATCCGCTCGAACCGGCGATGATGGGCGTGGCAATTCTTTCGGGCCGCAATGTTCACAATTTCCGCGATACCTATTCCAATCTGCTGGCAGCCGGCGGCGCCCGCCTCGTGCGCGACGAGGAGATGCTGGCGGCCAATGTCGAATTCCTGTTGAGGAACCGTGCCGAGTGCCAGAAGATGATTGTCGCCGCCCGCCAGACCATCGAAGATATGCGCGGTGCGCTCGACAAGACGGTCAACGCTCTCGACTCCTACGTTTTCCCGCTGACGATCAAGCGGGATCTTGAGGAAATCTGAGGTGATCGCCACCGGGGCTGCCCGGGCGCCCCGGCGGCGGGAGGATTCCCGTGCGCCGATTGATGCGGCTATAAGCGCAGTCCGGTCAGGGTACACGCATGCGAGTTGAGGAAGCGCCTGCATTCTGGTGGCGTAAGCCCGGCATGGCGGCATTGGCGCTCATGCCGCTGTCCGCATTGTGGGGATTTGTCAGCGGCTGGCGCATGGAGCTTGCGCCATCCGCTTCGGTCTCGGTGCCGGTCCTGTGCGTCGGCAATTTCGTGACTGGCGGCGCCGGCAAGACGCCGACGGCGATTGCCATCTGTCAGGCCGCGCTGAAGGCCGGATTGAAACCGGGTTTCCTGTCGCGCGGCCATGGCGGCAGCCTTTCGGGCCCTCTTCAGGTCGATCCTGCCAGTCATCGCGCAACGGAGGTCGGCGACGAGCCGCTATTGCTGGCGAAGGTCGCTCCGACCGTGATCTCCGCCGACCGGCCTGCGGGCGCGGCCCGACTGATCGCCATGGGTTGCGATTTCATCATCCTCGATGACGGCTTTCAGAACCCGAAGCTCGCCAAGGATTTCAACCTTGTCGTTGTTGACGCCAGGCGCGGTATCGGCAATGGCCTTACGCTGCCTTCCGGGCCGTTGCGCGCGCCGCTTTCGGTGCAGATGGCTCGTGCCGACGCGGTCGTCATTGTCGGAGACGGGCCGGCCGGCGACCAGGCCGTTCGCGAGACGGCGCGGCGCGGCAAGCCGGTCTACATCGCGCGCACCGTACCGGTACGCAAGACCGTCTGGAAGGGCAGGCGCTGCCTGGCGTTCGCCGGTATTGGCGATCCGGTGAAGTTCTTTTTGTCGCTCGAGGAAGCAGGCGCCGATCTGGTTTCGCGCCAGAGTTTTGTCGATCACCACGTTTTCGGCGACGAGGAGATCAGGGACTTGCTGGCCGAGGCCGCCGAGAAGAAACTTGAACTGGTAACGACCTCGAAGGACATGGCGCGGCTGCGCCATGCGGGACATCTGGCCGAGGAACTCGCCGAACGCGCGCAGGTATTCGATATCAGACTCGAATTCGACGATCCGCGTACGGCGACACTGCTGATCGACGCCACTAGGGAAAAGGCGGAGGCACGCAGCCTGAAGCGACAGGCTGCATAGCGCTAACGGCACTCCAGCTCGCGCTTCAGCGACGCCGCGGCGTCGACATAGGCTTCCTGGCGCGCCACGCTCCAGTATTTCAGTTCGTCGATGGGGATTGGTGTGCCGGTCACCGCGCATCGCACGAATGCGCCAGGCGACAGCACCTGGAAATCAGCGTCGAGATATCGGATTTTCGCTTCGCCCGAGCCGGGGCCTTCGAACCGGTTCATCATGCCATGACCTTCCTGGGTATCATTGCTTTGCCGCTGCCGACGCCCTCTTGCAGGTGCAATTGTTCCAATCGACTATGATTTCCCGGTGCCAAAGGTCAAGCCCACTCCTGTCGCAACGCAGGCCGATCAGCGGCCGAACAGCCGCTCGATATCCTTCAGTTGCAGTTCTATGAAGGTCGGCCTGCCATGATTGCACTGGCCTGAATTGGGCGTTCGCTCCATCTCCCTTAAAAGTGCGTTCATCTCTTCGGCCTTCAGCAGGCGGCCCGAACGCACCGAGCCGTGGCAGGCCATGGTCGAGGCGACGGCATCGAGTCGCGCCTTCATGCCGCCCGCGCCGAACTCTTCATCGGCCCACTCGCCGATTTCGTCGGCAAGGTCGCGCATCAATGCCTGTGTGTCGACCTCGCCGAGCATGGCCGGCGTCTCGCGCACCATGACCGCGCCCGGTCCGAAACTTTCGAAGACGAGGCCGAGGGAAGCGAACTCCTCCTTGTGCTCCACTAGACGGCCAGCTTCTTCCTGCGTCATTTCCACGATCTCGGGAATGAGCAGGATCTGGCTCGCCACGCCCTTTTCCATGCCTTTCTTCAGCGCTTCGTAGACCAGGCGCTCATGCGCGGCGTGCTGGTCGACGATTACGAGACCGTTTTCCGTCTGCGCGATGATGTAGTTCTCGTGGATCTGCGCCCGCGCTGCGCCGAGCGGATACTGCGTCGCCGCTACATGCGTCTCGGGCACGAGCGCGGCGTCGGCTGACGGCGCATCGAAACCGGCAAGCATTTCTTCGCTGAATCCGTACGTGGTAGCATTCGGTTCCAGCGGCATGTAGGGCGATTGCCGCCAGTCATGGCTGGCCGTAGCCGCGCTGACATTTCGTCCCGCCCGGAATGCCTCGAGCGTCGAGCGCGCCCGTTCTCCGGATCCTCGCAGGCCTTCGCGCGAGATCGCCTCGCGGATCGCGCCGACGACGAGACCGCGCACCAGGCCCGGATCGCGGAACCGCACATCTGCCTTGGCAGGATGGACATTTACGTCGACCTGATGCGGGGGGAGCTCGATGAACAGCGCCAGCACCGCATGACGGTCGCGCGCCATTGTGTCGGCATAGGCCCCGCGCACCGCGCCGAGCAATTGCCTGTCGCGCACCGGCCGTCCGTTGACGAAGAAGAACTGCAATTGCGCATTGCCACGATGATAGGTTGGCAGGCTGGCCAGACCGGTCAGCCGCACGCCCTCGCGCTCGGCATCGATCACGAGCGCGTTTTCGGCGAATTCTCGCCCGAGCACGTCGGCAAGGCGCTCCTCGCGCGTTGTCGGCGCATAGTCGAGCGACCCGCGGTCGCTGCCCGAGATCGAGAAACGGACCGAGGGAAAGGCAAGCGCCATGCGCTTGAACACATCGCTGATCGCGTTGGTCTCGGCCTGGTCGGAGCGCAGGAATTTAAGCCTCGCCGGCGTGTTCGAGAACAGATCACGCACCTCGACCTGTGTACCCCGTGTCAGCGCGGCAGGTTTCGGCTCACCCGTCCTGCCGCCCTTGACCGCAACCGACCAGGCGCTGTCGGCGCCACGCATCCTGCTGGTAATTGTCAACCGCGACACCGCACCGATCGACGGCAGCGCCTCGCCGCGAAAGCCAAGCGTGCGGATGTTGAGCAGATCATCGGCCAGTTTCGACGTGCAATGACGCTCGACGGCGAGCGCCAAATCCCCGCGCCCCATGCCGGCGCCGTCGTCGCGCACCCGGATCAGCGTCTTGCCGCCATTCGCCGTCGCCACCTCGATGCGGGTCGCGCCGGCATCGATGGCGTTTTCCATCAATTCCTTGACGACGCTGGCAGGCCGCTCGACGACCTCGCCGGCGGCGATACGGTTGATGACGGTTTCGGGCAGGCGGATGATAGACATGACGACTCGCTTGAATGGCGAAACATTGTCGTCTTCACCGCCGGCCAGTCAAATCGTCTTTTGGGGATATCCCGCCTCGAAGGCCGGCCGGATGCGGATTGCACCCGTCAGGACAGGCTGATTACCAGGATTCCGCCAACAATAAGCGCCGTGCCAAGGAAGAATGTCGGGTTGAGCGTTTCGTTCAGCAGGAAATAGCCGATGATTGGCACGATGACGAAGCCGGACGCCATGAACGGATAGGCCCTGGAGATATCGGTCTTGGAAACCGCGATCACCCACAGGAACGATGCGAGGCCATAAAGCGCGATCGCGCCGATGAAATACGGATTGAAGGCCAGCGAGAACAGGTCGCGTCCTATCTGGCCGGTCAGGCTCTTGCTCGCCATCTTGAACAGGAACTGACCCGAGGCAATCATCACCGGGACGATGATCAGCAAGGCGAGATCGATCCGCATCGCTTCGCCCCTCAGGTGATGTTGTAGAACATGCGCTTGATCTCGGCGCGCATACGCCGGATCGAATCGAGCACCACGCCGGCGGTGACCGTCAGCATCGACACGATCATGATGCCGGTGCACAGGATGGCCGTCGGAAACCGGCTGACCAGCCCGGTTTCGGCATATTCGATGAAGACCGGAATGGCGAGCAGTACCGCCAATAGCATGCCGGCCAGACCGATCGCGCCGAAGAAATAGAATGGCTTGTACTCCTTCAGCAGCACGATGATCGTCTTCAGGATACGTGCGCCGTCGCGGAAGGTGGACAATTTGCTTTCCGAGCCGTCCGGCCGGTCGCGATAGGGAAGTGCCAGTTCGGCCACCGGCAGGCGAAGTTGCGAGGCGTGCACCGACAGTTCCGTCTCGATCTCGAAACCGGCCGACACCGCAGGGAAACTTTTGACAAAGCGTCGCGAGAACACCCGGTAGCCGGAGAAGATGTCGGAGAAGTCCTGGCCGAACAGCCGGGAATAGAGCACGTTGAACATGCGGTTGCCGAAGGCATGCCCCTTGCGCTGGTGCTTGTCCTGCGCGCCGAGTCGTGCGCCGACCACCATGTCGTCGCCTTCCTCCACGAGCTTGTTGATCAGAACCTGCGCCTGACTGGCGTCATAGGTGTCGTCGCCGTCGACCAGCACATAGATGTCGGCTTCGACCTCGGAGAACATGCGCCGCACCACATTGCCCTTGCCGGGGCGTGGTTCGCGCCCGACGATGGCGCCCGCCTTTTGTGCCACTTCTGCCGTGTCGTCGGTCGAATTGTTGTCGTAGACATAGACGGTGGCACCCGGCACCGATTTGCGGAATCCCTTCACCACATCGGCGATGGTGACCGCTTCGTTCTTGCAGGGAATCAGGATCGCGATTGTCTTGTCGCGTGCCATCAGCATTACCTTCTCCCTTTTGCCGTCTATCCCGCCCTGTCCTAGGCCATTGCCGTAAAAACTAAATTAATGTTTCGCGACCATCTTTCGCTGGACTTGGTTTTGCCAGCCCCAAGCCGGGCCAGTGCTGGCCCCATGTAGGCGACGCGCTGACGGCCTCTCTTTCTTCACGGCAACGGACGGGCGGATGACATGAACGGCTCTGGCGGACTTTCCACCGGCGCTCCGGCTTCGCAAATCGCCGCACCTGCTTCTGTCGACGCTTCATGGCAGCGCATTGTCGCGTGGACCCTGCTGTTCCAGCTTGCCTGGTACTGGCGAAAATTGCCTGTCATTTTCAATGAAGGCGCACTGCCCGACACCGACGACTTCGTGCGCCTGATGGAGGTCAGGAACTGGATGGGCGGGCAAGGCTGGTACGATCTTTTCCAGCACCGCATGGACCCGCCGTTTGGCGCCGACATTCACTGGTCGCGCCTGGTCGATCTGCCCATTGCCGGCCTGATCTACCTTTTCAACCTGTTCACCGACACGGTGACCGCGGAACGCCTGGCCTCCATGGTCTGGCCGACCGTGCTGCTGGTCCTTACCGTTCTGGTCGTCACCGCTATCTGCCGTGCGCTCGCCGACCGGTTCAATCCGCTGCTTGCGGTGCTGTTCACCGTCATGTGCTTCACCGCCCTGACCGAATTCCAGCCCGGTCGGCTCGATCATCACGGCGTACAGATCCTGCTGTTCTGCCTTGCGCTTTTAGGTATCGTCAGGGGCGGTACGTGGTGGGGCCACATGCTGGCGGGTGCGGCCATGGCCGCGTCGATCTCCGTAGGACTTGACGCGATCCTGCTCATCGTGGCGATGCTGGGCTGGCTCGGCATTGAATGGGCATTGGCGCGCGACCCCGAGGGCAGGGGACTGCTGAGGACAGCAGCCGGCCTCGTACTTGCCGCCGTTTCGCTTTACGTGCTCAATTTCCCGCCATCGCAATGGCTGGCCGCGCGCTGCGACGCCAATTCGCTCGTCTATTTCGGCGCGTTGATGGGAATAGCCGGTGCCTTCACCCTTCTGGCGCTCGGTTCGCCGAAAATGAACGGCCGCAATGCGGTGGCGACATTTTCGATGCGGGCAGGCGGTGGCGTAATACTCGCCCTTCTGCTTGCCGGTGTGCTCTATGTCCTGTTCCCGCAATGCGCTACCGGCCCTTATGGCGCCTTGAGCCAGGAATTGCGTGATCGCTGGCTGGTCAATGTCCATGAGGCCCAGGGCCTGTTCGCGATGATGAAGAAGGTGCCGGTGCTCTGGTTCTCCGGTCTTGCCTATTCCTTCGTACTGGTCGCGATCGGTGCCGCCGTCGTTTGGCGTCACGGCAAGGAGCGCCCGGCGATCATCGCCGTCTTCGTGACCTACGCGGTGTCGGTCGCGGCGATGTTCGTGCAGTACCGTGCGCTGCGTGTCGGCGTCTTTGCCTCGATCCCGCTATGCGTGCTGTTCGCCGGCATCACATGGCAATGGCTGCAGGCGAGATTCGCGGAGAAGCGGATCGTCGCCGGAACCGCGCAAACCCTCGTCATTGTCGTCATGCTCTCCCCGGTATGGATGATCGCCGGCGAAGCCGTATTGCCCGGCAAGGCAAGGGACCTCTATGTTTCACACGAGACCAATGGGACAACGCCGCAGGCCGAACTTCCCGCCTGGAAGAAGAAGGATATCTATCTCTTCTGCAACGAGGCGAGCCAGTATGCCGTTCTGCGCGCCCTGCCGAGGGGCTATGTCATGAACGACATCAATTCCGGCCCCTCCATTCTCGTCTTCACCCATCATTCGGTCGTCGGCGGCCCCTACCATCGCAACGGCCGCGCCATTCTCGACATGACCGATTTCTTCGAGACCGATCTCGACAAGCCGAAGCGCATCGCCGCCGAACGCGACATCGACTATGTCGCCTGGTGCGACCCGGGCGATCTCGACGGACCGCAATATGCCTCCAGCCAGGCGCTGGCCGCGCTTTTCGCGCGCGGCGAGGCGCCCGACTGGCTTGAGCGCATCTCGTCGAAGGACGACCGCCTGCAGGTCTTCAGGGTTCTGCGCTGAACGCGATTCCAGCCGCGAAATCGAATTCTTCAACGATTTAATCTAGATCAAGGCGATTCCGTAAAGGGATTGCTAACCAAGATCCGAGACAATTTTCGCCAAAATTGGCGTCTATGTTCGGGCAAACAAGAAGTTCGGGCAAAGACGTCGGGGCCGCTTCCAGGGAAATTTCGGGCGAAATTCCGGGACGGCAGACGGGTAGGAAAGACTATTGAGTAAGCATCGGTTCGACGGTTCGAAATCCCGTGGGCGTGTTCCGTCCAGGGGCAAATCAGCAAAACGCGCCAAGCATTCTCTCTACGCATTGTCGGCAATTGCCGCCCTGGTCGGCGGCGCGACGGTGGCCGCCGTGAGCACGGTGGATGTTACGCCGTCTGCTGCTTCCATTCCCGCAATCTCGCCTTCGCCGGAGACGGTGTCGTCCATTGGCCGTGAGACGGAGCCGGCATTCCGCGCAGCAATGACCGACGGGATCAGTCTGACAACCACGGCGCAGAAATTGCGGGCGCTCGGTTCTTCGGCACTTTCCAGTTTTCTGCTGGCGCCGTCTGCGCGCACCAGCGGCGATGAAGGCAATCATTTCCTCCCCTCCGAGGTGATGGAGGATGACGCCAACGGCTTCCATCCCGTCCTGCTCGCCAGCCTCGAGCCCTCGATGGATGGCGACAGGTTTGCCGACACGGCCGAAAGCGGGAGCATGCCGGGCCTGTCCTTCTTCGACCGGCTGACGCTCGGCGAGATTTCCGTCGACGAACTGGCGTCGTTGTCGACTGACGAAACCGAATCAGATGCGGTTCCGTCCGGTAGCCAGGAAAATTCCAGGACTTCTTCCAAAGCGGCCGAGCTTGCCTATGCGGCGCCGGAAGTGGAAGTTGAAGAGGATAATTCAAAAGGCGCGTTCGGCGGTTTCAAGAACGTCTTCAAGCCTTGGGGACTTCCCGGACCGGGAAGCCGCATCGCCGTCTATGACATCAAGCATGCCGTGGTTTACATGCCGAATGGCCGGCGTCTCGAGGCCCATTCCGGTCTCGGCAAGATGAAGGACAATCCGCGTTACGCCCATGTGCGTATGAAGGGGCCGACTCCACCCAATATCTACAAGCTTCGCATGCGCGAGACATTGTTCCACGGTGTCGAGGCGGTTCGCATGCTGCCGACCGACGATGACGCCATGCGCGGTCGCGACGGCATTCTGGCCCATACCTACATGCTGCGCGGCACCAATGGCTCGAATGGCTGCCTGTCCTTCAAGCACTACGACAAGTTCCTGACCGCATTCAAACGCGGCGAGGTCGAAAAGATCGTCGTCGTGCCCGACATCACGCATCTGCCGACCTATATGGCCAAGCTGGAGGATGCACCCAAGCTGGCTTCGGCGTCGGTGCCGGGCCAGTCCGGCCAGCCGGATTTTCTTGACGGCCGATAGGCTTTGCATCGCAGGCCGGCACGTGATATCGACCCTTGCCAATCCGCTAGGCTGAAATGTTTCTCCACCTGGCCGCGCGGACCCGCTTCGCTGACAGGATTGGCAATGTCCCGCATCATCGAAACTGCCACCGGTGAGGTCGCTCTCACCTTTGACGACGTGCTCCTTCTGCCCGGCCATTCCACCGTCATGCCGGGGCAGGTCAACATCGCAACACGGATCGCCCTCGATATCGATCTGAACCTGCCGATCCTCTCGGCCGCCATGGACACGGTGACCGAATCGCGGCTTGCCATTGCCATGGCCCAGGCCGGTGGCATGGGTGTCATCCACCGCAATCTTTCCCCGGTCCAGCAGGCAGAGGAGGTCCGCCAGGTCAAGAAGTTCGAATCCGGAATGGTCGTCAATCCGGTGACCATCGGGCCCGATGCTACACTGGCCGATGCGCTCGACCTGATGGCGCATCACCGCATTTCCGGCATTCCTGTGGTCGAGCGCGGTGGCAGGGGTGGCCACGTCACCGGCCGCCTCGTCGGCATCCTGACCAATCGCGACGTGCGCTTTGCCTCCGAGCCTGCGCAGAAGGTCGCCGAACTGATGACGCATGAAGGTCTGGTGACGGTGCGCGAGAATGTCAGCCAGGACGACGCCAGGCGGCTGTTGCACCACCACCGCATCGAAAAGCTTCTCGTCGTCGATGACGATGGCGATTGCATCGGCCTGATCACGGTCAAGGATATCGAGAAATCGCAGCTCCACCCCAACGCCGCCAAGGACCCGCAGGGCCGGCTGCGCGTCGCCGCCGCCACGACGGTGGGCGATGACGGCATGGAACGCGCCGAACGCCTGATCGATGCCGGCGTCGACGTTCTCGTCGTCGATACCGCGCATGGCCATTCCCAGCGCGTGCTTGATTCGGTCGGCCGGGTGAAGACCCTGTCGAACTCGGTACGCATCGTCGCCGGCAATGTCGCCACGCCGGAAGGTACCCAGGCGCTCATCGATGCGGGTGCGGACGCGATCAAGGTCGGCATCGGGCCGGGTTCGATCTGCACGACGCGCATGGTCGCCGGCGTCGGCATGCCGCAACTTTCCGCCATCATCGGCGCTGTCGAACAGGCGAACAAATCGGGCGTGCCGGTCATTGCCGATGGCGGCATCAAGTTTTCCGGCGATATCGCCAAGGCGATCGCCGCCGGTGCCTCCGCCGTCATGGTCGGTTCGCTTCTGGCCGGCACGGATGAAAGCCCCGGCGAGGTCTATCTCCACCAGGGCCGTTCCTACAAGGCCTATCGCGGCATGGGTTCGGTAGGCGCCATGGCGCGCGGCTCCGCCGACCGCTATTTCCAGGCCGAAGTGCGCGACGCGCTGAAACTGGTGCCGGAAGGCATCGAGGGCCAGGTGCCCTACAAGGGGCCGGTCGAAGCCGTCATCCACCAGCTTGCCGGCGGGCTGAAGGCGGCGATGGGTTATGTCGGCGGTGCGACCATCCCCGACTATCAGCAAAGGGCCAACTTCGTGCGCATCACCAATGCCGGCCTTTCCGAAAGCCACGCCCACGACGTGACCATCACGCGCGAAAGCCCCAACTACCACCGCAACGCCTGATCCGGCAGATCACTGGAGCGCCGCCATGAACCCCAACCTCGTGCTATGGCCGCTGGTCATCCAGGCGCTCGTCACGCTCGCGCTCTACATACCAATGAGCCGCGCTAGGATACGCACCGTCAGGGAAGGCAAGGTCAAGGGCGGCGTTTACAAGCTCAACCAGGGCGAACCGGAAGATAGTCTGCGCTTCACCAATGCCATCCGCAACCAGAACGAAACAGGCGTGATGTTCTATGCTGGCGTGCTGGCAGCCTATGCCAGCCACAATGTCAGCTATCTCCTGCTGGCGCTTGCCTGGGCCTTCGTCATCGTCAAGACGGTGCATGTCTACGTTCACACCTCGACCAACGATCTGCGCCACCGCCGGCCGATCTTCATGTTCGCCTATTTCATCCTGATCGCCTTCTGGGTCATCTTTGCCATTCAACTCACCGGCCTGCTCTGATTCAGCTCCGACCATGACGGGATTGACCGAATGCGGTTAGGCGGTCGCGCCAGTGCGGCAATCGAGGTGCTGAACGACATGGCTGTTCGCCACCGCCCGGCTTCCGAGGCGCTGCGCGACTGGGGCCTGTCGCATCGTTTCGCTGGCGGTGGTGATCGTGCGGCAATCGGCAATCTCGTCTATGACACGCTTCGAAAGCGTGCCTCGCAGGCCTGGTGTGCGGGTTCCGATGACGCCATCGGCCTCGTGCTCATGACCTTGCTCGGCCAATGGAACTATGGCGTCGACGAACTCGCCACCGAATTTGCCGAAGATCGCCACGCGCCCGAACTGCCGCCTGCCGGGCAGCTTGCGAGCTGGCTCGCAAGCGATTTGGCGCAAGCGCCTGCCTATGTTCGTGCCGACATCCCCGAATGGTGCGCGCCGCATTTCGAGCAATCCTTCGGCGAAGACTGGATCGCGGAAGCGCAAGCGCTGGCCGAACGCCCACCGCTCGATCTGCGCGTCAACACGCTGAAATCGACACGCGACAAGGTGGCGAAACAGCTCGCCCGCTTCGATGCGAAGCCGTCGCCCCTTGCGCCATCCGGCCTGCGTATCGCGCCGGGCACGCGTGCGGTACGGCTCCCCAATGTTCAAGCCGAGGCGGCATTTCAGAAAGGCTGGTTCGAGGTCCAGGACGAGGGCAGCCAGTTGGCCGCGCTCGCAACGAACGTCAAACCCGGCGAACAGGTCTTCGACTATTGTGCCGGAGCGGGCGGCAAGACACTGGCGCTCGCCGCGGCGATGGAGAACAAGGGCCAGATCTACGCCCATGATTCGAACCGCATGCGCCTCGCGCCGATCCATGACCGGTTGAAGCGTGCTAGCGTCCGCAACGTTCAGGTGCTGGCGCCCGCCGCCGATCTTTCCGACTTCGCTGGCAGGATGGACTGTGTACTGGTCGATGCGCCCTGCACCGGTTCGGGCACCTGGCGCCGTCGCCCCGACGCCAAATGGCGGCTTGACGAAGCCGCACTCGAAGCCCGCATGGTCGAGCAGGACACGATCCTGGCCGAAGCCAGCCTCCTTGTGCGTCCCGGCGGTCGCCTCGTCTACGTCACCTGTTCGGTCTTTGCCGGCGAAAATGGTGATCGTATTGCCGCCTTCCTCGCGAAACATCCCGATTTCACGCTACAATCGACCGGCGAACCCTTCGCGCAGATGTGCCATTCTGCACAATGCCGCATCGTCGGGGGTTCTATGGTCGCGCTGACTGCGAAGCGGACCGGTACCGACGGGTTCTTCTTCGCGACCCTTGTCAAAGTGTAGGGGCCCATTCTTGAGCAGCAAGACGGGCAGGTAGGCATGCAGGCTTTCGTCGATTCATTTCTTGCCTCCTTTCTCAACCCGGCCAACCTTCCGGGTCATTTTGCCTATGTCCTGCTGATCATCTCCATGCTGATGCGCAGAATGGTCTGGCTGCGTGTCTTCGCCATCGCCGCCGGCGCTTTTTCGGCGATCTACTATTCCACGCTGGGCGACTGGGTGAGCTGCTTCTGGGAATCGCTGTTCAGCCTCGTCAATCTCGGGCAATTGCTGATCCTGTTCATCGAGAACCGCCGTGGCAAGTTCACTGGCGAGGAACAGACCTTTATCGACATCGCGCTGCACGGGTTGGAGCGCGCCCATGCGCGCCGACTGGTGAAGCTCGGCAAATGGATCGAGGTCGGCGAGGACGAGGTGCTGATCACCGAGGATTCGACACCGACCCATCTCTATTTCATCGTCAACGGCACGGCACGCATCACGCGCCACGACCGCCCTGTCGGCCTTGTCGGGCCAGGTGATTTCCTGGGCGAGATGAGTTATCTGACCGGCAAGCACGCGACCGCCACTGTCACGGTGCTGACCCCGATGCGCTGCCTCACCTTCGAAAGAACGGCGCTGCGTGCCCATCTGGAGCGCAATCCGGAAGTGCGCCATGCCATGGAGGGTGGCTTCAACCGCAATCTCGTCGACAAGCTGGTCAAGACCAACACCGAGGGGCTTCCGGCGCTGGCGGTACTGTCGGAAGCAGAAGGCTTGCCACCGGCCGAATCCATATAGAAAACCGGTATGAACGAAGTCACCAAATCCGCGCTTGTCTTCACGGCCGCCATGCTGGCGATTGGCTTTGCCGCCGCCTGGTTCTCGCCGCCGGGTGAATGGTATGCCGGCCTCGAAAAGCCCTCATTCAACCCGCCGAATTGGGTCTTCGCGCCGGTATGGACATTGCTTTACGTCCTGATCGGCATTTCGGGCGCGCTCGCCTACCATTCCCAAGCCCGCGAACGGCTCGTTCCGCTCTGGGTCGTGTTGGCATTGCTGAACGGCGGCTGGAGCATCCTGTTCTTCCGCATGCAGCAACCCGGCTCCGCGCTCATTCTCGTCGCCTCGATGCTCGTGATGATCCTCGTCTATATCGCCCGCGCGTGGTGGCCGGCGCGGGCAGCGGCACTGCTGTTCATGCCCTATGGCGCCTGGGTCGCCTTCGCCACGCTGCTCAATGGTGCGATCGTCATGCTCAACTGAATGGCTGACAGACTTTCCCACATTCGGCATTGGCCGACCGCGACGTGCGGGCTATGAGTTGGCCAGACACAGTTAGTCGGAAACACGGCATGGAACTCCTTCGCCAGGGCGGCAAATCGATCCTGTTCGTCATGGCCGTCGAGGCCGAATATGGCGAACATCTGCGCCGCCGCTTCGTGCCGCTGATCACCGGGGTCGGCCCAGTCGAGGCAGCAATCGTCACCGCGCACAAGCTGGCGGAACTCGTCGCGCGAGAGGCATTGCCCGACCTCGTCGTTTCACTCGGTTCCGCCGGCTCGCGCAAGCTCGAACAGGCGAGCGTCTATCAGGCAAGTTCCGTCTCGTTTCGGGATATGGACGCGTCTCCGTTCGGTTTCGAAAAGGGGGTGACGCCCTTTCTCGACCTGCCGGCTATCCTCGACCTGAAGCTGCGCGTGCCGGGTGTCGACACTGCCAGCCTTTCGACCGGCGCCAACATCGTCTCGGGTGCGGCCTATGATGCGATCGAAGCAGACATGGTCGACATGGAGACCTATGCCGTGCTGCGCGCCGCCATGCGTTTCGATGTGCCCCTGGTGGCGCTGCGCGGCATTTCCGACGGCGCCGCCGAATTGCACCACATCGACAACTGGACCGAATATCTCCACGTCGTCGACGAGAATCTGGCGACCGCCGTCGATCGCCTGATGACGGCGGTCGGCGAAGGCACGCTTGGGATTTGACGGCACCTCACTGCCGAGGCAGGTTTTCGGGATTGCCGAATTCGATGCGCGTGAGGTCGGCGCGCCGCGTGCCAGTCGCATCGACATAGCCGATCCTGCCGGAAGCGTAATTGTCCAGCGACCAGCTTGCGTTCGGGCCGTTGGTCCAGTCGACGGAATAGCCGCCTTTTTCCAGACGCCACTTGCCCGACAGGGCGGTTCCATCGGGCAACAGCATGTGGGCCTTGTCCGCGTCCTGATAGTAGATGACCGCTTCCTTGCCATCGAGATCGAGTACGTGTGTCGCACCCACCATGATGGCGGCCAGCGCGGGCTCGTCCAGTTTGGCCATGATGCTTCTCCATCCATTCATCTTGGTGTATCCGTTTCCCTGACACATAATGGTCAAGTAACTAGACTAATAGGAGATAGGCGATAATTGGTCAAGAGACTTGACGAAAACTCCGGCGATCTGATCGATCACATCGGCTGGCGGTTGTGGCAGGCGAGCCGTGGCTGGCACAAGGAGTTCGTCGATGCCATGCGCGAGGCGGGCCATGAGTGGTTCACCGACGCCCGCGCGACCCTGCTCGCCCACATCGCCCCCCACGGCACGCCGCAATCGAGGATCATCGAACGCATGGGCATCTCCAAACAGGCTGTCCAGCAGTTGATCGACGGGCTTGAGGCCGAAGACATCCTGCAGCGCCTTCCCGATCCGAACGACAGGCGCGGCCGGATCGTGCGCCATACCGAAAAGGGCCAGGCTGCGTTGCGCGACGCCGATGCGATCAAGCGGCGGATCGAAGTGGGCTACCGCAAACAATTGGGCAAGGAGCGCTTCGAGGCGTTGCGCAATGCGCTCGTTGCGCTCAATGATATTGCTCCGAAAGGGAATGGCGGAAAAACTTCTGGCTGACCCGTTGCGGCGACTCGCGCATTTCTCTAAAGGCTCGTTATGACGGCCCTCCCACAGCATCCCGATTCCATTCTGATCGTCGATTTCGGCTCGCAGGTCACCCAGCTCATCGCGCGCCGGGTGCGCGAGGCCGGCGTCTATTGCGAGATCGTGCCTTTCCAGAAAGCCGAGGAGTGCTTCGACCGGCTGAAACCCAGGGGCGTGATCCTGTCGGGCGGGCCATGCTCGGTCACCGATGAGGGGTCGCCGCGCGCGCCGCAGCAAATCTTCGAGGCCGGCCTGCCGGTGCTCGGTATCTGCTACGGCCAGCAGACGACGGCGGTGCAATTGGGCGGCACGGTCGAGGGAGGCCATCCGGCAGAATTCGGCCGCGCCTTTGTCGAGATCAACGAGCCTTCCGCGCTATACGAAGGCATCTGGAAGGTCGGCGACCGCCACCAGGTATGGATGAGCCACGGCGACCGCGTCACACGATTGCCGGATGGTTTCGGAGTTCGCGCCACCTCGCCCAACGCGCCATTTGCCATCGCCACCGACGAGGAACGGCGCATCTACACCACCATGTTTCATCCGGAGGTCTATCACACGCCGGACGGCGGCAAGCTGCTCGCCCATTTTGTGCGCGACATCGCCGGCGCGAGAGCCGACTGGACCATGGCTGCCTATCGCGATCAGGCGGTCGCTGCAATCCGCGAACAGGTCGGCGACGGCAAGGTGATCTGCGGCCTGTCGGGCGGCGTCGATTCTTCCGTCGCCGCCGTGCTGATCCACGAGGCGATCGGCGACCAGCTGACCTGCATCCTCGTCGACCACGGCTTGATGCGCAAGAACGAGGCGGCCGAGGTCGTCGACATGTTCCGCGAACATTACAACATCCCGCTCGTTCACGTCGACGCGTCCGATACCTTCATCTCCGCGCTCGAAGGCGAAGCCGATCCGGAGGTGAAGCGCAAGACCATCGGCCGGCTGTTCATTGACGTCTTCGAGGAAGAGGCGAGGAAGATCGGCGGCGCTGACTTTCTCGCCCAGGGCACGCTCTATCCCGACGTCATCGAGAGCGTGTCGTTTTCAGGCGGCCCGTCGGTGACGATCAAGAGCCATCACAATGTCGGTGGCCTGCCCGAACGCATGAACATGAAGCTGGTCGAGCCCTTGCGCGAACTGTTCAAGGATGAGGTGAGGGCGCTCGGCCGCGAACTGGGCCTGCCCGAGAGTTTCGTCGGCCGCCATCCCTTCCCGGGGCCGGGCCTGGCCATACGCTGTCCCGGCGGCATCACCCGTGAAAAGCTCGACACGCTGCGCGAGGCCGACGCAATCTATCTCGACGAGATCGCCAAGGCTGGTCTCTACGACGCCATCTGGCAGGCCTTCGCCGTACTGCTGCCGGTCCAGACGGTCGGCGTGATGGGCGATTACCGCACCTATGACTACGTACTGGCACTGCGCGCGGTGACCTCGGTCGACGGCATGACCGCCGATTTTTATCATTTCGACATGGAATTTTTAGGTCGCGCCGCCACCCGCATCATCAACGAGGTCCGCGGCATCAACCGCGTCGTCTACGATGTGACGAGTAAACCACCCGGCACGATCGAGTGGGAGTGAGGGGAATCGGCGACCGGCACCGGCAAAGCAACCAGCGCGGAAACGGGACCGCGCCCGGCTGGGAATATGTCCATGTCGCCATCGACGATCAGCCACATGATGACAGGGCTGGAAGCCCGCCTCGGCTCCCGGCTGCTCAACCGGACAACGCGAAGCGTCTCGCCCACGCCGACTGGTGAGCGACTGGTCGAGCAATTGCTGCCGATCCTCGGGAACCTCGACGGCGTGTTGGCCGAAGTGGATACCGCGCGTTCGGAGCCGGCCGGTCTGTTGCGCCTGACCGCTTCGGAGACCGCCTCCATGCTGCTCGTCCAGACCGTCATACCGGCCTTTCTCGCACACTATCCGGATGTGACAATCGATCTGGTCGCTCAATCCGGATTTGTCGATATCGTCGCCGAAGGTTTCGACGCTGGATTCAGGCTTGGAGAAGATGTTCCGCTGGACATGATCGCGGTGCGTTTCGGCGACCGGTCGAGGATGCTGGCAGTCGCCGCACCATCCTATCTCACGGGTCACAAACCGCCCCGCACCCCGGATGACTTGAGCGAGCATGTCTGCATCCGCTCGCAACGCCGGCCGGTCGGCCCTATGAATGGGGATTCGAACACAAGGGGGAAGCGATTGCGGTAGATGTTCCCGGACCGTTGCGTTTCAACAGAACGGAACTGATGGTCGAGGCGGCGTTGCGGGGCGTGGGGATTGCGTTTGTTCCGCAATTGCTGGCCGAGCCGTACCTGCGCACGGGCAAGCTTCGGACCGTGCTTGAGGACTGGTGCCCAGACTACCCTGGACAGTTCCTCTATTATCCAGGGCATCGTCTGGTACCATCGCACCTGCGTGCCTTCATCGACGTGCTGAAGACGACGCCGAGCACGGCATTCCAGCCGGTGTATTAAAATTGCAGGCTTGTTCGCATCCGGACCATACTGTTGGGCGACGATGAGATTCCGCACGAGTAGAACCTCGACGCCACACGGCGACCGGCAAGCGCATATTCCTTGCGACTTACAGGATCCGAGCACGGGGTGTAATCCGCGGCCCAAGCGAATTACAATCGAACGGCATTGCCTGCTGTATTCGGCGGTGTTTCTTGCCGCTGGCGCCTTTTCGCATCATCATGATACTGACCAATTTCTGGCTGGAGTGCGGCGCGATGTTGAGGACTATCCGCTCGGAAGCGGCTTTCATTGTCACCGCGCTGTCGGCCGTGGTGTTTTACACAATTGGCAAGGCCTGGCTCGACAATCTCGGCCACCCGATCCTGTTTACAGTCCTTTTTCTGTGGCTGTTCGGCGCGATGCTATGGAGTTCCTTTAGCGCTGTTCGGCACGCTGACTGCCTCGCCATCCTCCTCGGCGAACCCTTTGGTACCCTGGTCCTGACCATCTCCGTGATCAGCATCGAGGTTTCCGTAATCGCGGCCGTCATGCTCCACGCCGGCCCCAACCCGACCCTTGCCCGCGATACCATGCTTGCCGTCCTCATCATTGTCCTCGACGGAATGGTCGGGCTGTCGCTGCTGCTTGGCGGAATTCGTCATCGCGAACAGAGCTTCAACCTCCAGGGCGCACGCTCCTATCTGAGTGTTATCATCACGCTGGCGACGCTGTCGCTGATCCTGCCGCGCTTCACGACCTCCACCACTGGGCCGACGCTGACCACCGCGCAGGGGCTGCTCTTCTCGGCGGTCACCGTCCTGCTCTACGGTGTGTTTCTGGCGATCCAGACGATCCGCCATCGCGACTATTTCGTCGTTCGAGACGAGATTCCGGCAGCCTCAGGACCGGACGGGCATGATGACGGGCATCACAAATCCCTGAAGCCGCGCTCCGTTGTCTTTCATGCAATCTTTCTGTTGCTGACGCTTGTCCCCATCGTGCTTCTTTCCAAGAAGCTGGCGGTTGTTGTCGACTTCGCAACCGAATCGATCGGTCTGCCGGAGGCTCTGGGCGGCGTGCTTGTCGCCATCCTCGTCCTTGCTCCGGAAGGACTGGCCGCCTTCGAATCGGCACTGGGCAATCACCTGCAGCGCGCCGTCAACATCTGCCTTGGTTCAGCCCTTGCCACGATAAGCCTGACAGTGCCGGCAGTCGTTGTCATCGGCTTGATCAGCGGGATACACGTTGAACTTGGGCTCGATCCGACCGAGATGGTTCTGCTCCTCCTGACGCTGGTCATCTCCATGCTGACCTTCGGCGCAGTACGCACCAACCTGCTCCAGGGCGCGGTCCATCTGGTGGTGTTCTTCGCCTATCTTGTGTTGATCTTTCAACCGTGAACATTGCGCGCTGGCATCCGGTTGTGGATTCAGAATCGCCAGGTTGGGGCGACACGAGAGGTGACTTGGGGTGAGGAGGCTCAACGGTGACGGATGATCTCGCAATCCGCAACATGACGCGCGCCGAGGTTGGCGAACTGGTGGGCTGGGCCGCTCGCGAGGGCTGGAACCCGGGCCTTCATGACGCCGATCTGTTCTGGTCAACCGACCCCGAGGCTTTCATCGCCGCCGATCTGGATGGTGAGCTGATCGGCGGTGGCGCCATCACCTCCTATGAAGGCGAATTCGGTTTCATGGGTTTCTTCATCGTTCGCCCGGAATTTCGCGGCCGTGGATACGGCAATGCCCTTTGGCACGCGCGCAGGGACCGTTTGATCAAACGTCTCAAACCCGGTGCCGGTATCGGCATGGACGGCGTCTTCGAGATGCAGGACTATTACGCCAAGGGCGGCTTTGTCTTCTCCCATCGCAACATGCGCTTTCGTGGCGACATCGAAGATCACCCGGAAATTCCCGACAATGAACGCGAACGTGTAAAACCTCTTGCCGACATCCCGTTCGACCGGCTTGCCGATTACGACCGCACCTGTTTTCCGGCGCCGCGGCCGGGTTTCCTGCGCAACTGGATCGCGCAGCCCGATGCCTTGACGCTCGCGCATGTTCAAGACGGTGAACTGGACGGCTATGGCGTCATCCGGCGTTGCGGCGAGGGATGCAAGATCGGGCCTTTATTCGCCGATAATGCAGAATCGGCCGAAGCGCTTTACGCGCATCTGGCCGTGTTTGCCGCGGGTGGCCCGCTGTTTCTTGATGTGCCGGAGAACAATTCCGATGCCATGACGCTCGTTCGGCGTCACGGTATGGAAGAGGTCTTCGGCTGTGCGCGAATGTATCTGGGCCCGGTTCCGCAGATCGCCCATGAGCGGATTTTCGGCGTGACCACCTTCGAACTTGGCTGAGGCCAGGGCGCGACTGAGGGTTTCTGCCGATAAAGCTGGCCAGCCGTTCAGGTCTTGTTCGATGAGGCCCCGTAGCGCAGCCCGTCGACGAGCAGGGCGACCATGCGACGTGACCGGTCGGATCCCGCCGGGCCACCTGAAGCCGACAGGTCCGCGACCGCATGCAACAATTCGTTCGGTTCGACATCCGCGCGTATGTCATCTGTCGCAATTGCTGCATCGAGCAGGGAGCGAAGGGCGGGCTGCAGCTTCGAGTCGAAATAGATCGGCAGGCTTTGATACGCCGGGTCGCCCGAATGAAGGGCGGTCGCGAGGCCGCGCTTCGTCGCGATGAAGTCGACATAGCGCTGTATCCACAATCCCAGCGCCTCGCCGGGTTCATGTTCCGCCGCAAGGGCGGGGGCGGCGCTGGCGCAGGCGTCAATTTCGCGGCGGAACACCGCCGTGATCAGATCGGAACGCTGCGGGAAGTGGCGATAGACCGTGCCGATGCCAACACCGGCCTTGTCGGCGATTTCGCGCACCGGTGCGTCCACCCCTGAACTTGCGAACACGGATTTGGCCGCCTGAAGGAGCGCGTCGAGATTGCGCAGCGCATCCGCTCGCGGACGTCGCGCCACGCGGTCATGGGTCTCGGATCCGCGGGTTTCCTTGCCCGTTTCGTCAGACACACTTCACCTCTAGCACACTGCCCTTGCAAAACGGAACATCGTTCCGTATGTAAATGGAAGATTGTTCCGTTTATGCACCCTAATGCATCACGGCTACTTTGACCACTCCCGCGAGTAACAAGGAGACCCCGCGCCATGACTCATAGACAATACCCGATCGGATCAGGATTTTCTGCCGCGGCGACGGCCGACGACGTTCTCGCCGGCATCAACTTGGCCGGCAGGAATGCCATCGTCACTGGAGGTCATGCCGGCATCGGCCTCGAAGTCACGCGCGCCCTCGCCAAGGCTGGCGCCCTGGTCGCCGTTGCGGCGCGCGACCCGGACCGCGCCACCCGTTCTCTGGAAGGAATACAGCACGTCGAAGTCGGCCAACTCGATCTCATCGATCCAGCCTCGATCGATACCTTCGTCGCCCGCTGGTGCGAGACTGGCCGCCCGCTCAACATGCTGATCAATTGCGCCGGCGTGACGCCTTCGAAAAAGCGGATCCAGGACGCGCGCGGCTACGAGATGCAGTTCGCAACCAACCATCTCGGCCACTTCCAGTTGACCCTTGGCTTGCTGCCGGCGCTGCGCGCAGCCAATGGCGCGCGTGTCGTCAATGTCTCGTCCGGCGCGCAGAGATTTTCCGACATCCACTGGGACGATCCGCATTTCACTGAAGCCTACAATTCCAGCCAAGCCTACGCCCAGTCCAAGACCGCCAATGTGCTGTTTGCCGTCGAACTGGATCGCCGATGGTCCGGGGACGGCGTCCATGGCTATGCCGTACATCCGGGTGTCGTCGTCGGTACGGTCCTCAACAATTCGGCGGGCGAGGAGGCCCAGCGGGCCATGGGCCTGATCGACGAGGCCGGCCGGCCGATCATCGATCCCGAGAACGGCAAGAAGACCCCGCAGCAGGGCGCCAGCACCATCGTCTTCGCAGCCACAAGTCCTTTGCTTGACGGGATCGGCGGCGTGTACCTGCTGGACAATGACATTTCGCCCCTCGACGACGAACCCCGGCAGATGAGCGCCGTCAGGCCGCCGGCCGAGATCACCTCGCACGCCATCGACCCGCACTCCGCCCGGCGCCTGTGGACGATGAGCGAGCAGATGCTCGCCACCTCCGGCGCCGAAGCTGCCGAATGACGCCAGGAAAGGAAACGACAATGCAGTACCGCAATCTTGGAAGGACCGGCATCAAGGTCAGCCCCTATAGCCTCGGCGCCACGATGTTCGGCGCGATGGGCAATCCCGATCGCGACGAATGCATCCGCATCGTCCACAAGGCGCTCGATTCCGGCATCAATTTCATCGACACCGCCGATTTCTACAGCCACGGCGATTCCGAAATGGTTGTCGGCGAGGCGCTCAAGGGACGGCGCGACAATGTCGTGCTCGCCACCAAGGCGCATTTGCCGATGGGCGACGATCCGAACATGCAGGGCAATTCGCGCCGCTGGCTGACCCGCGCCGTCGATGATTCCCTGCGCCGTCTCGATACCGACTACATCGACCTGTTCCAGATCCACCGTCCCTCGCCGGAGACCGACATCGAGGAGACGTTGTCCGCGCTGACCGACCTTATGCGGGCGGGCAAGGTGCGCACGATCGGATCATCCACCTTCCCGGCCACCGAAATTGTCGAGGCGCAATGGATTTCGGAAAAGCGCGGATTGGCGCGCTTGCGCACCGAACAGCCGCCCTATTCGATCCTCAACCGCGGCATCGAGCGCGAAGTGCTGCCGGCCTGCGAGCGCTACGGCATGGGTGCCCTGGTCTGGAGTCCGCTGGCGATGGGCCTGCTCACCGGACGCTACCGAAAGGGTGAGCCGCTGCCAGATACCGCGCGGGCCAAATTCTTCCCCGATCAGATGTCCGACCGTGGCAGTCTGGACGCCGTCGAGGAACTCATTGCGCTGGCAGAGCAGGCGGGTATTCCACTCATCCACATGGCCATGGGTTTCGTGATGGCGCACAAGGGTGTGACCTCGGCCATTCTCGGGCCGCGCACGATTGCGCATCTCGACGACATGCTCGCTGGCGCCGAGACCCGCCTGACCGACGATGTTCTCGACCGGATCGACGAGATCGTGCCGCCCGGCACCGACATTCTGCCGAATGCGGCGGCCTACAATCCGCCTGCGATCCTTGAAGCCGGCCTGCGCCGCCGGCCCATTGTTGAACGCGCCGCAGCCTGACGGATGGAATTTACGCCTTCACGTCAACGTAAAGCTGGTCAACGGCCTGTATCAGCAGTTTCAGATCGACATTGCAGGCGACGAACATGAAGCCCCAATCGATATAGCGCCTGGCGTCTTCCACTGTGGTGGCGAGAATGCCCGGCGCCTTGCCGGCGGCGCGGATCTTCTGCGCCGCCTCGTATATCGCATCCTGTACTTGTGGTGCGCCCGGATTGCCCAGATGGCCCATCGAGGCGGACAGGTCGGATGGGCCGACAAACACCCCGTCGACCCCGTCGACGCCGGCAATCGCCTCGATATGCGACAACGCCTCGGCCGTTTCCGCCTGGACGATAAGGCAGATGTCGTCACTGGCGCTCCCCAGATAGCCCGTGTCGCGGCCATAGCGGCTTGCGCGCGTCGATCCGGCAACGCCGCGCCAGCCATTCGGTGGATAGCGCACCGAGGAAACCGCATTGCGCGCCTCTTCCTCGTTCTGCACGAAAGGCAGGATCAGCGTTTGCGCGCCGATGTCGAGTGCGCGCTTGATCAGCACCGGATCGTTCCAGGGCGGGCGCACCGCAGCCGCGGCCGTACCGTTTCCGGCCGCCTGCAACAGCGGCAGCAATCCGGCAATTTCAGTTGGCGAATGTTCGGCGTCGAACAGCACCCAGTCGAATTTGGATTGCGCCAGCATCTCCGCCACCTGTGGATTGCACAGCGCGCTCCACATGCCGAGCTGCACCTTACCCTCTTTCAGTGCCCGCTTGAAACGGTTGCTCAAGCTTGATCCTCCCCTCGATACGTTGCTCCAGCAGTTTATCGATGATCCCGCGCAGTCCCGCAAGGCGAATGCCGCCTATGGCGCGGGCAGAGCCATGACGATAGTGTCGCCTCCGATTGGAACTATGCACAAGATCCGGGAATTCAGCCGATGACCGTCACCATCCACGGTATCAGGAATTGCGACACCATGAAGAAGGCATTCTCCTGGCTCGATGCTAATGGCGTCTCCTACGCCTTCCACGACTACAAAAAGCAGGGCGTGACCCGCGCGATGCTGGAGCGCTGGGTGAAGGCCGAAGGTTGGGAAAAGGTGCTGAACCGGGCAGGCACGACCTTCCGCAAACTGCCCGAGGAGGCGAAGCAGGACATTGACGCCGAAAAGGCGATCGCGCTGATGCTCGATCAGCCCTCGATAATCAGGCGCCCCATTCTGGAAATGGTTCTCGAAACGGATGATGCGATCGAGATCGGCTTCAAGCCGGAGCGCTATGCCGACCTGTTCGGTAAATAGGCCGCACCATGTTCAACAAACTTGATTTTTATTGAACATCAATTCTCGCCGCTCAGTCCGGGTCGAATTCGTCCGTGACGGTGCGCACATAGACCAGTTCGGCGATATTGCCGTGCTCGTAGATCCAGGCTTCCTTGTCCTTCAGGAAGAAGCGCCGGTCGGGCGGGCAGGCCGACGGGTCCAGTTCGTCGATATCGATGAGGAGTTCCTCCATCATCCGCGCATAGGCGTCGGCCTGGTGTGCGTCATCGCTCATGTCGAGGGAAGGCGGGTCGTTCTTCACAATATCCATGGTCGCGTACCCCGTACGAATCGCTTGGCAGTAGGCCGATTGTCCGTGCGCCGTGGTAAGCGGAGGGTTAACATCCCGACATTTGCGGATTGCCGGCGCCAACTGGAGCGCGTCGAGTTTAAATGGAAGCAGTTTGATGGAATGGAGTTTTCGTCCCGGCAAGAAGAAGACCGCAGCGCGATATGACTATCTCGCGAGGATTTCGACGTAGCCGGGGCGGAAAGACCAACCAAGTCGAAAGGATATAAATTATTGATATATAAAGCAAAATATCGATCGTATGAATTTGATCTTTCGCGTCCTGAACGTTGTCGCGTGTGGCTAACGGTGTTTGCGCCGCGTCGCCCTGCGCTCCTAGCCAGACCACGAAATATCGGCGTTCAAACGATTCCATTTAAACCTGACACGCTCTAGGTGAAGGCCGCTCCCGGTTGAGGAGAGCGGCCTTCCATCCTCGTGCTGCCCCAGGGGCGTGTACGGGCCGCAGAGGAATCGGCTGATCCGTTTGGCTTTTCAAGCGCGCAGGGGTGATCACGCCCCAGGCGGCGAAAGCCGCTGATGATTTCGTCTTTCGTTGAAATGAAAATAGGCGGCGGCGGCATCTGTCCCTGTGCGGGAATACACATGGCGCAAATGGGCTTGTGCCGATGGTTCGTTTTTCCGCGCTCCGCGAAAGGACGTGTTGGTAGAGCAAAAGTGAGCAGGATTTAACTTGAAACCACCGCGTTTACGGTGTCAAAGGGCCTCGCAGGGGTCCTCAAGCGGGTAGCAAGAGCCCGTTGCCCGGAGAATCCAGTCCTTGTTTCATTCCTTCTTTCCCAATCCGCGCATCTTCTTTCCTTCTTTCATTCTATGGTGCGCGGTCGCCATCGGGCTGTGGTATGCAGGCGGCCATCAGCTTGGCGCCTATGTCGGCCTGTCGCCCGAGGAAGGCTCGGAACTCGTCGTTGGTGCCCGCTATTTCTGGACCAACGATTTTCTCTGGTTCTACATCTATTATTTGTTCTTCGCTGGTGTGTTCTGGGGCCTTTGGAGCTATTTTTCCGACCACAAATGGATGAGTTGGTCGATCGGTGGATCCGCCTTCATCCTGTTCTCGACCTATTTCTCCGTGCAGGTATCGGTCGCCATCAACAATTGGCGCCGCCCCTTCTTCGATCTGGTGCAAAAGGCGCTCACCCCCGACAACCAGGTCGAGACATCTGAGCTCTATCTTCTGTTGCTCGATTTCGCCGTTATCGCCTTCATCTGGATCGCGGTCTATGTCGTCACGCGCTTCATCGTCAGCCATTACATTTTCCGCTGGCGCACTGCGATGAACGATTTCTACATGAGCCACTGGCCGCGCCTGCGCCATATCGAGGGAGCTTCCCAGCGCGTCCAGGAAGACACCATGCGCTTCGCGCAGACGGTCGAGGGGCTCGGTGTCAACATGATCGATTCGGTGATGACACTGATCGCCTTCCTGCCGATCCTCTATACGCTGTCGTCCAATGTCGCCGAACTGCCGATTGTCGGAGCGATTCCCGCACCCTTGATGCAGGCGGCGATTTTCTGGTCGCTGTTCGGCACGGTGCTGCTCGCCGTCGTCGGCATCAAGCTGCCGGGCCTGGAATTCAGGAACCAGCGCGTCGAGGCCGGCTACCGCAAGGAACTTGTCTATGGCGAGGACGATGCCATTCGCGCCGACCCGCCAACGGTGCGTGAATTGTTCACCAATGTGCGGAGCAACTATTTCCGCCTCTATTTCCACTACATGTATTTCAACCTCACGCGGGCCTTCTACCTGCAGGCCGACAATATCTTCGCCTATTTCATCCTTGTGCCCACCATTGCCGCCGGCAAGATCACTTTCGGCCTGTTGCAGCAGATCCTGACCGCCTTCACGCAGGTGTCGAATTCGTTCCAGTATCTGGTCAATTCATGGGCGACGATCGTCGAGCTGTTGTCGATCTACAAGCGCCTGAAAGCCTTCGAGGCAACGCTGAACGACGAACCGCTGCCCGGCATCGACCAGGAATATCTGGCGCGTCAGCAGGCTGACACCGCAGAGTAGTCGCGGGCGGGTTTCAGGCGCAGTCGACGCATTTTTCCGCCATCGGGTCGATGGCGAGCCGGCGGTCGGGAATTTCCTCGCCGCATTCGACGCAAATGCCGTAATCACCGGCTTCAAGCCGCCTCAGCGCCATTTCGATGCGCACCAGATCGTGCTGGCGCTTGCGTTCCTGCGCCTGCGCCATCGCCTGTACCTGCATGGCGTCCATGCGCGTCAGCCGCCCGACCGATTGCTGGTCGAGCTCGACCGCCTGGCGTGTTTCCTCGGTCTCGTGCGATTGCGCTTCGAGCTCCAGGCGCCGCGCCTCCAGGCGTTTGCGCGCGAGGTCCGGATCGATCGCCAATTGCCTCACTCCACTTTCGCATGGCTGCAATTCAAACCTGTTTATGGCATGAAGGGCTTCTTTCGTGCCAGTTTGGCGCGATGTGAAAGGACGACTTGCATGGACATGATGCTGCTGATTGCCGGGCTGATCGTTTTCCTGGGCATCCACTCGATCAGGATGGTGGCACCCGCCTATCGCGAAGCGATGATCGCGCGCATGGGCGAAAATCCCTGGAAGGGCATCTATTCGCTGATCTCGCTTGCCGGCCTTGTACTGCTGATCTGGGGTTATGCGAGAGCCCAACCGCTCGCGCCCGTATTGTATGTCGCACCCTTCGGCCTGGTGCACCTGACCATCACGCTGATGGCACTTTCCTTCATCTCGCTGGTGGTTTCGCAATTGAAGCCCGGTAGACTGAAGCCGCTGCTGAAGCATCCCATGCTGCTGGCGGTGAAGATCTGGGCTTTCGCCCATCTGCTGGTCAATGGCGACCTCGCCTCGATCATCCTGTTTGGCGCCTTCCTCGCCTGGGCGGTATGGAACCGCATCGCCGTCAAGCGTCGTGGTGCTCCCATTCCCGCGTCGGGACCGGTCATCAACGATGTCATCGCCATCGCTGCCGGCCTGGTGCTGTGGGGCCTGTTCATCTGGAAGGTGCACGAATGGCTGATCGGTGTGCCGATCCCGCTTGCATTGTAACGTTGCGATTGCATCTGGTGACACCTTTCCGCTAAAAGCGGCCCGACCGCACTGGCGGCAGCCAAGGTCTGGCTGCGGGCAGCGCATGTTCCATAACCACCACGGCAGTGTGAGAGCGTATTCCGATGTCCGATGACAGTTTCATTCGCGAGGTTGACGAGGAACTGCGTCAGGACCGCATGAAGGGCCTGTGGGACCGCTATGGCTGGCTGCTGATCGCGGCCGCCGTTCTTGTCGTTGTCGCAACGGCTGCATGGCGCGGCTGGCAGTATTATTCCGAACGCCGCGCCGCTGCGGCGGGCGATGCCTTCATCAACGCGGTCGAACTTGCCGGCAAGGGTCAGCATGACGAGGCGGTCGCCGCGCTGGAGAAGCTGGAGAAGAATGGCCACGGTGCCTATCCGACGCTGGCGCGCCTTCGCCTGGCCGGCGAACTGGAGGGTGCCGGCAAGAAGGCCGAAGCGCTTGCCGCCTATGACGCGGTTGCCGATGACGATTCCGTCGACGAGGCCTTCCGTTCGCTCGCGCGCCTGCGCGCCGGCCTGATCGCCGTCGACATCGAACCCTATGACAAGGTCAAGGCCCGTCTGGAACCGCTTGCCGCGGCCGGTGGCTACTATCGCCACCTTGCCCGCGAGGGTCTGGGGCTCGCCGCCTGGAAGGCCGGCGCGAACGAAGACGCGCTGAAATGGTTCCAGGAGATTGCCGACGACGCCGATTCGAGTCCCGGTGTGCGCTCGCGCGCTGCACTCATGCTCAATCTTCTCGCCGGCAAGGGTGTCAAGCAGTCGGGCTGATCCCCTGTATCTCCGGCGCATACCGGATTTGACAAAATGACATTCAAGCTCGCGATCATCGGCCGGCCCAATGTCGGCAAGTCGACGCTGTTCAACCGACTGGTCGGCAAGCGTCTGGCGCTGGTCGACGATACGCCAGGCGTCACCCGTGACCGTCGCCAGGCAGCAGGATCGCTGGGCGAACTCTCGTTTGAGGTGATCGACACCGCCGGACTTGAGGAAGCGGCCGGCGCCAGCCTCGAGGCGCGCATGCGCGCCCAGACCGAACGTGCGATTGAAGAAGCCGATCTCTGCCTTTTCATGATCGACGCGCGTGCCGGCGTCACCCCGTCCGATCGCTTCTTCACCGGCCTGCTGCGAAAATCCGGCAAGCCCGTCATCCTCGTCGCCAACAAGGTGGAGGGCAAGGCCGGTGAAGCCGGCTATTTCGAAGCCTTCAGCCTCGGTTTCGGCGATCCGGTACCGATTTCCGCCGAGCATGGCCAGGGCCTTGCCGATCTGCACGACGCTATTGTCGCCGCACTCGGCGAGGAGCGCGCCTTCGGTGAAAAGGAGGAAGAGGAAGTTGATTTCGAGGAAACGGGCGAGGAAGGCGAAGAAGAGGGTACCGGCCCGAACCGGCCGCTGAAGATCGCCATTGTCGGCCGGCCCAATGCCGGCAAATCGACGCTGCTGAACCACCTGATCGGCGAGGAACGGCTGCTGACCGGCCCCGAGGCCGGCATTACCCGCGACTCCATTTCGATCGACTGGGAATGGAAGGGCAGGAAGATCAAGTTGTTCGACACTGCCGGCCTGCGCAAGAAGGCGAAGGTGCAGGAGAAGCTGGAAAAGCTGTCGGTCGCCGACGGGCTGCGTGCGATGCAGTTCGCCGAGATCGTAGTCATCCTGTTCGACGCTACCCAGCCTTTCGAAAAGCAGGATCTGCATATCGCCGATCTGGTCATGCGCGAAGGCCGCGCGCCGGTGATCGCATTGTCGAAATGGGATCTTGTGGAAGACCGTCAAGCGACGCTGGCGGAAATGCACGAAAAGGCCGAGCGCCTGCTGCCGCAGGTCAAGGGACTGAAGCTGGTACCGGTCTCGGGTCTCACCGGTGACGGCATCGACAAGCTGATGCAGGCGATCTTCGAGGTGCATGAAGCCTGGAACCGCCGCATCGCGACCGCCGCACTCAACCGCTGGCTTGACGAAGTGGTCCACCGCCACCCCCCGCCGGCGGTTTCGGGCCGGCGCATCCGCATCAAGTACATCGCCCAGATCAAGACCCGCCCGCCCACCTTCGTTGCCGCCTGCTCGCGTCCGGCGTCCCTTCCCGACGCCTATTCGCGCTATATGGTCAACGCATTGCGTGAGAGTTTCGATCTGTGGGGAACCCCGATACGCCTGCATTTGCGTAAGGGCGAGAACCCCTATGCCGGTCGTGCGCGCAAACGCTAAACGTAGCAAAGCGCGCGCAAGCGCTGAAAACTGCCCCTGACTCGCCGAAAAATCGTCGATATCCGGTCGGACCGACGCCCGATTTGCCTTCCAGACCATTTCCCGGCGGGTCAGTCCGCAAAGGATACCAGTTTCATTCGGGCAGCCGATTAACGCTCTGTCAACGTTAACTGAATAGCCTGATGATTGCTTGCTGCAATTCATCAAATCTTATGGTTCGGGGTAGGGTTTTGCGTATTTTTGATGTGCTCGTGCAGAGGGTACGACTGCGCCTTGCGTTCAACACCACACCGCTGTTTGCGGGCATCGCCGTCTTCCTCGCCTATCCGAATATCATCGCCTTTCAGGATGTCGCCTCCGTGGCGCCCGCACCTGTGGCGCAACGCTGGCTGGCGCATGTGCCGGAGCCTGCAGGCAACATGGTGCTGGCAACCGCAATTCCCTCGACTGCGCTAGGCCGAAAAGCCGTCGACGGGCGCGATATCGATGCGATGACGACCGGATCCGTGACGATGGGCCCCGATACAACCGGAACCGTGATCACGCCTTCATACGAGATTTCCACCGAGGTGCAGCGCGGCAGCCAACCGCAGCGCATCAATCGCGAAGGCAAGGGCGACCGCGTCGTTTCGGCCACCATCAAACGCCCGCCCGCCTATTTTTCCGCTGGCTCCGTGCTCGAACGCCATTCCATGCTGGAGCCGCGCACCGCTGACAAGGAATTCGAACTGGCCTTCGTCAAGCCGCGCCCGGTCACCGAAGCCTATCAGGTCGCCGCCGCCTTCCATCCGCCGAAATCCGACCTGCCGCCGGTCGATCCCGACCTGCCTGTCGTCGTCGCCAGCCTTGTCTCCGAATCGGCCGACAATGTTCTGGCCTATGCCGAAGACGACAAGGTGGTGCGCTCTCCCTTCGCTGCCGTGTTGAAGGACGAACGCCCGGTCAGCCTGGTCCCGAAACTGGCCAAGGGCGATCACAACTGGGCCGCCGACCTGTTGCCCATGACGGCCTATTCTGACCGCGACCAGAACTGCCTTACCGCCGGTATCTATTTCGAGGCGCGCGGCGAATCGGTGCGTGGCCAGGCCGCTGTAGCCCAGGTCATTCTCAACCGGGTGAAAAATCCCGCCTATCCCAACGATATCTGCGCCGTCGTCTACCAGAACAAGAAATGGCGTAATCGCTGCCAGTTCTCCTTCGCCTGCGATGGCATCCGCGATCGGGTCAGGGATCGCAAGAGTTGGGAGCTTGCCAGCTATGTCGCCCGCGAGACCACCGAAGGCCGCATCTGGCTGACCGAGGTCGGTTCCTCCACCCATTATCACGCGGCCTACGTGCGCCCGCGCTGGGCCCGCCACATGAAGAGGGTCGGCAGGATTGGCCTGCATGTCTTCTACCGCACGATCGGCGGCGGCTGGAGTTGATTCCCAGCCCGACGCACCGGCCTGACACGACTCCTGCCGGGGAATCCGGGCCTCTTTGCCAAGTCGCTTTGTCGCACAGGGTACTCCAACTGTAATATATAGAAAAATCAATACTTTAGGATAATGGTGCCGCGCTTGACAGCCGGACGCCCCAAAACTATGTTGCGCGCGACTTCGCGGAGCGGCCGGCGGGCTCTTTTCCCGGTCCTTGCGATGGCGTGAATGGGGTTTTTCCCGGGAGAATTCCTTGGCTGGCGATAGCCGCAAAACTGGAACAGAACCCGACAATCCCGAACGCGTCGGCCCTTCGGAAGCGGAACTGGCAGCAAGGCTACGCGCCCTCGATCAGCGCCTTGACAGCAAGGCAAACGAGAAACGTGTGGAATCTGCTGCCAGGGGCAAACCGGGCAGTTCCGGCCTTGCCATTGCGCTGAGCGTGTCGGGGGCCTTCATCTCGGCAATCCTGGTCGGCGCGGCAATGGGCTGGGGAATTGACCGGTTTTTTGGTGTGACGCCCTGGGGGATGATCGTCTTTACGCTCCTGGGCTTTGCCGCCGGCATTGTGAACGTCCTGCGGATGACCGGCCACATGAGCGGGCCGGGCGGCGGGTCGAAAAGCGGCGGTTGAGACAACGGTCCGGAGACGGGCAACAGACGGATAGCAGGCCGACGGATCGAGAGGGAAGTTTCTGTGGCGACGGGTCCTATTCACCAGTTCAATCTCTACAAGCTGATTCCGCTCGATTTCAACGGCGTCGATCTGTCGTTTACCAATTCCTCTCTGTTCATGGCCATCATCGTGTTCGGCGTTTCAGGCTTCCTGGTCTGGTCGACCAGCGGCCGCGGTCTGGTGCCGAGCCGGATGCAGTCGACGGCCGAGCTGCTCTACGAGTTCGCGGCGGGGATGCTGCGAACATCGGCCGGTCCCGAGGCGATGCGGTTCTTTCCCTTCGTCTTCACGCTGTTCATGTTCATTCTGATTGCCAATCTTCTTGGCATGTTCCCTTACTTCCTGACGGTCACCAGCCATCTGGTCATCACGGCGACGCTGGCGCTTCTGGTGTTCTTCATCGTCATCATCTACGGGCTGATGCATAACGGCCTGCGCTTCTTCAAGCTGTTCGTGCCCTCGGGCATTCCGATGGCCGTGATGCCGCTGATCGTGATTATCGAGATCATCTCCTTCTTCACCCGTCCGGTCAGCCATTCGGTCCGACTTTTCGCCAACATGCTGGCAGGCCACATCACGCTGAAAGTGTTCGCGGGCTTCGTCATCTCGCTCGGCACGCTGGGCGCCGTCGGCGTGGCAGGCGCCATCCTGCCGCTCGCCATGACGATCGCACTCACCGCATTGGAATTCCTGGTAGCCTTCCTGCAGGCCTATGTCTTTGCCATACTGACCTGCATCTACCTCAACGACGCCCTGCATCCGGGGCACTGATCCGGGAACATTTCACCGCGGCGCTGCCGCGATCCGACAACCGCAATTTCAACCGATCCAACCCATCATTCCAATCAAGGAGCAACACCATGGAACCGGAAGCAGCAAAACTCATCGGCGCGGGCCTCGCGGCAATCGGCACGGGCGCTGCCGGCATCGGCGTCGGCAATCTGTTCGGCCAGTATCTGCAGGGCGCCCTGCGCAATCCGTCAGCCGCCTCCAGCCAGTTCACCAACCTGATCTTCGGCTTCGCCATCACCGAGGCGCTGGGCATCTTCGCCCTGCTGATCGCGCTGCTGCTGCTCTTCGTCGTTTGATCTGACGGCTGACCAATCGCACGGCCGCGCAACGGGCGCGGCCGCATAGCGTTTCGAGGAACCGAAGATGGCGTACACGACGACGACGGCTGAAGGGATTCAGCTCGCCCAGGCCGAGACGGAAGCGACACATTCGTCCACCGCACCGGCGCAGCATGGCGGCGAGCACGAGGCCTTTCCGCCTTTCGATCCGACTTATTTCGCCTCCCAGCTGCTCTGGCTGGCGATCATGTTCGGTCTGTTCTACTGGTTCATGAGCCGGGTGGCGATTCCGCGCATCTCGGGCATTCTGGAAGTGCGGCGCGACCGCATTTCCGGCGATCTCGACGAGGCCCAGCGCCTCAGGGAAGAGGCCGACGCCGCGCACGCCGCCTATGAACAGGAACTGGCCGAAGCCCGCAACCGCGCTCACGCCATTGCTCAGGAAGCCAATGACAAGGCCAAGGCCGAGGCGGACGCCGAGCGCCAGAAGGTCGAGGATGAACTGGCCACCCGGCTGGCCGGAGCCGAGGCGAAGATCGCCAAGATCCGTGAAAGTGCACTGGCCGAGGTCGGCAATATCGCCTCGGATACGGCTGGCGCAATCGTGCGCGAACTGATCGGCGGTACCGCCACCAAGACGGAAGTCGCCAAGGCCGTAGAGGCGGCGGCGCAGGACAGGGGTTGAGGCGATGGCATTCGACGAAGCATTCTGGGCACTTGTTGCACTGCTCGTCTTCCTCGGCGTAATCGCCTACATGAAGGTGCCGGGCATGCTGGTCAAATCGCTGGACGATCGCGCCGACAAGATCCGCGACGAGCTGGAGGAGGCAAGGCGCCTGCGCGAGGAGGCGCAGGAGCTGCTCGCCGAATACCAGCGCAAGCGCAAGTCTGCCGAGACCGAAGCCGAGGAAATCGTCGCCGCGGCCAAGAGCGAGGCGATCATGTTCGCCGAGGAATCGGCGAAGAAGACCGAGGAATTCGTCGCCCGGCGCACCGCGCTTGCCGAACAGAAGATCGCCCAGGCCGAGACCCAGGCCATCGACGATGTGCGTTCGATCGCCGTCGATATCGCGGTTTCGGCCGCCGAAAAGCTGATCGCCGGCAAGGTCACGGGTGCGGAAGCCAGCAAGATCATCGACAAGTCGATCGCCGAGGTGAAGAACCGGCTGAACTGAACCGGCCTGCCTGGCGAAACCTGCTTCGCGAAACTTGCCTGACGACAATTGAAAAGGCGCTCATCGAGGCGCCTTTTTATTGCCATTCGTAATCCTCGGGACAAGCCCGAGCATGACGAGTGAATTGCCTGTGCTCAGTTCGCTGCCAGCAATTCCCGTACCGGGCCAAAGCTGCGCCGGTGCAGCGGGCATGGTCCGAGCCGCTTCAGCGCGTCGAGATGCTCCGCCGTGCCATAACCGGCATGGGACGAAAAACCGTAGCCGGGAAAGCTGGCGCAGGCCCGCGCCATCAGCCGGTCGCGCACCACCTTGGCGATGATCGAGGCCGCCGCGATCGACAGGCTGATACCGTCGCCGCCGATCAGCGCCCGGCCCTGTTCCCCGATTCCTTCCGGCACGTCGCGCCCGTCGATCAGCACCATGTCGGCCTGCTGCGTCAGGCTGCGCACCGCCGAAGTCATGGCGAAAAGTGTCGCCTGGCGGATATTCACCCGGTCGATCGCCGCAGCACCCTGTGCCGCCCAGGCGATTTGCGCCTTCGCCACGATTTCGGCGAAGATTTCTTCGCGGCGCTGCCTTGTCAGCTTCTTGGAATCGTCGATGCCGTCGGGTATGCGCTTGCGGTCGAGGATGACGGCTGCCGCCACCACCGGTCCGGCGAGTGGTCCCCGTCCGGCTTCGTCGACGCCGGCGACCAGCGTCGCGCCGCGCCGGTAAAAGCGTCTTTCCTCGGCGAAACCGGGCTTGCCTTCTTTTTGCGAAGAGGCCTTGGGCGGAGAAGAAAGAGAATCAGTGCCAAGCCTTGGGGACATGCGGGCGAAGCTAGAGCGTTTCACCCGCTGATGGAAGCGATTCTGTTTCTCGATGGGCGAGTGCGATCCGGCGTCGAAACGGTCGTAGCGCGATGTTTGCGCATCTCGCAAGATCGGTTCGGCATCGGGCGCCCGCCAATCGGAAACCCGAATGGATCGGGTTCTTTTGCGCCAATTCCTTCGGAAATCGGCTAGCCCGGACTACCAGTCCGCGCGTTGCCGTTTTCCTCGATCTTGATGCAAAATCCTTCCGGCAGAACGCTCCCATCAGGGGGCGAAACGCTCTCGGCCGGACACTGATTCTCTTCAAGACCCGGCGGCACGCATTGATTGCGGCGAAAGCGCCACCGCCGGGTGGCGGAACGAATTTACCTACAGCAACGCCAATTGGTGGCCTTCGCCGAGGGGAGGGACAAACTGGCTGGTGTCGAAGCGATGTTTTCTCGTGTTGAAGCCGAGCCTCTTGGCCGCGATCTCGAAACGTCTCGCGACCTGCCAGGCATAGGGACCGGTACCCTTCATCCGCGTTCCCCACTGTGAATCGTAATCCT
>JAJDOK010000094.1 GCA_022340185.1 Salaquimonas sp. | reverse complement strand
TTCGGGTCGAAGGCGGTCAACTTGCCGGCGATGGTCGCCTTCGCCAATTGTTCGATCAGGAAGTCGCGACGGTCGGGAGCGAGAATGGCGAGCGTGATGCCGGAAAGATAGATCGCGTCCGCTTCGGCGATGGCGCTGCCGAGCGCCGCCTCGTCATCGGCCAGCAGACGCGCCGCCGATCGGTCGCGCCAATAGGTGAACGACCGCTCGCCATCCTTCAATTCGATGGCGTAAAGCCCGGCGATACGCTTCGGATCTCGGCTGATCCATCGCGTCTCGATACCGTGCGCCGCGATGAAGTCGATCATCTTCTGCGAGAAGCCGTCCTGGCCCAGCCGGGTGAAATAGGCGATCTGCCAGATCTGTGGATCGAGCAGCGCACGCGCATACCATGCGGTATTGAGCGTGTCGCCGGCATAGCCCAATCGCCACAGCCCTTCTTCACCGACAGCGGCGCCGGACAATTCGAGCATGCATTCGCCGATGGAAAGGAAAGTCTTGCTGGTCATGGCTTCGCGGATTCGAAGGAAAGGGAATTCATGCTGCCGGATTCGGCAGTTTTTCGGAAGCGGAACGGATGGCTGGCTTCGCGCCTGGCGGCGTGGCGGTGCTGTCGCGCACGACGAGTTCGACATCCATGACCCTTCGCGGCGTGATCGCTTGTGCCTCAGCCGGTCTGGTGATGCGATCGATCAGTATTTCGGCGGCCGCTGCGCCGATTGCGCCGCGCGGTTGGCGGATCGTCGTCAACGCCGGAATGAAACGCACCGCGATTTCGATGTCGTCGAAGCCGACGATCGACATATCGCGCGGCACGCTGTAACCACGCCGATTGAGTTCCGAGATGAAGCCGCAGGCCATCTGGTCACTCGAACAGAACAGTGCCGTTGGCCGCTCCTCGAGCTTCAGCCATTCGACAGCCGCCTCGGCACCCGACTGCAGGGAGAAATCGCCGGACAGGAACCAGTCGTCGCGGACTTCCAGCCCCAGCGTGCCAAGCGTGTCCTGCGAACCCTGCAAGCGTGATTGCGTCAGCACGTTTCCGACCGGCCCTGAAACATGCCCGATCCTGCGGTGGCCGAGACCGTGCAGATGACGGATCGCCAGCTCCGCGCCATAACGGTTGTCGATCACCACGGATGGAAAGGTAGTGTCCTGCGACCATTCGCAGGCAAAGACCACCGGTGGCATGCCGCTGTCCTCCCCGCCGATTTCGAGCAGTTCCATGGCCAGCGAGCCGTCGAGCACGATGAGCCCGTCGGCGCGTGTGCGGTGCAGATAGGCGAAGACCTGCTGGCGGCTGGCCTGATGCTGGGTTGTGTCGACGATCAGCACACCCAGTCCGGCCGGTGCGGCCACCGCCTCGATGCTGGCGAGGATCGTGGAAAAGAACGGATTGCCGAGATTGGGCACCATGACAACGATCGTGCCGGTGCGACGTCGCCGCAGATTGCTTGCCGCCAGATTGACCCGGTAGCCGGTCTTTTCGACGGCGTCTATGACAAGCTGCCGTGTCGCCTCGGCCACCATGTCCGGCTGGCTCAATGCCCGGCTGACCGTCGCGGTGGAAACACCTGCGGCGCGTGCAACATCTTGAATCTTTGGCGGTTTCTTTTCCAAGGAGGGATACCAGAAGATGTGACCGTTGATTTTTTTCGAGGCGCGATAAAATTGACTTGACTCTTTACATAGCACAAATCAAGCTGACTGTAATCGATTGCAGATAACGTGCACGGGTTGAAGATGTAATCGATTGCATCGGCGTGGGAGTGTCGGTTGCGGAGGAGATTCAGGGTGCTTTTGCACGGTGTGCCCAGGGAGGAGCATTATGAAAATCTTGAAGGCATTGCTTGCCGGAAGCGCCATGCTTCTGTGCGGCGGGTCGGTGGCGTCGGCGACCGACCTTGAGGTGACGCACTGGTGGACTTCGGGCGGTGAATCCGCTGCCGTTGCCGAATTCGCCAAGGCGTTCAATGCCACCGGCAACCATTGGGTTGACGGTGCCATCGCCGGCGGCGGCAACACCGCGCGTCCGGTATTCGTCAGCCGCATTACAGGTGGCGATCCGATGGGCGCTACCATGTTCAACCAGGGTCGCCAGGCCGAGGAACTGGTTGAGGCGGGCCTGATGCGCGATTTGACCGATATCGCCACCAAGGAAAAATGGTCCGAGGTGATTCGCCCCAAGAGCCTTTACGACGGCTGTACGGTGGACGGAAAAGTCTATTGCGTACCGGTCAACATCCATTCGTGGCAGTGGCTGTGGCTGTCGCACAAGGCATTCGAGGATGCCGGTGTGCCGGTTCCGACCAATTGGGACGAATTCGTCGCCGCCGCGCCCGCGCTTGAAAAAGCGGGCAAGATCCCGCTGGCGCTTGGCCGGCAGGCCTGGCAGACCACGGGCGCCTTCAACGTCCTGATCCCGGCGATCGCCGGCAAGGAAACCTACCTGAAGGTCTATCGGGACCACGACGCGGAAGTCGCAGCGGGTCCCGAGATCGCCAAGGTGTTCAAGGCAGCCGACGAAGCACGCAAGTTGGCCGCGAAGTCGAATGTCCAGGACTGGAACCAGGCGACGAATCTGGTCATCACCGGCCAGGCCGGCGGCCAGATCATGGGCGACTGGGCGCAGGGCGAATTCCAGGTGGCTGGCCAAGTGGCTGGCAAGGATTATTCGTGCCTGCCTGGCCTCGGCGTCAACGCGCTGATTTCGGTTGGCGGCGACGCCTTCTACTTCCCCAAGCTGTCCGACCCCGAAAAGTCGAAGGCCCAGGAAGTGCTGGCTTCGACCATGCTCAATCCGAAGACCCAGGTTGCCTTCAACCTGAAGAAGGGCTCGGTGCCGGTGCGTGGCGACGTCGATCTTGCAGCGGCCAATGACTGCATGAAGAAGGGTCTCCAGATTCTGGCGGACGGCAACACGATTCCCGATCCGCCGAAGCTGAACACCGAGGACACGAACAACCAGCTCAATGACCTGTTTGTCGAGTTTTTCTCCACGCCGTCGATGACGCCGGAAGACGCGCAGAAGCGTTACGCCGAAATCATCGCCAGCGCCGACTGATCGGTCGGATGCTATCCAGCCGCCCGCCGGGATCGGAACTTTCCCGGCGGGTGGTTTCACACGCCGCGCCGGTCTTGAACGATGTCTGATTCACGCTCCAAGCGCCCGAGCCAGCTTTTCCGGAATTTGAACGCGAAAGTCGCGTCGCTTCCGATGATCTTCACCGCGCTGGTCGTTTTCCTCGGCGGCACGATCTGGACGATCGTCTATTCGTTCACCAATTCCAAGCTTCTGCCGAGGCTCAGATTTGTCGGCCTCGACCAGTATGATCGCCTCTGGTCGACCCCGCGCTGGCTTGCCTCGATCGAGAACCTGTTCATTTACGGCATCTTGTCGCTGATCTTGTCGTTGCTGATCGGCTTCATCCTGGCTGCGCTGCTCGACCAGAAGATCCGCTTCGAGGATACGTTCCGCACGATCTTCCTCTATCCCTTCGCGCTTTCCTTCATCGTCACGGGCCTGGTCTGGCAATGGCTGCTCAATCCCGATTTCGGCGTCCAGAGCGTCGTGCGTTCGCTTGGCTGGGACAGCTTCACCTTCAACCCGCTCTATGACCAACGCATCGTCATCTACGGTCTTCTGATCGCCGGTCTGTGGCAGGGAACGGGCCTCGTCATGTGCCTCATGCTGGCCGGTCTGCGTGGCATCGACGAGGACATCTGGAAAGCTGCGCGCGTCGACGGCATTCCGATGTGGAAGACCTATCTGTTCATTGTCGTGCCGATGATGCGCCCGGTCTTCATCACCACGCTGGTGATCATCGCCTCGGGCATCGTGCGCCTCTACGACCTCGTCGTCGCCCAGACGTCCGGCGGACCGGGCCATGCATCGGAAGTGCCGGCGAAATATGTCTACGATTACATGTTCGCCGCGCAGAACCTGGGCCAGGGCTTCGCCGCCTCGACCATGATGCTGCTGTCGGTCGTCATCGTTGTCGTGCCATGGGCCTATCTCGAATTCGGTGGAAGGGACAGACGTGTCTAACCCCGCAACCCTCGCCGTCACCGCCGCCGGGGCCGATGCGGCCGCCGGCATGATGTCCGACCCGCGCGGCGCGCGTCCGCGCAAGATTTTGTCACGGCGGAATATCTTCATCTACGGCACGCTCACCGTCGTAGCGCTCTATTACCTTCTGCCGCTCTACGTGATGGTTGTCACCTCGCTGAAGGGCATGCCGGAAATCCGCGTCGGCAACGTCTTCGCCCCACCGCTCGAAATCACCTTCGAACCCTGGGTCAAGGCCTGGGCCAAGGCTTGCACCGGCCTCAATTGCGACGGCCTTTCCCGCGGTTTCTGGAATTCGGTGCGTATCACGGTTCCTTCCGTCATCATTTCGATCGCCATTGCGTCGATCAACGGCTACGCGCTCGCCAACTGGCGCTTCAAGGGAGCCAATCTCTTTTTCACGATCCTGATCGTCGGCGCCTTCATCCCCTACCAGGTGATGATCTACCCGGTCGTCATCATCCTGCGCGAACTGGGTGTTTATGGCACGCTCACCGGTCTGGTTATCGTCCACACCATCTTCGGCATGCCGATCAACACCCTGCTTTTCAGGAACTATTTCGCGTCGGTGCCGGAAGAATTGTTCAAGGCGGCGCGTGTCGACGGCGCCGGCTTCTGGGGCATCTACTTCCGGATCATGATGCCGATGAGCCTGCCGATCTTCGTCGTCGCGATGATCATCCAGGTGACGGGCATCTGGAACGACTTCCTGTTCGGCGTGGTCTATACGAAGCCCGAGACCTATCCGATGACGGTGCAGCTCAACAACATCGTCAATTCCGTGCAGGGCGTGAAGGAATACAACGTCAACATGGCCGCGACCATCATTACTGGCCTGGTGCCGCTTCTCGTGTATTTCATCTCGGGAAAACTGTTTGTGCGAGGCATCGCCGCGGGCGCGGTGAAAGGGTAATTCATGGCCAGCGTTTCGATCCGAAACCTTGATCTCAGCTTCGGCGATGTGAAGGTTCTTCAGAACCTCAATCTCGAAATCGAAGAGGGTGAATTCCTCGTGCTGCTCGGTTCATCCGGCTGCGGCAAGTCCACCTTGCTCAACTGCATCGCCGGCCTGCTCGACATCACCGACGGACAGATCTTCATCAACGACCACAACGTCACCTGGGAACAACCCAAGGATCGCGGCATCGGCATGGTGTTCCAGTCCTATGCGCTCTATCCGCAGATGACGGTGGAAGGCAATCTCGCCTTCGGTTTGAAGAATGCCCGCGTGCCGAGGGACGAGATAACAAAACGCATCAAGGAAACAGCCGAGCTTCTGCATATCGAACCCTTGCTCAAGCGCAAGCCGGCGCAGCTTTCAGGTGGCCAGCGCCAGCGCGTCGCCATCGGCCGCGCGCTGGTGCGCGATGTCGACATTTTCCTGTTCGACGAGCCGCTGTCGAATCTCGACGCCAAGCTGCGCGCCGAATTGCGGGTCGAGATCAAGCGCTTGCACCAGCAGCTCGACAGCAACACGATGATCTACGTCACCCATGACCAGATCGAGGCGATGACACTGGCCGACCGCATCGCCATCATGCGCGGAGGCGCCGTCCAGCAGCTTGCCGCACCCCACACGATCTACGACAAGCCGCTAAACAAATATGTCGCCGGCTTCATCGGTTCGCCCTCGATCAATTTCTTGGACGGCACGATCGAAGCGGGGACTAACCCGGTTTTTGTCGCCGGTGATTCACGGATTGGCCTCAACCGCTATGAATTCTCCAATGGTGGCACGATGCCCGAAAAAGCCACGTTTGGCATGCGCCCGGAACATGTTGCTGTTGGCGAACAGGCGTCCGGGCAGCCCTTCACGGCTGAAATAAGCATCGAGGTTGTCGAGCCGATGGGCGCTGACACACTGGTATGGTCTCATCTGGGCGGCCAGGAATTCCGCTTTCGTATTGATGGCCAGACCAAACTTTCAAGCGGTGAAAAGGTGATCATCGGCTTCGACCCGGCGCGCGCCTCGCTGTTCGACGCCGACACCGAACTGCGGCTTTAGGAAAGGAGAGAAACCGGGCAGAGGCTGCCATTCCCTCCGCGACCGTCAACACACGCAATGTGTCCTTCCGCAAGACAAGGCCGCTGCCTGTCCGCCAACCCCGAGCAGATTCCCCCGGGCGGCTAACCCAAGGCGGCAAACATCCAGGAGCAGTAAACGATGCGATTGTCCTACCAGCTCTATTCCTCACGGGAATTCCCGCCGCTGAGCGATACGCTCGCCATGCTGAAGCGTGTCGGCTATGCCGAGGTCGAGGGCTTCGGCGGACTCTACGTCGACCCTCCAGGCCTGAAATCCGCTCTCGATGGGGCGGGGCTTGTCATGACATCCGGCCATTTCGGTCTGGACATGCTCGAAGATGAGCCTGAACGCGCGATCGGGATCGCCCAAACGGTCGGCATGAAGGCTGTCTTCTGCCCGCACATTGCTGCCGATCTGCGTCCGAGTGACGCCGCCGGCTGGCATGCTTTCGGCGCGCGGCTGCAGAAGGCCGGCGAACCCATCCGCGCAGCGGGTCTTATCTATGGCTGGCACAATCACAATTTCGAGTTCGCCGCACTTCCCGACGGCACGTTTCCCATGGACGCCATACTGGCCGGCGGGCCGGATCTGGCCTGGCAGGCCGACATTGCCTGGATCGTGCGCGGCGGCGCCGACCCTCTCGAATGGATCGACCGTTACGGCGACCGCATCGCCGCCATCCACATCAAGGACATCGCGCCGGCGGGCGAATGCGTCGACGAGGATGGCTGGGCCGATGTCGGCCAGGGCACGATGCCCTGGCCCGCGATCTTCAGGCGCGTGAAGGAAAAGACGCCGGCGAAGCTTTTCGTCATGGAGCACGACAAGCCGAACGACGACGTGCGCTTCGCCACGCGCTCGTTCGAGGCAGTCAATTCATTCGGAGACAACTGACATGGCAAAGTCGCCCGGACGGAAAAACCTGGGTGTGGGGATCATCGGCTGCGGCAACATTTCGGCCGCCTATATGATGCTGGCGCCGCTGTTCAAGGGCATCGAAATACGCGCCTGCGCCGACAAGATGCCCAAGGTCGCCAAGGCCAAGGCTGAGGAATTCGGCCTGCGCGCAGAAAAGGTCGGCGATCTCGTCAAGGCCGACGACATCGACATCATCGTCAACCTGACCATTCCCGCCGCCCATTACGAGGTGGCGAAGATGGCGGTCGATGCCGGCAAGCATCTCTATTCGGAAAAGCCCTTCGTGCTGTCGGTCAAGGAGGGCAGGGCGCTCGCCGCTGCCGCCGCGAAGAAGGGCGTGCGCATCGGCTCGGCTCCCGACACCTTCCTCGGTGGCGCCCACCAGCTCGCCCGTCACCTCGTCGATTCGGGCGCGGTCGGCAAGGTCACCTCCGGCACCTGCTTCGTCATGAGCCATGGCATGGAGCACTGGCACCCGAACCCGGACTTCTTCTTCAAGCCGGGCGCCGGGCCGGTGCTCGACGTCGGCCCCTATTACGTGACCAATCTCATCCAGCTCATCGGGCCGGTCAAACGCGTTGTCGCCATATCCTCGACACCGCAGAAGAAGCGCACCATCACCTCGCAGCCGCGTTACGGCCAGAAGATCAAGGTCGAGACGCCGACCACGATCCAGTCGCTGCTGGAATTCGAGAATGGCGCCACCATCATGTTCGGCGCGAGCTGGGATGTCTGGGAGCACGGCCATTCGCCGATGGAGCTTTATGGCGAGGACGGCACGCTGTTCGTGCCCGATCCGAATTTCTTTGGCGGCGAGGTGGCGATGACGAAGCAGGCAAGGCCCGTCAAGCGCCTGCCGGCCTGGAAGCATCCCTTCTCGGTGCCGAACCAGAAACACGATCGCGGCATGCTCGCCAACTACCGCGCCGCCGGCCTTGCCGACATGGCGCAGGCGATCCGGCAGGGCAGACCGCACCGCTGTTCGCTGGAAATGTCGCTGCATGCCGTCGATGTCATGACCTCGATCCTGAAATCGGGTGAGACCGGCCGCGCAGTCGAGCTGTCAACGACTTGCGAGCGGCCGGCCGCGCTGGGCATTCGCGAGGCCAAAGCGCTGATGAAACCGGTAAACAAAGCCAAATGACCTACATTCCTGCAGAAGACCGCTACGAGAAGATGGCCTACCGCCGTTGTGGGCGGTCAGGTGTACATTTGCCCGCCATTTCGCTCGGTCTGTGGCACAATTTTGGTGGCGACACGCCGCATGACGTGAAGCGGGCGATCATCCATTCCGCCTTCGACCACGGCATTACCCATTTCGATCTCGCCAACAATTACGGCCCGCCGCCGGGCAGCGCCGAGGAGGCCTTCGGTGAAATCCTGCGCACCGATCTGAAGGGCTATCGCGACGAACTGATCGTCTCGTCGAAGGCCGGCTATCTGATGTGGCCGGGCCCCTATGGCGAATGGAGCAGCCGCAAATATCTGATTTCCTCCTGCGACCAGTCACTGAAGCGGCTGGGCCTCGATTATGTCGACATCTTCTATTCCCACCGTTTCGATCCCGATACGCCGCTGGAAGAAACCATGGGCGCGCTCGATCAGATCGTGCGCTCCGGCAAGGCGCTTTACGCCGGCATCTCGTCCTACAATTCGGACAGAACCCGCGAAGCGGTGAAGATCCTCAACGATCTCGGCACGCCCTGCCTCATCCACCAGCCGAGCTACAACATGATCAACCGCTGGGTCGAGCGCGACGGGCTGAAGGACACGCTCAAGGAACTGGGTATCGGTTCCATCGCCTTTACCCCGCTTGCCCAGGGCATGCTGACCAACAAGTATCTGAAGGGCATTCCGCAAGGCAGCCGCGCCAGCCAGGGCAAGTCGTTGAACCCGGATTTCCTGTCCGAGCGCGCCATCGAGAACATCCGCAAGCTGAACGACATCGCCCAGGCGCGCGGCCAGACACTGGCGCAGATGGCGCTCGCCTGGGTGTTGCGCGGCGAGGGCATCACCACCGCACTGATCGGCGCTTCACGGCCCGAACAGGTGGTCGACTGCGTCGGCGCCACTCACAATCTGGAATTCTCCGACGCGGAACTGGCCGAAATCGACAAATATGCCGACGAGGAGAATATCAATCTGTGGGCGCGCTCCTCCGAAACGCCAAAGGGCGAGGCGAAGCGTTGACCGACGGCGAAGCGAGGACAAGACATTGATCCGCAATCCCATCCTGCCGGGCTTCAATCCAGATCCGTCTATCTGCCGGGTCGGCGAGGACTACTACATCGCGACCTCGACCTTCGAATGGTATCCCGGCGTCCAGATTCATCATTCGCGCGATCTGGTGAACTGGAAGCTGGTCTCGCGCCCGCTCGCCCGTGCGAGCCTACTCGACATGCGCGGCAATCCCGATTCCTGCGGCATCTGGGCGCCATGCCTAAGCCATGCCGAAGGCAGGTTCTGGCTCGTCTACACCGACGTCAAGCGCTATGACGGCAATTTCAAGGACGCGCCGAACTACATTACCACCTGCGAGACGGTAGACGGCGATTGGTCCGATCCATGGTTCGTCAACGCGTCAGGTTTTGACCCGTCGCTGTTCCATGACGACGACGGCCGCAAATACTTCATGAACATGCAGTGGAACTACCGGGGCAAGGGCACCGGCGGCAATCCGAAACACGCCAGTTTTGATGGCATCCTGTTGCAGGAATGGTCACCGCAAAAGGGCCTGTTCGGCCCGGTGGAGAACATCTATCTCGGTACCGCGCGCGGTCTGACCGAGGCGCCGCACATCTTCAAGCGCAACGGCTGGTATTATCTCACCACCGCCGAGGGTGGCACGGTCTACGACCACGCCGTCACCATGGCCCGTTCGCGTTCGATCTGGGGACCTTACGAGGACCACCCGAACAAGTACCTGATGTGTGCGGCCGACCATCCCGAACATCCGATCCAGAAGACCGGGCACGGCCAGTATGTCGAGACGCATGACGGCCAGTTCTATCATACCTTCCTGATGGGCCGGCCGATCCCCGGCCCCGATGGCACGGGACGCTTCTGCCCGCTCGGGCGCGAGACCGGCATCGAGCGCGTGGTGTGGGGTGACGACGATTGGCTCTACCTGGAGGGCGGCGGCATGCTCGTGCGCTCCGAACTGCCGGGTCTCGACGAGGCGGAACCGGCGCCACCCGTCGCCTACCACACCGATTTCACCGGCGGCAAATTGCCCGACGAATTCCAGTGGCTGCGCTCGCCGGAAACCGAACGCCTGTTCCGCGTCAATAACGGGTCGCTTTCGCTGTTCGGCCGCCAGAGCATCGGGTCATGGTTCGAGCAGGCGCTGGTCGCGCGCCGCCAGGAGCACTTCGTCTATTCCGCAGAGACTTGCGTCGAGTTCGATCCGGTCACCTATCAGCAGACCGCCGGTCTGGTGACCTATTACAACCGCTTCAAGTTCCATGCCCTGCTGCTGACCCTGGAGCCAGGCATCGGCCGGGCGCTGACGATCAATTCCTGCCCGGGCAACTTCCCGGATGGCGCGATGACGTTCCCGCTGGGCGGGCCGATACACTGCCCGGAAGGTTCGATCGAAATGCGGGTCGATGTCGACCATGCGCTCCAGCAATTCTACTGGAGGCAGCCGGATGGCGAGTGGCAGGCCATCGGGCCGAAGCTCGATGCCGCAATCATTTCCGACGAGGGTGGACGCGGCGGCCACGGCTCCTTCACCGGGGCATTCGTCGGCATGTTCGCCATGGACATGACGGGACAGGGTCGCGAAGCCCGCTTCTCGCGCTTCAGCTACCAGCCCGAGGGCATATGAAGAGCGAACTCTGCATCTTCGACGTGCCGAGCGCCACCGTCATGACGGTGTGGCGGACCGGCATGCTGATCGAGGCGCCCAACTGGTCGCGCGACGGCAAATTCATGATCTTCAACGGCGAGGGGCTGATCTGGCGTCTCGAACTCGTCGAGGATGCCGAGCCGGAGCAGGTCGACACGGGCTTCGCCGTCAACTGCAACAACGACCACGGCATCTCGCCGGACGGCAAAACCCTCGTCATTTCCGACAAGACGGAGGCGGGAGCATCCTGCATCTACACGCTGCCGCTCGATGGTGGCATGCCGAAGCGTGTCACCGCCAATGTTCCTTCCTACTGGCATGGCTGGTCGCCGGATGGCGAAACGCTGGTCTATGCCGGCCAGCGCCCCCAATCTGGACAGCAGGAAGCCGTTTTCGACATCTATGCGATGCCCGTCACGGGCGGTAAGGAAACCAGGCTGACCGATGGCGGCCGCTATCACGACGGCCCGGACTATACGCCGGACGGGGAGTGGATCTGGTTCAATTCCGACCGCGGCGGAACCATGGATCTTTGGCGCATGCGCCCCGATGGCGGCGCCAAACAGCAGATGACGCATGACGAGCGCGTCAATTGGTTCCCGCACCCCTCACCGGATGGCGGACGAATCGTCTATCTCGCCTATGAGGAAGGTGTCGACGGCCACCCGCGTGACCATGAGGTCGAACTGCGGATGATGGATGCCGACGGCGCCAATGTCACGACGCTCATCGCTCTGTTCGGCGGGCAGGGGTCGATCAACGTGCCGTCATGGTCGCCCGACAGCCGCCGGTTCGCCTTCATGCGCTATGCCCGCCAAGCCTGACCAATCGACAGGAGAATCACGATGCCGACAAACATCAAGGGACCTGCCATCCTTCTGGCTCAGTTCGCCGCAGATGCTGCGCCGTTCAACTCGCTGCCGAACATCACGAAATGGGCGGCTTCGCTGGGCTACAAGGGCATCCAGATTCCTTCACCCGACACGCGCCTGTTCGATCTGAAAAAGGCTGCCGAATCAAAGGCCTATTGCGACGAGGTCAAGGGCATCTGCGCCGATTCCGGGATCGAGATCACCGAGCTTGCTACGCATCTGCAGGGCCAGCTTGTCGCCGTCCATCCCGCCTATGATGCCCAGTTCGACGCCTTTGCGCCGGCCGAAGTGCATGGCAATCCGAAAGCGCGCCAGGAATGGGCCGTCCAGCAGATGCTGCATGCCGCCAGGGCATCGCGCAATCTGGGCCTCGACGTCTGCGTGTCCTTTCCCGGTTCGCTCGCCTTCCCCTATCTCTATCCTTGGCCGCAACGCCCGGCCGGCCTGATCGAGGAAGCCTTCGACGAGCTGGCTCGGCGCTGGAAGCCGATCCTCGACGCCTTCGATGAAGTCGGCGTCGATGTCGGCTGGGAAATCCATCCGGGCGAGGACGTTTTCGACGGTGTCACCTTCGAGATGTTCCTCGGCAGGCTGGACGGCCACAAGCGCTGCTGCATCAATTACGACCCGTCTCATTTCGTGCTGCAGCAGCTCGATTATCTCTCCTTCATCGACATCTATCACGAGCGTATCGTCGCCTTTCACGTCAAGGATGCCGAGTTCAACCCGGACGGGCGGCAGGGCGTCTATTCCGGCTACCAGCCATGGATCAGCCGGGCAGGGCGGTTCCGCTCGCCGGGCGACGGGCAGGTCGATTTCGGCGCGATCTTCTCCAAGCTCGCCCAGTACAATTACGATTCATGGGCCGTGCTGGAATGGGAATGCTGCATCAAATCGCCCGAGCAGGGTGCGGCCGAGGGCGCGCCCTTCATCGCCAGCCACATCATCGAGGTAACCGAAAAGGCCTTCGACGATTTCGCCGGCGGCGAGACCGACAAGGCGCAGGTGAAGGCGATGCTCGGATTGGAACAGTGAATGGTGAAGTGGTGAATAGTGAATGGTTTTCGTAATGCCATTGACCATTTCACTATTCACCATTCACTCGTAAATGACGGGGGAATTGACCAATGGTCTCGGCTTCAAAATCCACGCAAGCCAACGCTCCCATCCGCCTCGGCATGGTCGGCGGCGGGCAGGGTGCCTTCATCGGTGGTGTCCACCGCATCGCGGCGCGTATCGACGGACATTATGATCTGGTCGCCGGCGCGCTGTCGTCGGATCCCGTCCGCGCACTGGCCTCGGCGAAGGAACTGGGGCTTGATCGCTCCTATGGCTCCTTCGAGGAAATGGCGAAGGCCGAGGCGGCGCGAGACGACGGCATCGAGGCGGTGTCGATCGTCACGCCGAACCACATGCATTTCCCGGCGGTGAAAGCCTTCCTCAAGGCTGGCATCCACGTCATCTGCGACAAGCCGATGACCTCGACACTGGCCGATGCGAAAAAGCTGGTGAAGCTGGTCGCCGATTCTGGCAGGCTCTTCGTGTTGACGCACAACTACACCGGCTATCCGATGGTTCGTCAGGCCCGTGAGATGGTGGCGAAGGGTGTGCTGGGCGACATCCGTCTCGTCCACGCCGAATATCCGCAGGACTGGCTGACGGAGGCGATAGAAAAGACCGGGGCCAAGCAGGCCGTCTGGCGCACCGACCCCAACCAATCGGGCGCCGGCGGCGCCATTGGCGACATCGGCACCCATGCCTACAACCTCGCCTGCTTCGTTTCCGGCCTCGAAGCCCACAGCCTGTCGGCCGATCTCGATTCCTTCGTCGCGGGCCGCCGCGTCGACGACAACGCCCACGTCATGTTGCGCTTCAAGGCGAAGGGGAAAGCCCATCCCGCCAAGGGCATGATCTGGGCAAGCCAGGTCGCGCCCGGCAATGAGAATGCCCTGAAGCTGCGCGTCTACGGTATGAAGGGCGGGCTGGAATGGTCGCAGGAAGACCCGAACTATCTCTGGTTCACGCCGTTCGGCGAACCCAAACGCCTGATCACCCGTGGTGGTGCCGGCTCCGGTCCCTCCGCCGCGCGCATGACGCGTGTCCCGCCCGGCCATCCGGAAGGCTATCTCGAAGGTTTCGCCAACATCTATTGCGAAGCCGCCGCCGCCATTCGCGCGCTGCGCAGAAAAGGTGGCAGGATCGCGAAGGACGTCGTCTTCCCGACCGTCCATGACGGCCTCGCCGGCCTTGAGTTCATTGATGGCTGTGTCCGGTCTTCGAAGAAAAACGCTGCCTGGATAAAGCTTTAGCTTGCGGCTCCTGCAACTTTTCCAGTGAAAAGGTGCGACCGTGCCCATGACACGATCGCACCGGATGTGCGCCCTTTCTCACCGCGATCGGAGGCGATACCGCAGCCGGGCGGCACATTCACAAGCCCTGGCTCAGGCTCGCACCTCTTGGCGCTGGAACGCGACATAGGCGAGCGTGAACAGCACCACCATCGCAGCCACGAGGCCCGCGATTTGTGGCCAGATCAGTATCAGGCTCTGCAATGTCGGCAGCGGCGCGCCGATGATCGCTCCTTGCAACTGGCTCATGAACAATGGCCCGACCGAACGGCTCGACGGATCGAGCAGCATGCTCGCAACCTCGCCATACAGCGTCTGCGGCGAGATGCGGGCGATGGCCTGCTGCACATGGAAATTGGTCAGCACGCTCATCGGATTGTACGGATCGGCGGGCGACACCAGATCCGCGATCAGTGGCGCGATCATGCCCCAGAACAGGCTCAGCACCAGCCAGAGCGATAGCGCGGTAAGCGCCGCCGTCGCCGCCGAGCGGGTGAGTGTCGAGAACGCCATCGCCAGGGCCAGCCAGACGCCGGCATAGACCAGCGTCGCCGCCAGATAGGCGATGCTCCTGACAATCTCCGGCCCCGAGGGTGGCAGCCCCAGGAACAGGATGCCAAGCCCCGTCATCAGCAGCCAGAGTGTGAGCAGCGCGATGGCGATGACCGTCAGCGCTCCCAGGAACTTGCCGAACAGCAGCGCGTCCCGATAGATCGGCTGCGCCAGCAGGCGGCTCATCGTCCGCCTGCCATATTCGCCGTTGATCGCGTCGAAACCGAGCGCGATCGCCACCAGCGGCAACAGGAAGCCGAGGAAGGAGGCGAAGGACGGCAAGGGTTGCTGGGCGACCGTGAACAGCTTGAGGAACAGGTAGGGATCCTCCGCCGTCGTGTCGCGGATGTGGCTGATGGCGCCATAGACGGCGCCGATCGCGGATAACAGCACGAGCACCATGATCAGATGCATGCGCGCGCTGGTCATGTGATCGGCCGCCTCCTTGAGCGCGACCGTCATCATGCCCTTGAAGGGCGAACCTTCACGTTTCATTGCCATGCTCCCTGAAATACCGGTTGTAGGCCTCGTCGAGCCGGGTACGCCGCAGATCCATGCTGCGCAGCGAACCGCCGCCCTGGACGACAAGCCGGCCTATATCGGGCCGGATGTCGCGTTCCGCCTCGACCTGCCAGCGCCCCTCGCCCGAAGCGGAGACGGACTTGACGCCCGAGGCCGGCTTGATCGCCGCAGGCAGATCGATATCGTCCGCCTCAACGTCGACGATGAAGGCGCCGCCGCCGATACTGGACGCCAGTTCCTCCGGCGTTCCTATGAAGCCGATCCGCCCTTCATTGAACAGCGCGATGCGGTGGCAGACGGACTGCACTGCATCGAGGGCATGCGACGACAGCAGGATCGTCATGCCGTCGCCGCTCAACTCCCGGATCAGGTCGAGCAGTTCGTGCACGGCCTGCGGGTCGAGACCGGAGGTCGGCTCGTCCAGAATGGCGAC
>JAJDOK010000069.1 GCA_022340185.1 Salaquimonas sp. | reverse complement strand
TATCCTTGCCGGTAACGCAATGAAACACAGATTGAGTTTCGCAAGCACGCCTTAGCGGTTAGTGCGGAAACGGGACCAATCGTGGCCGTTGCAGCCGTGGCAACCAATTAACCCAGTCGGGGATGATAGCCGAATGTGTGGAATTGTCGGGATCGTGGGCAAGCAGGCCGTGGCGCCGCTGATCGTCGATGCGCTGAAGCGCCTCGAATATCGCGGTTATGATTCTGCCGGGGTAGCCACCGTCGAGAACGGCCATCTCGATCGCCGTCGCGCCGAGGGAAAACTCGTCAATCTGGAACACCGGCTGAAGGATCATCCCCTGACCGGACATATCGGCATCGGCCACACCCGCTGGGCGACGCATGGCGTGCCGAACGAGATCAATGCGCATCCGCATTTTTCCGACAATGTCGCCGTGGTCCATAACGGCATCATCGAGAATTTCCGCGAATTGCGCGACGAGCTCACTGCCGACGGCTTCACCTTCGACACGCAGACCGATACCGAGGTGGTGGCACATCTGGTCGCCCGGGGCCTGCGCCAGGGGCTGGAACCAAGGGAAGCCGCCCGCCGGGCGATCTCTCGACTGCAGGGTGCGTTTGCGCTTGCCATCCTGTTCAAGGACGATGACGACCTGCTGGTCGGCGCGCGCAATGGACCGCCGCTCGCGGTCGGTCACGGCGAGGGCGAGATGTTTCTGGGTTCGGACGCCATCGCACTGGCGCCCTTCACCAATGCCATCACCTATCTGGAGGATGGCGACTGGTGCGCGGTGACGCACGACAAGCTCGAAATCTTCGATGGTGAGGGCAAGCCGGTCGAACGAGCGCTGCAAAAATCCGTCGGCTCGAGGTTGATGGTCGACAAGGGCAATCACCGCCATTTCATGCAGAAGGAAATCTACGAGCAGCCGGAGGTGATCTCCCACACGCTCGCCAACTACATCGATTTCGCCGAATCGCGCGTACTGGCCGGTGAAGACCTGCCATTCGATTTCGCCAGACTGGAGCGTATCGCGATTTCAGCCTGCGGCACGGCCTACCTTGCCGGCTTCGTTTCCAAATACTGGTTCGAGCGCTATGCGCGTCTGCCGGTCGACATCGATGTCGCCTCGGAATTCCGTTACCGCGAAATGCCGATGCCGAAAGATGGTCTGGCGCTGTTCATCTCGCAATCGGGCGAGACGGCCGATACGCTTGCCTGCCTGCGCTATTGCAAGGCGCAAAGCCAGCATATCGGCGCCATCGTCAATGTGCATGAATCGACCATCGCACGTGAATCCGACGTCGTATTCCCGACGCTCGCCGGGCCGGAAATCGGCGTTGCCTCGACCAAGGCGTTCACCTGCCAGCTTTCGGTGCTTGCCTCGCTCGCCATCGCGGCGGGCCGGGCGCGCGGAACGCTGAGCGATGAAGAGGAAAGACAGCTTGTGCGTGCGCTCACCGAGGCGCCGCGCTTCGCCAACCAGGCGCTGAAACTTGAAAAACAGATCGAGACAATCGCTCACGACCTCGCCAAGGTGCGCCACGTGCTGTATCTCGGCCGCGGCACCTCCTATCCGCTGGCGATGGAAGGCGCGCTGAAGCTGAAGGAGATCTCCTATATTCACGCCGAAGGCTATGCTGCCGGCGAGTTGAAGCACGGTCCGATCGCGCTGATCGACGAAACGATGCCGGTCGTCGTCGTCGCGCCGCACGATCATCTGTTCGAAAAGACTGTCTCCAACATGCAGGAAGTCGCCGCGCGTGGCGGGCGGATCATCCTTATCACCGACAGACAAGGCGCGGCGGAAGCCTCGATCGCGACCGAACACACGCTGATCATGCCGGATATGCCGGAAATCATCACGCCGCTTGCCTATGCGCTTCCCGTTCAGCTTCTGGCCTATCACACGGCAGTCGTGATGGGTACGGATGTCGATCAGCCGCGCAATCTGGCAAAATCCGTGACGGTTGAGTAACGACGCGAATTATTTCGTCCTCGCGCAGCTTAGGCGCTTTGCGGCCACCCGTCGCTAACCTATATTCCGGCGTGTGACGGTTTTCTTCAACGCGGGCTTCCATGTCTTCCGAACAACCAGTCAAGAGCAGCACGCTCACGCGGCTGCGCAACTACTTCCTGACCGGCTTCATCATCACGGCGCCGCTCTTCATCACGATCTATCTCATCTGGTCGTTCATCCAGTGGGTCGACAGCTGGGTCGTGCCCTATATTCCGGTCGCCTACAATCCGGATACCTATCTGCCCTATTCGGTGCCGGGCGTCGGTGTGTTGACCGCGATCATCATCATCACGCTGATCGGCTTCCTGACGGCCAACATCATTGGCAGAACCGTGATCAATTACGGCGAAAATCTCGTCGGGCGCATGCCGTTTGTGCGCAATATCTACAACGGGCTGAAGCAGATCTTCCAGACCGTATTCTCCAGCGAGAGTGCGTCCTTCCAGCAAGTCGGCCTGATCGAATATCCAAGACCCGGCCTGTGGGCCCTGGTCTTCATCGCCACGTCGACACGCGGTGAAGTCGACGGACGGCTCAAGGGAAAAGACCAGGACACGCTGGCCGTCTTCCTGCCGACGACGCCCAACCCGACTTCGGGCTTTCTGCTGTTCGTGCCCAAGGAAGACGTCATCATTCTCGACATGGGCGTCGAGGACGCTGCCAAGCTGGTCATCTCGGCCGGGCTGGTGACACCGAAATACAAGGAAAAGACCAAGGCATTGGCCGACGAAGCCATGGCCGAGACAACAGCGGAGCCCAAAAAGCCGGTCGCGAAGAAGCCCCGAGCGCCGCGGCGCAAGACGGCCAAAGCCGGCTGATCGTTCTGACTAACCGGCTCTGAGCAGGCGTACGGCCTGATCCTGTCCGAACAGGTAGAGCAACGTGCGGATCGCCTCGCCATTCGCACCGGTCAACCCGGGATTCTTCTGCACCGTCAGCCGCGCCTCGTCGCGGGCGATTTCCAGGATATCGGCATGGGCCTCGGCGCTGGCGAGCGCGAAGCCCGGCGTGCCGGACTGGCGCGTGCCGAGGATTTCGCCTTCTCCGCGCAACTTCAGATCTTCCTCGGCGATGCGGAAACCGTCCTCGGTCTCGCGCATGACCTGCAGGCGCTGGCGGGCGATCTCGCCGAGCGGCTTGCCATAGAGCAGGATACAGCTTGATGCCACGCTGCCGCGTCCGACCCGGCCGCGCAACTGGTGCAATTGCGCCAGGCCGAAGCGTTCGGCATGTTCGACGATCATGATCGTCGCATCGGGCACGTCGACGCCGACCTCGACGACGGTGGTGGCGACGAGAAGCCGGGTTGCGCCGTCGCGGAATGCGCCCATCGCCGCTTCCTTTTCCTTCGCGCCAAGACGACCGTGGACGAGGCCAACCTTGTCGCCGAAGCGTTCTTGCAACATGGCGTAGCGTTCTTCGGCAGAGGTGAGGTGCAATTCGGGATTGTCCTCGACCAGCGGACAGATCCAGTAGAGTTTCTTGCCCTCACGCAGCGCCGCGCCGACGCGGTCGAGCAATTCGTCGAGCTTTTCGAGCGGCATGGCCGTTGTGGAGATCGCCTGACGACCGGCGGGTTTGCCGGTGATCTTCGAGACCTCCATGTCGCCGAAAAAGGTAAGCACCAGTGTGCGCGGTATCGGTGTGGCCGTCATCACCAGCACGTCGGCCTGCGGGCCCTTGTCACCCAGCGCCAGGCGCTGATGGACGCCGAAACGGTGCTGTTCGTCGATGACGGCGAGCCCCAGGTCGGCGAATTCGACGGGACCCTGCAACAGCGCATGGGTGCCGATCAGCAGATCGACAGAGCCGTCGGCAAGGCCGGCCAACACCGTTTCCCGTATCGAACCCTTCTCCTTGCCGGTCAGGATAGCGGTGCGGATGCCTGCCGCTTCGCACAGCGGCGCGATGGTGGCGTGGTGCTGGCGCGCCAAAATTTCGGTCGGCGCCATGATCGCGGCCTGGCTGCCAGCTTCGATGGCCGTCGTCATGGCGAGTAGCGCGACAATGGTCTTGCCGGAGCCGACATCGCCCTGCATCAGCCGCATCATGCGTTCAGGCTTGGCCATGTCGGCAAGGATTTCCTTCAGCGCCGTTTGCTGCGACTCGGTCAGCTTGTGGTCGAAGGCGGCGAGGATGGCGGCGGCCTTGTCGCCTATCACCTTTTCGCCTGGCGCCTTGTGCGGCCTTCCCGCTGATTTGCGCACACGTTCGCGCATCAGCGCCAGTGCCAATTGACCGGCCAGGAATTCGTCATGGGCGAGGCGGCGGCGTGCCGGCGTGTCGAGTTCGAGGTCGCTCGCCTCCTGCGGGTGATGGAGGTGATGGAGTGCCTCAGCGAAACCCGGCCAGCGTTCACGGGCAACCAGTGCGGCGTCGGCCCATTCGGGCAGATCGGGCAGGCGTTCAAGCGCGGCGGAAATCGCTTTCGCAAGCGTCTTGCGCGCGATGCCCGCCGTGCCCGGATAGACCGGCTCGATCAGCGGCAGCTCGGCAAAGCCTTCCTCGTCGACGACATGATCGGGATGGACCATGGAAGGGCGGCCGTTGAACCATTCCATGCGGCCAGAGACGTAGCGCGTCTCGCCGATGGGCAGCGACCGGCCGATCCAGTCGGGCCGTGCGTTGAAGAAGACGAGCGCCATCTCGCCGGTCTCGTCATGGACGAAGACCCGGTAGGGCACGCGGTTCATGCCGCCCCCCTTGGCAAATTTGGGCGAAGGCTGGTGACGATCGACATGAACCTTCAGCGTGACGATCGACCCTTCCGGAGAGAAGGCGATGCCGGGCTGACGGCGGCGGTCGATCACCGAATAGGGAAGGTGGAAGACGAGATCGAGAATGCGCGCCGGCTGAGCGCTGTTTCCGGTGAGGAATTCAGTCAGCACCTTTTCCAGACGCGCACCTATGCCGGGCAGCGAGGAGGCCGGGGCAAAGAGCGGGTTCAGGATATCCGGGCGCATCTGGTAACCATGGTGCTGGCGGCAGGCGTCACGATGCAATTGTGCATGTGACAGGTTTGGCCTTTTACCGCCGCTTTCGACGCACTATAGAACCTGCGAACGCCATCAACCCAGCAACAATTCGACATGACCACAGGCAATGCCGAAGCCGAAAAGCGGCTGAAGCAACTCATCTATCGGGCCAATCATCGCGGTATCAAGGAGATGGACATCATCCTTGGCGAATTTGCGCGTGACCGCCTTGCCACGCTGAATGCGGACGAGATCGAAACCTTCGAGGCGCTGATGGCGGAAAACGACCGCGATCTGCTGAGCTGGTTCACCAGTGAAACGCCGCTGCCTGCGCGCCATGACACATCGCTGTATCGCTCCATTCTTGCCTATCACGCTGACAAGGCACGCTGAATTTACTCATGAACGCCATCCTGGAATCGCTCGATCATCTGTTCGACCATGAAGGCACGGTCACGCTGACCGGCGTGCCGGACGGCTATCGCGCCCAGGTTCTGGCCAAGATGGCGTCGGTCGCGCATGTGGACGAGACGAGGGGGCTCGTCCATGTCGCCGCCGACGGCCAGCAGCTTGCCGGTCTCTTCACCGCGCTTTCCTTCTTCGCGCCCTGGCTGGATGTGATGGAATTGCCGGCCTGGGACTGCCTTCCCTATGACCGCGCCTCGCCAAGCGCGGAGATCATCGCGCGGCGCATCCACGCCTTCGGCAGACTGGCGGACAAGGAACACAGGGGCAGCAAACCCCTGCTGGTACTGACCACGGCGAACGCGCTGATCCAGAAGAATGCGCCAGCCGAAGTGATGGCCGGCCAGGCGTGGCATCTGGCGCCCGGCAACAGCGTCGACATGGACGCGCTGGCGCACTGGCTCGCCGAGAACGGTTTCGAACGTACCTCGACGGTGCGCGAACGTGGTGAATTCGCCGTGCGCGGCGGCATTGTCGATCTCTACGCGCCGGGCGACGCCAATCCCGTTCGGCTCGATTTTTTCGGCGACACGCTCGATTCGATCCGTGCCTTCGATGCGGCGAGCCAGCGCACGACGGGTCAGCTGAAATCAGTGTCGCTGGCACCGATGAGCGAGGTGGTACTGGATGAAGCCAGCATCAGCCGTTTCCGCCGCGCCTATGCCGAATGCTTCGGCGCTGCAAGGCGCGATGATGCGCTTTACGCCGCCGTCAGCGAGGGTCGGCGTTTCGCTGGTACCGAGCACTGGCTGCCGCTGTTCTACGAACGCCTCGACAGCGCGTTCGACTATCTGAAAGATTTCCGTTTCGCGGTCGACCATCACGTCATGGATGCGGTCATGCGCCGCCGCGAACAGATCCTCGACTACTACGAGGCGAGGCGGCAGGCCATCGACGATAAGCATGAACAGTCTACGCCCTACAAGCCGGTCGAGCCGTCGACGCTCTATCTGGATGAAGAAGAGACGCGCAGTAGGCTCGAAGCCGCGGACGCGGTGACACTTTCGCCGTTCCAGCCGCCGGAACGGGAGGGCCTGACCGTCATCGATCTCGGCGGCCGGCCGGGCCGTTCCTTCGCCGCCGAGCGCGCCTCGGGCGCAAACGTGTTCGAGGCGGTCATCGATTATGCGGCTTCCGAGCGCGCCGACGGCCAGAAGGTGGCCATCGCCGCCTGGACGGCCGGTTCGCGCGATCGTCTGAAACAGGTGCTGGCCGAACACGGTATGGAGCGGCTCGAGCCGGTCGAACAGTTCGCCGCGCTCGAAAACCTCGATGCCGGCAAGACCGCGCTGGCGGTGCTTGCGCTCGAGGAAGGCTTCCGCATTCCGGGCCTGACGCTCGCTTGCGAGCAGGACATTCTGGGCGACCGGCTGATCCGCCGCTCGGCGAGGAAGCGCAAGGCAGCCGATTTCATCGCGGAAGCCTCCGCGCTCGCCGAAGGCGACATCGTCGTCCATGCCGAGCACGGCATCGCGCGATTTGCCGGGCTGAAAGCGATCGAGGCGGCGGGTGCGCCGCATGACTGCCTCGAATTGCGCTATGCCGGCGACGACAAGCTCTATCTGCCGGTCGAAAACATTGAATTGCTGTCGCGCTACGGTTCGGCCGACACCGAAGTGACACTCGACAAGCTCGGCGGTGTCGCCTGGCAGGCGCGCAAGGCGAAACTGAAGAAGCGGCTGCTGGAGATGGCCGGCCAGCTGATCCAGACGGCTGCGGCGCGCATGCTGAAGACGGCCGAGCGCGTGTTGCCGCCCGAAGGGCTCTATGACGAATTCGTCACGCGCTTCCCCTATGACGAGACCGAGGACCAACTCGCATCGATCGACGCCGTGCTGGACGATCTCGCCTCGGGGCGGCCGATGGACAGGCTGATCTGCGGCGATGTCGGTTTCGGCAAGACGGAAGTAGCGCTCCGCGCCGCCTTCGTCGCGGCGATGGCCGGCAATCAGGTCGCCGTCGTGGTCCCGACGACGCTGCTGGCGCGCCAGCACTTCAAGACCTTTTCCGAGCGTTTTCGGGGGCTACCGGTCAAGCTGCGCCAGGCGTCGCGTCTGGTTGGCGCGAAGGAATTGGCCGAAACGCGCAAGGGTCTGACCGACGGCACGGTCGATATCGTCATCGGCACGCATGCGCTGTTGTCGGACCGGATCAAGTTCGACCGGCTCGGCCTGATCATCATCGACGAGGAGCAGCATTTCGGTGTCAAGCACAAGGAAAAGCTCAAGGAACTGAAATCCGACGTGCATGTGCTGACACTGTCGGCGACGCCGATCCCGCGTACCTTGCAATTGGCGCTCGCCGGCGTTCGCGAACTGTCACTGATCGCCACGCCACCGGTTGACCGGCTCGCGGTTCGCACCTTCATCTCGCCCTTCGACCCGCTCGTCGTGCGTGAGGCGCTGTTGCGCGAACGCTATCGCGGCGGACAGAGCTTCTATGTCTGTCCGCGTGTGGCGGATCTGGCCGAACGCAAGCAGTTTCTCGACGAGCACGTACCGGAACTGAAGGTCGCTGTCGCGCATGGCCAGATGCCGCCGGGCGAACTCGATGACATCATGAACGCCTTCTATGACGGCCAGTACGACGTGCTGCTGTCGACGACGATCGTCGAATCCGGTCTCGACATCCCGACCGCCAACACGCTGATCGTGCATCGCGCCGACATGTTCGGCCTGTCGCAGCTCTACCAGTTGCGCGGGCGGGTAGGGCGGTCGAAGGCGCGTGCCTATGCGATCCTGACGCTGCCGGTGAGAAAAACGCTGACGGCCAATGCCGAACGGCGGCTGAAGGTGCTGCAATCGCTCGACACGATCGGCGCGGGCTTCGAACTGGCGAGCCACGACCTCGATATTCGCGGTTCGGGCAATCTGCTGGGCGAGGAGCAATCCGGCCATATCCGCGAGGTCGGCTATGAACTCTACCAGCAGATGCTGGAGGAAGCAGTCGCCGAACTGAAGGACGGCGGCGAAGCGGCCACCGAGCACTGGTCGCCCTTGATCACGGTCGGGACACCGGTGCTGATCCCGGAAAGCTACGTGCCCGACCTGCAATTGCGCATGGGGCTGTACCGACGGCTCGCCGAACTTCGCGAACCGGAGGATATCGACGCCTTTGGTGCGGAACTGGTCGACCGTTTCGGTCCGCTGCCGGAAGAAGTCGACCATCTGCTGAAGATCGTCCATGTCAAGGGGCTGTGCCTGAAGGCCAATGTCGAGAAGCTCGACGCCGGGCCGAAGGGCGCGGTCATCGCCTTCCGCGGTCAGCAATTCGCCAATCCCGCCGCGCTGATCGCCTGGATCGGCGATCAGTCCTCGCTTGCCAGGATAAGGCCGGACCAGTCCATTGTGGTGCAGCGTGACTGGGATACGCCGGAAAAGCGCCTCAAGGGCGTGGCGGTGGTCATGACAAGAATTGCAAAGATGGCGGCCGAGGCGGCGTGACGGTGTTGCGGCGTGCAGCGATCAGGCCGAGGCGCCGTTGCCCATGTTGTCGTTTGCGTTGTGGCCCGCAGGTGCTGCCGGTTCGTTCGCCGCCTGGGTGATCGCCTGGACCAGGACCTCGGGCGGTTG
>JAJDOK010000027.1 GCA_022340185.1 Salaquimonas sp. | reverse complement strand
CCTTCGCGTTCGATCAGGATAACATCGTCCTCCGACATCTATACGCCTTCCCGTCAGTCGGTATTCACGCCAGTTCGCCAGCTTTTCGCATTTCTGCGATCTCGGCCTCGCCGTAACCCAATTCGGCGAGCACCGTATCGGTATCGGCGCCGGTCGCGTGCGGCAGCGGCGGCAGCGGTGACGCCGTGCGCGAAAACCGCGGCGCCGGGGCGGCCTGCATGACCCCGCCGATCTCGACGTGGTTGCCACGCTCTGCCATGTGGGGATGCTTCGGCACCTCGTCCCAGTCGAGTACGGGTGCCACGCAGGCATCCGTGCCCTCGAAAAGAGCCGCCCATTCGTCGCGGGTCCTGCCGGCGAAGATGTCTTTGAGGATTGTGGTCAGTTCGTCCCAGCGCGACTTGTCGTTGCGCCAGGAATTCCAGCCTTCGTCGAGATCGAGCTTCTCGACGACAATGGCGAAGAATTGCCGCTCCAGTGCACCGACGGACACGAACTTGTCATCCGCGCATTTGTAGCAGCGGTAGAAGGGCGCGCCGCCATCCAGCAGATTGGCGCCACGTTCGTTCGTCCAGATCCCTTTCGCCAGCAGAGTATGCATCAAGCCCATCAGCGCCGGCACGCCGTCGACCATCGCGGCGTCGACCACCTGTCCCTTGCCGGAACGCGAGCGCTCGAACAACGCTGCCAGCACCCCGGTGACAAGGAACATCGTGCCGCCGCCATAATCGGCGACCAGATTGAGCGGCGGCGTAGGCGTGCGATCCTTGTCGCCCATGGCATGGAGCGCACCGGTGAGTGACAGATAGTTGATGTCGTGGCCGGCCGACTGCGACAATGGCCCCTCCTGGCCCCAGCCGGTCATGCGACCGTAGACGAGGCCGGGATTACGCGCGGCGCAGACATCCGGGCCGAGCCCCAGTCGTTCCATCACGCCGGGCCGGAATCCCTCGATCAGCACGTCGGCACTTTCAACGAGCTTTAGGACGATCTCTTTTCCGCGATCATTCTTCACGTTGACGATGAGCGATTTCTTGCCGCGACTGTTCACGCCGCCGGTGAGACCCTCATCCCTGCCACGGTCGACGACGATGACTTCCGCTCCCATGTCGGCGAGCAACTGACCGGCCAGCGGGCAAGGTCCGAGACCGGCCATCTCGATGACGCGAAGGCCTTGAAGCGTTCCTCCCACGCGAACGCTCCCGTCAGGGCAGCCGGATGGCGCCATCCAGGCGGATGGTCTCGCCGTTGAGATAGGGGCTTTCGACGATGTTGCGCGCCAGCTCGCCATATTCGGAAGGCTTGCCGAGACGCTTCGGGAACGTGACCTGCGCCGAAAGGGATTCGACCACCTTCTCACCCAGACCCTCGAACAGCGGGGTGAGGAACAGGCCCGGCGCGATGGTGCAGATGCGGATGCCGTAGAAAGCGAGATCGCGCGCGATCGGCAGTGTCATGCCGACAATGGCGCCCTTCGATGCCGAATAGGCGACCTGGCCCTTCTGGCCGTCGAATGCCGCCACCGAGGCGGTGTTGACGATGACGCCGCGTTCCCCGTCCGCGTTCGGTTCGTTTTCCACCATCTGCTCGACGGCGAGCCGCAGCACGTTGAACGTGCCGAACAGATTGATCTCCAGCACTTTCCTGAAGGTCTGGTAATCGTGCGGGCCTTCCTTGCCCATCGTCTTCATGGCGATGCCGATGCCGGCGCAGTTGACGCAGGCGTCGATCCGGCCGAAGGCGCCCATCGCCGACGCGATGCCTTCTTTTACCGCATCCTCGCTGGTGACGTCGACCTTACTGAAAATCACATTGTCGCCGAGTTCGGCGGCGACCTGCGCGCCTCTTGCCTCGTTCATGTCGAAAATCGCGACCTTGGCGCCACCTGCCGCGAAATTCCTCACCGTGGCTTCGCCGAGGCCCGATGCGCCCCCGGTCACGATTGCCACTGTTTCACTGATCTTCATTTCTCCTCCTCATGGAACGGATGCTTCTGTTGCATGCCTGTTTGGCTGCCCGCCCGGCCATTCGTCAACAAAAAGCTGCCCGATATGGATGGGAAGGCTCAAAACGCCCCGGACTACCCTGTGACCTCAGCCGCGCGGCGAGGTCGAATGCGCTGCATGACGGATATGTTCGACGAAGCTCAGCGCCGAGGAACGCTGGAAAAAGATGGCGAAGGTTCCGCTCTCGGCTTCCTCGCAGGCGATGAGCGCAATCATGCCCTCGATCGGCGCGCGTGCCGCCGAACCTGTCGCAAACACCGAAGGATGCAGATCGATCCCGCAGAGTTTCTCCATCACCTCGCGCGATTTGACTCCACTGATCCGGATGGCGAGCCAGCCGTCGGACTGGTCTGTCGCCGCGGCCACCTTGGCGATCGGCCCCGCCTTGGCGCCCTCGATGCCGGTAACGAACCATTGCCGATCGCCAGCCCAGATGATGCGGACTTTCTTGTCGCCATCGACAAACCGGCGAGGTTCGGGCAATCCGGTACCGAACTGCTTTTCGCAGACCTTTGAAAGCGCCGCCTCGCCTCCTGAGGGAACCGACAGCCACCACACCGAAAGGCCGGCCAGTTCGCTCAGCACGAATTCCGGCCAGGTCTCCTTGAGCGGTTCGGCGGCGCCGAGCGCGCTTTTCGCAACGAGTTTGTAGGACTGGTCAGCCACGCAGCCGCTCCCCCGCCGGATCGACAAAATGCGGCGAACATATCTCGACCTCGACGTCGCGGCCGCGCACCGAATCGACCGCGCGCACCTTTTCGCCATGGCGCTCATGGCCGCGCCGGATGAGCCCCAGCCCGATCGAATGGCCGAGCGACGGCGAGAAGCACACCGAGGTCATGTGGCCTTCGTCATTGGCCGTTTTCGCCTCGCGGCCGATGCCGATGAAATGCGCGCCAGCGGTCAGTTCCTCGTCATGCGTCACCGGCTTGAAACCGGCGAGCACTTCGCGGTCCGGGTCGGTCATGCCGGGCCGGCCCGCCATCACCTTGCCGATGCAGTCCTTCTTGGCGGAGACCATCTTCGCCATTCCCAGATCGGCGGCCGTCGTCTGGCCGTTCAGTTCGCTGCCGACGGGATGGCCCTTCTCGATGCGCATCACGTTGAGCGCTTCCAGACCATAGGGCACGATGTCGAATTCGCGTCCCGCTTCGATGATCGCCCGCATCATCGAATCGCCGTAGCGCGCTCCGACCGCCAGTTCATAGGCGAGTTCGCCCGAAAACGAGATACGGTAGAGCCGAGCCGATACACCGCCGCACACTGTCATCGCGGAGCAGGCCATGAACGGGAAGGCGTCGTTGGAAAGGTCGACTCCCCCCTTGGTATTCGAGTCGACCAGTTTTTCCAGAACCTTTCTCGCATTCGGTCCGGCAATGGCGAACTGCGCGAACTGGTCGGTGACCGAAACCATGGAAACGTCGAATTCCGGCCAGTGGACCTGATGGCAATAATCGAGATGCGCCATGACGGGACCGGCATTGACGGTGGTCGTCGTCACCAGGAAATGGTTGTCGCCGAGCCGCGCCACCGTGCCGTCATCCATGACATGGCCGTCCTCGCGCAGCATCAGACCGTAGCGCACCTTGCCGACGGCGAGCGTCGACATTGTGTTGGTATAGATGTGGTCGAGGAATGCCGCTGCGTCGGAGCCCTTCACGTCGATCTTGCCGAGGCTCGAGACGTCGCTGACCCCGACCGAACGCCTCGTGGCGATCACCTCGCGGTCGACGCTGTCGCGCCAGCTGTTTTCGCCGGCGCGGGGGTACCATTGCGGCCTGAGCCATTGCCCCGCTTCCACGAATACTGCGCCCTGGCTCTTCGACCAGTCGTGGCTCGGTGTCAGCCGGGTCGGTTGGAACGCCTTGCCGGCATTGCGCCCTGCAAAGGCCGCGAGCGGCACCGGCGTATAGGGCGGCCGGAAAATCGTCGTGCCCGTTTCGGCAATCGAGTGGCCGGTGAGGTTCGCCATCACCGCCAGTGCCGGCACATTGGCCGTCTTGCCCTGATCGGTCGCCATGCCGAGCGTCGTGTAGCGCTTCATGTGTTCGACCGAGCGGAAGCCTTCCTGATGTGCGACGCCGACATCCTTGACCGTGACATCGTTCTGGAAATCGAGCCA
>JAJDOK010000132.1 GCA_022340185.1 Salaquimonas sp. | reverse complement strand
GCCAGCGCCTCGGACTTCGCCTTCATGTCCTCGGCGTCACCGGCCTCGACGGAGGCTTTCAGATCGGCGATGGCCTGCTCGATGGCCGACTTGTCCTCTTCGGAAACCTTGTCGCCATGTTCTGAGAGCGATTTCTCGGCGGAATGGATCAGCGCCTCGGCCTGGTTCTTGGCCTCGACGGTCTCACGCTTCTTCTTGTCTTCCTCGGCGTGGGACTCGGCATCCTTGACCATGTTGTCGATGTCTTCGTCGCTGAGGCCGCCGGACGCCTTGATCGAGATCTGCTGTTCCTTGCCGGTACCCTTGTCCTTGGCAGACACGTTGACGATGCCGTTGGCATCGATGTCGAAGGTAACCTCGATCTGCGGCACGCCGCGCGGTGCCGGCGGAATGCCCATCAGGTCGAACTGGCCAAGCATCTTGTTGTCGGCGGCCATTTCGCGCTCGCCCTGGAAGACCCGGATCGTCACGGCCGACTGGTTGTCCTCGGCGGTGGAGAAGACCTGGCTCTTCTTGGTCGGGATCGTCGTGTTGCGGTCGATCAGCCGGGTGAAGACGCCGCCAAGCGTCTCGATGCCGAGCGACAGCGGGGTAACGTCGAGCAGCAGGACGTCCTTGACATCGCCCTGCAGGACGCCGGCCTGGATGGCGGCACCCATGGCTACGACCTCATCGGGGTTGACGCCCTTGTGCGGTTCCTTGCCGAAGAAGCCTTTGACGACTTCCTGGATCTTGGGCATGCGGGTCATGCCGCCGACCAGGATGACCTCGTCGATCTCGGCGGCCTTGAGGCCGGCATCCTTCAGCGCGGCCTTGCAGGGTTCGACCGTCTTCTGGACCAGATCGTCGACGAGCGATTCGAACTTCGCCCGGGTAAGCTTCATGGTGAAGTGCTTCGGCCCGGACTTGTCGGCGGTGATGAAGGGCAGGTTGATTTCGGTCTGCGAACCCGACGACAATTCGATCTTGGCCTTTTCGGCGGCCTCCTTCAGGCGCTGCAGCGCCATCTTGTCGGTCTTCAGATCGATGCCCTGTTCCTTCTTGAACTCGCTGGCGAGATAGTCGACCAGGCGCATGTCGAAATCCTCGCCGCCGAGGAAGGTGTCGCCATTGGTCGATTTGACCTCGAACACGCCGTCGCCGATCTCGAGGATCGAAACGTCGAAGGTGCCGCCACCAAGGTCGTAGACTGCGATGGTCTTGCCATCCTTCTTCTCAAGCCCGTAGGCGAGCGCGGCTGCGGTCGGTTCGTTGATGATGCGCAGCACTTCAAGGCCGGCGATCTTGCCGGCGTCCTTGGTTGCCTGGCGCTGGGCGTCGTTGAAATAGGCCGGAACGGTGATGACGGCCTGTTCGACCTTCTCGCCGAGATAGGCTTCGGCGGTTTCCTTCATCTTCTGCAGGATGAAGGCGGAGACCTGAGACGGCGAATAGGACTTGCCGCCGGCCTCGACCCAGGCGTCACCATTGTCGGCCTTGGTAATCTTGTAGGAGACGAGGCCCTTGTCCTTGGCCACGGTCTTGTCGTCATAGCGCCGGCCGATCAGGCGCTTGACCGCAAAAAGCGTATTTTCAGGATTGGTGACAGCCTGGCGCTTGGCCGGCTGGCCAACGAGGCGTTCGCCGTCGTCGGTGAACGCCACCATGGAAGGCGTGGTGCGCGCGCCTTCGGAATTCTCGATTACCCTGGGATCCTTGCCGTCCATCACGGCGACACATGAATTGGTCGTGCCGAGGTCGATGCCAATAACTTTAGCCATAGATCATGCTCCTTTCAGCGACCGGCCGGGACCCATCAAAGGCATTCCGTGAAGCCGATCCTTTTGGAATAGTTGAGACGGTTGCAGAGCCTGCAATCGCGTTGCGGCGTATATAAGAGGACCATCGTACGCCTGCAAGATTGCGAAGAACGGATTCCAGAGACGAATTATGGCGGTTTTTGCCGTTATGTCAGAAGTGCGGTGTCAAGGGCCTGGCAAATGCATGACAGGTGAACCACGAACGAATGGTTAACGGAAGGCGAAAGCATGACCGCGCGCACCATCCAAAATGACCTGCCCGAGGGGGTGCGTTTCCTGCCGGATTACCTCGACGGGGTGGCGCAGGAAAAGCTGCTGACCGACATTCGCGAGATGGTGCGTGTCGCCCCGCTCTACACGCCCGCGATGCCGCGCACGGGCAAGAAGATGAGCGTGACCATGACCAATTGCGGCACGCTCGGCTGGGTGACCGACAAGGAAAGGGGTTACCGCTATCAGACGACGCATCCGGTAACCGGCAAGCCGTGGCCCGAAATGCCAGCAAGCCTGGAACGCATCTGGGCGGAACTGGCCGGCTATCCGCATCCGGCGGAAGCCTGCCTGATCAATTTCTATGATGCAGAGGCGAAGATGGGGCTGCACCAGGATCGCGACGAATCGGATTTCGATGCGCCGGTCGTCTCGATCTCGCTGGGGGATTCCTGTCTGTTCCGGGTCGGCGGAACGGGCCGGGGTGGCAAGACCGTTTCGTTCAGGCTCAACAGCGGCGATGCGGTGGTGCTGTCAGGATCGTCGCGGCTCGCCTATCACGGCGTCGACAAGATCTATACAGATACGTCGACGCTGCTGAAAAACGGCGGACGGATCAATCTGACCTTGAGAAGGGTGACGAAGCCGGCATAGAGACGTCTCGTTGTTATTCTTGCAACGGTTGCGGCCTGCAACGGTGTCCTTACAATTTTCTAAGCGCCACCTGCTCGACCAAATGGTCGGCGCCCTTGCGCAGGATCAGATCGGCGCGCGGGCGGGTCGGCAGGATGTTCTGACGCAAATTCACCAGGTTGATCCGGTTCCACAGATATTGCGCGCGCTCTAGCGCCTCTTCCTCGGTGATCTGCGAATAGCGATGGAAGAAGGATTCGGGATTGGTGAAGGCTGTCTCGCGCAGGCTCATGAAGCGGTCGACATACCAGCGCTCGGTGTCGCGCTCATTGGCGTCGATATAGATCGAAAAGTCGAAGAAATCGGAGACGAAGGGCACGACCTTGCCGTCCTCCGGCAGGTCGCGCGTCTGCAGCACATTGATGCCTTCGAAAATGAGGATATCGGGCCGGTCGATGCGGATGGTCTCGCCCGGGATGACGTCGTAGCGCAGATGCGAATAGACCGGCGCGGTGACGCTTTCCTCGCCCGCCTTGATCGCGGAGAGGAAGCGCAGAACCTCGGCCACGTCGAAGCTTTCGGGAAATCCCTTGCGCTCCATCAGGCCGCGCTCTTCCAGCACGGCGTTGGGCAGCAGGAAACCGTCGGTCGTCACCAGGTCGACCTTGGGGCTCGACGGCCAGCGCGCCAATAGCTCCTTGAGGATGCGTGCAGTGGTCGACTTGCCGACAGCAACCGAGCCGGCGATGCCGATGATGAAGGGGGTCTTGGCGCTGTCGACATTGAGGAAATGACTGCGCTGGTGGAACAGCGCCTGAATCGCCTCGACATGGGATGACAACAACCGCGACAGCGACAGATAGATACGCGCCACCTCGTCGAGCGAGACCGGGTCGCCCAGCGAGCGCAGGCGCCTGACCTCCTCCTCGCTCAGGGTCAATGGCGTGCCGGCGCGGAATTCGGCCCAATGTTCGGCGGTGAAGAAGCGATAGGGCGAGATGCGGCGCGGATCGCTCTCATCTTCCGCACTGTCGATCCAGAATTCATCCGGATCGGAACGCCTCAACTGATCCATCGCAGCGCTCCCTAACGACCCGTCGAATTGCGCGCGGCTTTTTCGGCCAAGCCGGATCGGGCCGTGCGGCGCTCCAGTTCGGCCATGACGTCGGCAAGCATCACACCGCGGACCTTCAAGGCGACCAGCAGATGATAGAGGAGATCGGCGGCTTCAGCGGTCAGTTCGCTTTCATCGCCATCGAGTACGGCAACGATCGTCTCGACCGCCTCCTCGCCCATCTTGCGGGCGCATCTGGCCGGTCCGTCGGCGACGAGGCTTGCCGTATAGGACGAGCCGTCGGTTGCATTGGCGCGTTCGGCGATGATGTTTTCGAGGTCGGTCAGCGTGAACATGGCCTCGCGCCTGTTCCTTCCGTCACTTTTTCAGTCCATCCTTACCGGAATTCCGGCACTCTGCATATGCTCCTTGGCCTGGGCAATCGTGTAGGTGCCGAAATGGAAAATCGAGGCCGCCAGCACGGCATTGGCATGGCCGTCGCGGATACCTTCGACCAGATGGTCGAGATTGCCGACGCCGCCCGAAGCGATGACCGGCACGCGCACGGCATCGGCCACGGCACGTGTGAGCGATATGTCGTAGCCGGTCTTGCGCCCGTCCTGATCCATCGAGGTCAGCAGGATTTCGCCGGCACCGAGCGACGTGACCTTGTCGGCGAACTCGACCGCGTCGATGCCGGTCGGCTTGCGGCCGCCATGGGTGAAGATTTCCCAACGGCCGGTTCCACCCGGCCTTGATACCCGCTTGGCGTCGATGGCGACGACGATGCACTGGTCGCCGAACTTGTCTGCAGCCTCGGCGACGAAGTCAGGCCGTGCGACCGCGGCGGTGTTGATCGACACCTTGTCGGCGCCGGCCTGCAGCAATTTCCGGATGTCGGCGATCTCGCGCACGCCGCCGCCGACGGTCAAGGGCATGAAACAATGCTCGGCCGTTTGCGTGACGACATCGAACAGGATCGAGCGGTCCTCATGCGAGGCGGTGATGTCGAGAAAGGTCAGTTCGTCGGCACCGGCGGCGTCATAGGCTTTCGCCGCCTCGACCGGATCGCCGGCATCGATCAGGTCGACGAAGGACACGCCCTTGACGACGCGACCGTCCTTTACATCCAGACAGGGAATGACGCGAGCCTTCAGCATCAGTCCTTTGCTCCTTTCAAAATCTCCAGCGCCTCTTTCGCGTCGATGCGCCCGTCATAGAGCGCACGGCCGGAGATCGCGCCTGCGAGTTTGGCGGCGTCGGGCATGGTCATGCGCACGATGTCGGCAAGCGAAGACAGGCCACCGGAGGCGATGACGGGAATCGAGGTCGAATCGGCGAGCGCCAGCGTCGATTCCCAGTTGATGCCGGTCAGCACGCCGTCGCGGTCGATATCGGTGAAGACGATGGCCGCAACGCCAGCATCCTCGAAACGGGCGGCAAGCTCGATCGCCGTTAGTTGCGAGGTCTCGGCCCAGCCCTCGACGGCGACCTTGCCGCCCCTTGCATCGATGCCGACGGCGATTTTGCCCGGGAAATGCTTGCAGGCATCCTTGACCAGTTCCGGTTCGCGCACGGCGATGGTGCCGAGGATGACGCGGGCAAGCCCACGCTCCAGCCAGTTCTCGATATCGCCGATGGTACGGATGCCTCCACCGAGTTGCACGGGGTTGCTTGTCTCCGCCAGGATCGATTCCACGGCGCGGGCATTGACCGCGCGGCCTTCGAAGGCACCGTTCAGGTCGACGACATGCAGCCATTCGAAGCCCGTATCCTCGAAGGCTCTCGCCTGGGCGGCGGGATCGGCGTTGTAGACGGTCGCCTGATCCATGTCGCCGTATTTCAGGCGCACGCACTGGCCGTCCTTCAGGTCGATGGCCGGAAAGAGGATCACCTATTACACCCCCTCACACGCCTTCCACGATGACGATTTCGGAAACCGCGTATTGCTGGCGCAGCTTCACCGCCGCCTGGTATTCGGGCGAATGGTAGCATTCGAGCGCCTTGTCGTAGCTTTCGAACTCGATGACGACATGGCGCGACTTGACCGGGGCTTCCGGACCGGTGCAGCGTCCGCCGCGCACATGGAATTTGGCGTCATATTTCTCGAAGGCGGCTGCGTCGGCAGCGATATATTTCGGATAATTATCCGGATCGGTCACGTCGACGTGGAGTATCCAGTAGCCTTTTTTCATCGTTTGCGCCTTTTGCTTACGGATTCCACCGCAGGAAATTGCCGATCAGCTTCAGCCCGAGCTTCTGGCTCTTTTCGGGGTGAAACTGGGTGCCGACCATGTTGTCGCGGCCGATGATCGCGGTGACCGGCCCGCCGTAATCGGTGGTGGCGATCAATTCACCGGGATTGCTCGGCATGATGTGGTAGGAATGGACGAAATAGGCGTGCCAGCCCTCCAGCCCGGTCGGAATGCCGTCGAGAATGGGGTGGTCGCGTTCGACATCGAGCGTGTTCCAGCCGATCTGCGGTATTTTCAGTTCCGGATTGTTGAGCGTGATCTCGACGACATCGCCGGCGATCCAGCCAAGGCCCTCGGTAATCGTCTTTTCCAGCCCGCGTTCGGCCATCAATTGCGCGCCGACGCAGATGCCGAGAAAGGGCCGTGCACGCACCTCCACCGCCTCGCGCAGCGCGGCGACCATGCCGGGTACGGCGTCGAGGCCGGCGCGACAATCGGCGAATGCGCCAACGCCCGGAAGGACGATACGGTCGGCGCTCGCCACCTTGTTCGCATCCGCCGTCAGGAAAACATCGGCGTTCAGGCTTGCTTCGCGCGCGGCGCGCTCGAAGGCCTTCAGCGCCGAGTGCAGATTGCCGGAGCCGTAATCGACAATGGCGATTTTCATTGCCGAGGCGGACGTCGTCATTGCCCAAAAATCCCGATCGAAGGAGCTTCTTGACGCGTTTCGGCAGACGGTCCGGCCTGCGGCGACCATGCCGGCGCGGCGGGCATCGCTTCCGTGACGGCTTCGGAAGTATCCGCGAAATAGCGTAGATCCGCCTCGTTGGTGCTGTACGCCTCGACCACACCAACGAAGCGCCAGCCCTGACGCTCCAGCCGGCCGCGCAGCAATTGCCGTCCTTCGAGGAACAGATAAAGGGCAGGCAGGCAGGCAAGCAGGCCGATCGCCAACGAATCCGTCCAGCGCGCCAGCAGCGACGCAATGCCGCCGATCAGCAGATAGACGGCCAGCGCGTACCAGAGCCGATGCCACAACAGCCAGAGCGCCGGAATGACGAGCGCGAACAGGCTCGGGCGCTCGGGAATGAAACGGGCGCGCTCCATTTCGGCGGCGGTGCCGCCGTTGCTTTCCCCTGGTGGCAGATGGACGGTGTAGATCGTCATGGAGCAGGTGATAGCCCCGCATACCGCGTTGCACAAGAACGGGATGCGACAGCCGGCAGGAAAATGCCTGGATTTCTAGCTCAGCGTGCCCTTGGTCGAAGGGATGACGCCCGCCGTGCGCGGATCAGGCTCGATCGCACTACGCAGCGCACGCGCCACCGCCTTGAAGCAGGTCTCGGCGATGTGATGGCTGTTCTCGCCATAATAGTTTTCCACGTGCAGCGTGATGCCGGAATGCTGGGTGAGCGCCTGGAAGAATTCGCGGAACAGTTCGGTATCGTAGCCGCCGACCTTGTCGCGGGTGAATTCGACCCGCCAGATCAGAAAGGGCCGGCCGGAAACATCGAGCGCGGCGCGGGTCAGCGTCTCGTCCATGGCGAGATCGATCGAGGCGTAACGGCAAATGCCGGCGCGATCGCCAAGCGCTTTTGCAATCGCCTGGCCAAGCGCGATGCCGGTATCTTCCGATGTGTGATGATCGTCGATGTGGAGATCGCCTTTCGCACGGATCGTCATGTCGATCAGCGAATGGCGCGACAATTGTTCGAGCATGTGATCGAAGAAGCCGATGCCCGTCGAGATGTCATAGGCACCCGTGCCGTCGAGATCGACGGCGACCGAAATTTCGGTTTCCTTCGTCGCGCGCTTGATCGTCGCTGTGCGGTTCGCGGGCTTCGCCACTTCACAAACTCCCCTGCTGGCGGGCGGCTCATACCAACAAAGGGTTGAAAAAGCCATAAGCGGCCGCAATCCCGCTCGCGCCAGGCTCACTTCGTTCGCGGCTCCGCGAGGGCGACCTAACCGGTCGGCGGCCTCTTCGGCCGCTTGGTTCACGAGTGCTGAGGTGTCTCTGTGACCCACTGGTTTGCAATACGCCAAATCACACATAGATATGGAAACGACGGGAATAAGTGCCGGTGTCGCAACGGACCGGCTGCGTAACGGAGTTTTCATGGACCAGAACAACGGGTATCCCAGTCCGCACGCCACAACCATCGTCACGGTGCGTAAGGGTGGCAAGGTGGTGATTGCCGGCGACGGGCAGGTTTCTTTCGGCCAGTCGATCCTGAAGGGCAATGCGCGCAAGGTGCGCCGTATTGGAAAAGGCGAAGTGCTTGCCGGTTTTGCCGGCGCGACGGCCGACGCGTTTACACTGCTCGAACGGCTGGAAGCCAAGCTCGAACAATATCCAGATCAGTTGATGCGGGCCTGCGTGGAACTGGCCAAGGACTGGCGCACCGACCGCTATCTCAGACGCCTCGAAGCGATGATGCTGGTTGCCGACAAGACGGTGACACTGGGGCTGACCGGCAATGGCGACGTGATCGAGCCCGAACATGGCGTGATGGCCATCGGCTCGGGCGGCAATTACGCGCTGGCTGCGGCCCGCGCGCTGGTCGACAGCGACAAGTCGGCGGAGGAAATCGCACGTCGCGCCATGGAGATCGCCGCGGATATCTGCGTCTACACCAACAACAATATCATCGTCGAAAGCCTGGATGAGGGTTGAGGCCATGAACGAATCCCTTAGACAGATGGATGACGAATTTGAAACGCAGCCGGATGCTGAAGAGGTGCGGCCGCGCAAGGAAGAGGTTTCAATGACCGCCAATTTCTCGCCGAGAGAAATCGTTTCCGAACTCGACCGCTTCATCATCGGCCAGAAGGACGCCAAGCGGGC
>JAJDOK010000067.1 GCA_022340185.1 Salaquimonas sp. | reverse complement strand
ACAGTCAGACGCTCAACATCCCGACCAAGCTGTCGCGCGACGTGCTTGTGGGCGTTACCGCAACCCCGGATTCGGTTCCGGTCTGGGGACTGCGCCAGACCGCGGCCAAGGCGCTGCTTTCGGGCGGCAATCCCAATCCCTATCTTGTGCAGTTCTACAGTCTTCTGGCGCTGCCGCTCTTCCTTCTCGCCATGGTTTTGATCGCGGCAACCGTGACGTTGCGATTCGTACGTTTCGGGCAAGTCGGAAGGCTGATTGTGGGTGGCGTCCTGAGTGGCTTTCTGCTTTATACGGTCACGAATTTTGTAACGTCTTTGGGGAGTAACGGGATTGTGCCCCCGCTTATCGCGGCATGGTCCCCGGCGATTGTGGCAATCCTGTTCGGTATCACCATTCTGCTCTATCAGGAGGACGGGTGATGCGCGGTCCGACGTTCCCAATCCGGGCGCGGGCGCGCAACCGAGCATGGCTGGCGATCATCGGCCTGACATTATCGCTCGCCATGGCCGCCACCTCCGGCAAACCGGCATTCGCCCAGAGTGCCGGCGCTTCGATGTTTGGCGCTGCGCCTTCCAACCCGCAGGCGCAGATGCTGCTGGAGGCCGACCAGCTCGTCTATGACAATGACCAGAACGTCGTCTCGGCGGTCGGCAATGTCGTGATTTCCTACGACAATTACACGCTCACCGCCAAAAGGGTGACCTATTCGCGTGCCAGCGGACGGGTCATCGCCAATGGCGATGTCGAGATCATCGAACCGAACGGATCGCATGTCTTCGCCGAGGAAATCGACGTGACCGACGATTTCCGGGACGGGTTTGTCTCCTCGCTGCATGTGGAAACCGCCGAAAACACCCGCTTTGCCGCCGAAAGTGCGGAGCGGCGCGAAGGCGAGATCGCGATCTTCAACCAGGGCGTCTATACCGCCTGCGAACCGTGCCGCGAACACCCGGAAAAACCGCCGCTGTGGCAAATCCGTGCCAACAGGGTCATCATCAACAACCACACGCGGCGGATCGAATATGAAGGGGCGAGCTTCGAGCTTTGGGGCCATCCGATCGCCTATCTGCCGCGCTTCAGCCATGCCGACCCGTCGATCAAGCGCCAGTCCGGCTTTCTGATCCCGATACCGAGCTTCACCGAAACGCTCGGATTCGGCATCAAGGGCACGTATTTCTGGGCGCTCGCACCGAATTACGACCTCACCTTCGGCGGCACCTACTACACTAACCAGGGTTTCCTGGGCGAAGCCGAATGGCGCCACCGCACCTATAACGGCACCTATAATCTGAAGATTGCCGGCATCGACCAGAAGAATCCCAATGATTTCAGCGCCTCAACGATCGATACGCGCGAAACCGGGCGCTATGCGGTCATGAGCACCGGCAAGTTCCAGATCAATCCGCGCTGGCAATTCGGCTGGAACGGGCTGTGGCAAACCGACGGGGACTTTGCGCGCACCTACGGGCTGAGGCACTATTCGGGCCGCGACGTCACCAACGAGATGTACCTGACCGGGCTTGCGGGCAAGAACTTCTTCGATTTCAGGGCCCAGCAGTTTCTGGTGCAGGACGATCAGTACGACCAGAACCAGTATTATCTGAATTCGCCCAAACCCGGCATCAACAAGCTGCAGAACCAGCAGGGCAACGCGCTGCCGATCCTCGACTACAACCGGGTTTCCGACTATCCCGTCGGCGGTGGCGAGGTGTCGGTTGACGTCAACATACGCAACACCCATCGCCAGGACTGGCAGATCGCCAATTACAACGGCCTCACACCCAGGGCGGTCAACGAACAGTTTCACGGCATCGAGGGAGACAATGGACGGGCGACGCTGGAAGCCGAATGGAGGCGCAGCGAAATTTTCGACGGGGCCGTCGTCACCGCTTCGCTCAGCGCGCAGGCCGACGGAATCTGGCTCAACACACACAGTCTCAATTCGGCATCCAATCCGCTGACCTCGAACAACAGCCTGTGGCGTGCCATGCCGGCCGGCATGCTCGAAATACGCTATCCGCTGATTGCCAAGGACGGCTACACCACCCATCTGTTCGAACCGATCGCCCAGGTCATCGTGCGCCCGAACGAAACCCAGATCGGCAAATTCCCCAACGAGGATGCGCAAAGCTTCGTCTTCGACACGACGAACCTGTTCGAACGCAACAAGTTCTCCGGCTATGACCGGGTCGAGGGCGGCACGCGCGCCAATCTCGGGTTCCGCTATTCGGCCAGCTATCTCAACGGCGCGACGCTCGATATCGCGGCCGGCCAGTCCTTCCAGCTACATGGCCAGAATTCCTACGCACAGGCCGATCTGGTGAATGCGGGCCTTGAATCCGGCCTTGAGACCAGCCGGTCCGACTATGTCGCCTCGGCCAGCATCAATTCCGGCCACGGGCTGATGGCCGGCGTCTCCGGCAGGTTCGACGAAGGCAACGCGCAGCTGCGCCGCGGCGAGGCAACGCTGGCCTATTCTGTACCGGCCATGGCGCTCGCCGGTTCCTATGTCTATATCGACCAGCAGCCGAATTACGGTTACACCGACGACCGCCACGAGGTGAACGGTTCAGCCAGCGTCAAGCTTACCGACAACTGGCGGGGCTTTGCCTCCTTCTCCTACGATCTGGAGAACAACAATCTTTATCAGCACAATTTCGGGCTCGCATACGATGACAGCTGCTTCTCGCTGTCGATCGCCTATAACCAGCAGGAAGACCGCTATACCGGCGACACGATCAGCACATCACTTCTGTTCCGCTTCGGTCTGCGAACGATCGGCGACTACAATTACAAATACTCGCTGGATGATGAGCAGTAGACGCCCATACGGCTGCGGCAAGGCCCACAGCGTGTATCGGCGAACACATTTCCGCCTCACGCATGGCTAAGAAGCAGGCAGTTCAACCAACCCTGAATCCGATGCATATCGCCTGTACCCTTCGCCATTTCCTGATGTTGAGCCTTGTAGCTGCGCTCGCCGGCTGCAGTTCCAGCAAGCAGGCGCTCGACCCTGGCGTTGCGCCAGCCAAGAGCACTGCAAAGGCTGAAGCGCCGGCCCAGCCGGACAAGACGGCCAAGGGAGCCAAACCGGCTGACACGAAGGAAGCGGACGCAAAGCAAGAAGGCACGCAGGAAGAGGCTGCAAAGGAGGAAGGTGGCGCAAAGATCTTTCGCGAGCCTTCCACTGTGAGCCGCAAAGGCAATTACGTTGCCGTCGTGGTCAATGGGACACCGATCACCAATTACGACATCGAGCGCAGGATGAAGTTCCGCAGATTGCGCCGGCTCAAATCGAGCAGGGACGAAGCAATAAAGGAAATGATCGACCAGACGCTCAAGCTGCAGGAGGCTTCAGCCCACAACACCTTGGCAAGCAACGCCGAGGTCGACAAGGCATTTGCCAATTTTGCCAAATCCAACAAGGCGACACCGCAAAGGATCGCCGCCGATCTCAATCAGCTCGGCGTGACCGCCAGCCATTTCAAGGATTATATCCAAGCCCAGATGAGCTGGAACAGAACGGTTGGCTCGAAGCTTCAGTCCGATACGCGCAGCAAGAGCCAGAGTGACGCCCTGTTCGAGATACGCAAATCCGGCTCCGAGAAGCCGGTTACAACGGAATACACCCTACAGCAGATCATCTTTGTCATTCCCGCCGCCAAGCGCAAGGAATTGCTGAAAACACGAAAAGCAGAGGCAATCGCCTTTGCGCAGCGGTTTACCGGCTGCGACGCAAGTTTCGAGATGGCCAAGGGGCTGCACGATGTCGCGGTGAAGAATCTCGGCCGCCGATTGCTGGAGGAGATTCCCCCGGAATGGGCGGACGATATCAAGAAAGCGGAAATCGGCAAGGCGGTGGGCCCGAAGGAGTCCGATCTGGGCGTGGAACTGCTCGCCATCTGCAATGCGAAATCCGTGGACGACGACAAGGCTGCACAAATCGTCACCCAATCGAACACTTTCAGTTCGCTGGAGGAAAAGGGTGATGCGGTTTCCAACAAACTGCTCGCCGATTTGCGCAATTCCGCGGTCATCATCTACAAGTAGGCCGGATGGACAGGCCCCCTCCCCTGGCGGTCACGATCGGCGAACCGGCCGGTATCGGCCCGGATGTGATCCTGGCTGCGCTGGCGAAACATGGCACGCAAAACCTGCCGCCGTTTTTCGTGATCGGTGACGAGAACATCATGCAGGAGCGGGCGGAAACACTCGGGATCGACTGGTGGCCCAACCTCTGGCGCCAGGGAACACCATTGCCCCGCAAAGATCGCGGTTACACATTGTCGTTGCTCGACCACGCCATGCAAGCGATCCCCGGCAGACCCTGCACCAAAGACGCCGGAGGCATCGTCGAGGCGATCGAAACCGCGGTCGAGTTCACGCTGGATGGCAAGGCCAGCGGCATCGTTACCTGCCCGATCAACAAGCAGGCGCTTTATACGGCCGGATTCGCGCATCCGGGCCACACGGAGTTCCTGGCTGAGTTGTCGAACCGCCGAACGGATCGCAAGGACCGGCCGGTGATGATGCTTGCCGGGCCGCAATTGCGCACCATTCCCGTCACCATCCATATTCCGCTGAAAGAGGTGCCCGCCCAATTGACGAGCGAACTGATCGTCGAGACCGGCCGGATTGCCGCGCGTGATCTCAAAGAACGCTTTGCCATAAGAAACCCGCGGATAGCAGTCGCGGGTCTCAACCCGCATGCCGGCGAAGGCGGTGCGCTCGGGAAAGAAGACGTGGCGGTCGTCGCGCCAGCCGTGCGCGCCCTCCAGGCCGAAGGCATCGATGCACGGGGGCCGCTGCCCGCCGACACGATGTTTCATGAGCGTGCTCGCGCCACCTATGACGTGGCGTTGTGCATGTATCACGACCAGGCACTGATCCCGGCCAAGACGCTCGCCTTCGACGAGGCCGTCAATGTCACGCTTGGCCTGCCCTTCATCCGCACCTCGCCGGACCACGGCACCGCCTTCGACATCGCCGGCACCGGCATGGCCAACCCGGCGAGTTTCGTTGCCGCGCTCAAAATGGCCTGGCAGATGGCCTGTGCAAAGGGATCGCCGGCGCCGTGAGCGGTTCCGGCCGAATCGACGACTTGCCGCCGCTGCGCGAAGTGATCGCGAGCCATGGGCTCGCCGCGAAGAAATCGCTCGGCCAGAATTTCCTGCTCGACCTCAACCTGACCAGCCGCATCGCGCGTTCGGCGGGTTCACTTGAAGATCATGACGTCCTGGAAATCGGTCCCGGTCCGGGTGGGCTGACGCGAGCGCTACTGGCAGCCGGTGCGCGCCATGTCACCGCGATCGAGCGCGATCCGCGCTGCCTGCCGGCGCTCGAGGAGATCGCGGCGCGCTATCCCGGCAGGCTGACGATCTTCGAGGGCGACGCGCTCAAGGAGGACTATTTCGGCCGGTTGAGCGCACCTGTCAGGATCGTCGCCAATTTGCCCTACAATGTCGCCACCCCGCTGCTGACCGGCTGGCTGTCGGCCGAATCGTGGCCGCCCTTCTATGCCTCGATGACATTGATGTTCCAGCGCGAGGTGGCCGAACGCATCGTCGCTACCCCCGGCACCAAGACTTATGGCCGCTTGAGCGTGCTGGCACAGTGGCGCTGCCAATGCACCATCCAGTTCGACATCGCGCCGAGTGCATTCACCCCGCCGCCCAAGGTGACTTCCTCGGTGGTGCATTTTACGCCGCGCGCCACCCCGTTCGCCTGCGAGCGGAAGAAACTGGAGCGGGTCACCGCGGCGGCGTTCGGCCAGCGGCGCAAGATGCTGCGCGCCAGCCTGAAGAGCCTTGGTGGTGCCGGACTGCTTAAAAAGGCGGGGATCGACGGCGAACGGCGGGCCGAAACGCTGACAATAACCGAGTTCGTCACGCTGGCTAACCTGCTTCAGGCGTGACGGGCGGCCACCCACATCCAGATGGCAAGCATGACAGTGATCGGTTCGATCACATAGGACATCGCCAACGGAATTGCTGTGCCGTCCACGACGATGGAGAATCCGGTTGCAAGACGCACGATTTGGGTGATCGCGGCAATTGTAAAAAAGAGGAAGGCGAAATAGAGCGCAGACTTTTGCATTGCCTGTTCCTTCCATTTCCGGTGCCGGAAACTACCGGCGAGCGACAGAGATGTTACACCAATTGACAGGTGTTTCGGCTGAAAATCTTCAAGCCTTGCCCGATTTTGCAGCGATCAGCTTCTCCTCGAAATCGCCAAGCCCGGCCACACGGCGGTCGACCCGCAGGCGCTCGGCGGTCAGGATCGCCTCGGCGCGATGAAAGGCCCGGTCGAGATCGTCATTGACGATGACATAATCGTATTCGCGCCAATGCCTGATCTCCTCGGTCGCATTGGCGAGTCGCCGCTCGATAACCTCTTGCGCATCCTCGGCACGGCGGTGGAGGCGCGCCATCAATTCGTCCATGGTGGGAGGCAGGATGAAAATCGACACGACATGGGCGCGCGCCTTTTCCATCAGCTGCTTGCCGCCCTGCCAGTCGATGTCGAAAAGCATGTCGCGGCCTTCGGCCATCGCCTTTTCAACGGGATCACGCGGCGTGCCGTAGAAATTGCCGTGGACCTCGGCCCATTCCAGCAGCGCATCGGATTCGCGCCGGCGCTCGAACTCGCGCGCCGAGACGAAATGATAGTGAACGTCGTCGATCTCGGAAACCCGGCGCGGCCTTGTGGTCATCGAGATAGACAATTCGAGATTGTCGAGTCGCTCGAGCAGGTTGCGCGCAATGGTCGACTTGCCGGCGCCGGACGGCGAGGACAGCACCAGCATGATGCCGGTACGCTCGATGCGATTGTCCATTCCCTGTGATGCGCCCGCCATGACCCCTCCTATTCCAGATTCTGGACCTGCTCGCGAAACTGGTCAATCACCACCTTCAGTTCCAGGCCGAGCGCGGTGACGGAGGAGGCGTTCGATTTCGAGCAGACCGTATTGCACTCGCGATTGAATTCCTGAGCGAGAAAATCTAGGCGGCGTCCGACCGGTCCGCCGGAGGTGAGCAAATCCCGCGCCGCCTGGACATGCGCATTGAGCCGGTCGATCTCTTCACGCAGATCGGCGCGCGTCGCCAGGATCGCCGCCTCCTGATGCAGGCGCTGGGGATCGAGATCGGAGACTTCGAGCAGTGGGGCGAGCTGGAACGCAATGCGCTCGCGTATGGCCTGCGGTGTGCGCGAAGGGTCAGCCTCGACGGCCTGCGCCAGAGCGTCGATGGCGTCGATCTGGCCGGCAAGCAGGCGCACGATCCGTTCACCCTCCTCGGCACGCGCGGCGACAAGTTCGCCCATGGCGGTTTCCAACCCGGCAAGGACCGCGCGATGGCGCGCGGCAACCGCCTTGTCGTCTTCGTCGGCATTGCCGGTCTCGATCACGCCGCGAATGGCCAGAATCGCTTCGGCGGCAGGCGGCGGCGAATCGAGACGTTCGCGCAAGTCCTCCACTGCGGCGAGGACGGCTTCGAGCGCCTCGCGGTTGACGACCGGAACTTCGGCTGTCTCATCACGATCGTATCGAAGGCTCGCCTGCAGCGAGCCGCGGGCAAGCAAAGCGGACATGATCCTGCGGCAGTCGGGCTCGATTGCCTCGAAGCCCGGCGGCAGGCGCAAACGGATATCGAGCCCCTTGGAATTGACCGAGCGCATTTCCCAAACCCAGCGTCCGCCGTTCGAAAGGGAGGGGCCGTTCTCGATACGGCCTTCGCTGCGGGCAAATCCTGTCATGCTCTGAAAGGCCATGCCGTACCCCCCGGCCGGATTATTGCTGGGCCGGCGCGCTGGATTCCTCGTCCTGCGCGGCGGCATCATTCGTCGACGGCCCGTCCTGATCCTGCCCAGCTTTTTTTTCCTGGGCTTCCTGGAGCTTCTTTTCCTGGGCCGCCTGAACTTCCCTCAACTTCTTCTCGATGGCGCGCCAGCGTACCACATTTTGTTCATGCTCCTCGGCTGTGCTTGAAAAGACATGTCCGCCGGTGCCGTCGGCAACGAAATAGAGTTCGTCGGTGCGCGAGGGGTTGGCGACCGCCTCGAGCGCGGCGCGGCCCGGATTGGTTATCGGACCGGGCGGCAAACCATCGATCGTATAGGTATTGTAAGGTGTCGGCTTGTCGATATCGGAACGCAGGATCTTGCGATCCGCCGGCTTGCCATCTCCGCCGAACAGCCCATAGAGGATGGTCGGGTCCGATTGCAGCCGCATGCCCTTATTCAGCCGGTTGATGAAGACGGCGGCAACGCGCGAACGTTCGTCGGCACGGCCGGTCTCCTTTTCGACGATCGAAGCAAGTGTCACGAACTCGTCAATCGATTTCAGCGGCAGGCCATCGATGCGCTTGTCCCATATTTCCTGTACCACGCGGTCGCGGGCGCGGCGCATCTGGTCGACAATCTGCTGGCGCGTGGTGCCGCGCTGGAAGGGATAGGTCTCGGGCAGCAGGCTGCCTTCGGGCGGGGTCTGGGCGGGCAGATCGCCGATGAGCGTTTTGTCGGCGGCAAGGCGCGCCATCATCTGGGTCGACGTCAGGCCTTCGGGAAAGGTGATCTTGTGGAGGACGCCGCGTCCGGTGCGGATCGTCTCCATCACGTCATACATGCTCATGCCCGGCTCGAAGGCATATTCGCCCGCTTTCAGCGAAGCTGAGGCGCGATAGGCGCGCACGCCGAGACGGAAGATGACTTCGTTGTCGATGATGCCGTTGAATTGGAGCTGGTCGGCAATACGCGCAAGGCCCGACCCTTCCCGGATGACCACCGTACGCTGTGTCTGCAGGGGGCCAGCTTCCTCAAAACGCAGCTTGCCGAAATAGACGAGACCGCTGGCGACCAAGGCGAGAAAAACCAACAGCGACAGGATGGCGTTGAAGACCACGACGATGCCGTGACGCGCCTGGCGCGAACGTTTGGGCGGCGGCGGTGGAACCTGTCTCGGATCAAGCGCCTTGGCCGCCGAACGCGGAGTGATACGGCCGAACTGTTCGGAGGGGCCAGGTTCTGTGTTGTCGAGTTCTTCGGCGTTCACTTGGCAAACCCTGGCGATGAAAGGGGGACACGATGAGCGGCTCGGAAGGCACACACTATCGGCGAATATGGCAATTTGCCGGTTGCCGCAAGCAATCGGCGATAGGTGCGGACCAACAGGTCACACTGTTCGGAAGACAAGAGATGCGTTGGTCCCGCCAAAGCCGAAGGAATTGGAAAGCGCAATATTCACCTCCTTCTTTTTCGCCTTGTGCGGCACGAGATCGAGCGGGGTTTCGCGTTCGGGATTGTCGAGATTGAGTGTGGGTGGAACCACGCCATCGCGGATGGCGAGAATGGAAAAGATCGCCTCCACCGCGCCAGCCGCGCCCAGAAGATGGCCGATCGCCGATTTTGTCGAGGACATGGCGGTGTCGGAGGCCGAATTGCCGAGCAGGCGTTCGACGGCGCCAAGTTCGATCGTATCGGCCATGGTCGAGGTGCCATGGGCGTTGACATAGTCAACCTCGGACGCATCGATCCCGGCCCGGTTGAGCGCTGCGCGCATGCAGCGCACCGCGCCGTCACCATCCTCGGCAGGTGCGGTGATGTGGAAGGCGTCGCCCGAAAGACCGTAACCCACAATCTCGGCATAGATCTTAGCGCCGCGCGCCTTTGCGTGATCGAGTTCCTCGAGCACGACAATACCGGCGCCTTCGCCCATGACGAAGCCGTCGCGGTCGACGTCGTAAGGCCGCGACGCCTTTTGTGGTTCGTCGTTGTAATGGGTGGACAGCGCCTTGCAGGCGGCAAAGCCGGCCAGCGAAATGCGTGAAATCGGCGATTCAGTGCCGCCGGCGACCATGACGTCGGCATCGCCCAGCATGATCAGGCGTGCCGCGTCACCGATCGCATGCGCACCGGTCGAGCATGCCGTGACGACGGAATGGTTGGGACCTTTCAGGCCGTGACGGATCGATACCTGGCCGGAAGCGAGGTTGATCAGCCGGCCGGGGATGAAGAACGGGCTGACACGGCGCGGGCCGCGCTCCTGGAGCGTGATGGCCGTGTCGGCGATGCCGGCAATGCCGCCGATACCCGAACCGATCAGCGTTCCCGTGGCACACTGGTCCTCATAGGATTGCGGGTGCCAGCCGGCGTCGTCAAGCGCCTGCGTGGCGGCCGCCATCGCATAGATGATGAAGGGATCGACCTTGCGCTGCTCCTTTGGCTCCATCCAGTCGTCGGCATTGAATGTGCCGTCCGATCCGTCGCCCACAGGAATCTGGCAGGCGATCCTGGCGGGAATGTCCTCGACCTCGAAATCCGTGATGGCTGCGGCGGCATTGCGGCCTTCCAGCAGCCGCGACCAGGTCATGTCCACCCCGCTGGCGAGCGGCGAGACCATGCCCAGTCCGGTGGCGACAACTCTTCTCATGCCATTTCCCGTCATGTTCTTGTTTTTCAACCGGCCACGGAATCAATTCGGTCAGGCGGTCCGGCAGGTTGTTCTAGAACAAAGCCCGGCCGGTTTGAACCGATTTGGCGGTGGAAAAGTCGGCACGGGCGAACCCGGCAGGATCATCAGGCAAACAAGCCGTCAAAACATCAACAGGCGGCCAAAGCCGCCTGTCAACATACCTGAAATCCGTTTTTGAGCGGGCCGCGCAGGCGCGCGCCGCGAAATTTCGCCGATTCAGGCCGCCGTGGCCTTTTCGACGAATTTGATGGCGTCGCCGACCGTCTGGATGGTCTCGGCGGCATCATCGGGGATTTCCACGCCGAACTCTTCCTCGAAAGCCATGACCAGTTCGACATTGTCGAGCGAGTCCGCACCGAGATCGTCGATGAAGCTGGCGTTTTCGGTCACCTTGTCGGCGTCCACGTCGAGATGCTCGACAACGATTTTCTTGATGCGTTCGGCGATATCGCTCATGTGGCGGTCCTCGACTTTTATGGTTTGTCGTCAGGTTTGTCGTTTGCCGGTTGATAGCCGGCACGACAGTTCAAATCAAGACAGGCCCGTTGAACAGGCTGGACTGGTTCGTTCCATGCCTATCCACGGGCGGATTTCGGAAATCCCGGTCCGACCCAGGAACAACCATGCCGGCCCACGCCTGGCATATCGGGCTTCCAAAGGGCCGGAAATCCCGGAAAGCGCGGGTCGCTTAACACACTTCAAGAGAAGTTACCAGAGCCTGCGCGAAGGCAGTTTTCGGGACCTTTGCCGCATGTCACGGGAATGGAAACGAACCTTCGACTTCCCGGGATCAGGGCGCGATTTCCTAACCTGCATGCGGTGTCGCGCGCAGTATATATCGCACGACAAGGGCAAACAGAGCGCTCGCCACAAGGGCTGCGGCGGCGATCCAGGAAGCAAGCACGAGATTGCCCAGTTCTTCGAACAGCCAGCCGGCGATGACCGGCCCGATCACCTGACCGAGGCCGAAGGAAGCGGTCATCAGCGCAATGGCGCCAGCGGGATTTGCCGGCGCCATCAGCCGGGCGCGGGCCAGACCCAGCGAAGTGATGGCGATGAATGTGCCGCCAAGCAGAACAGCCGAGACCATCAACGCGACAGGCGACAACACGGTAACGCTGAGCGCCACGCCGAAGGCTTCGGCAATGCAGGCAAGCATATAGGTGCCCAGGACACCAAGCCATGCAGTCACCCGGTTCCAGAACCAGACGGAGGGTATGCCGGCAAGGCCCAGCGCGATCCAGACATAGGGTTCGACGGAGGCGAGTTCGGGCTGCGACTTGGCCATGGCGTTGATGAAGGTCGCGGTAATGACATAGCCGAAACCGAAAAGACCGTAACTGACGATGAGCAAGGCAAGCGGCAGGCGCACGGAAGACGATTCGGTATTCCCGCCACCGCGAAGTGATGCTGTTTCCCTTTCGGTCGGCGGCAGAAGCCAGGCGACCAGGAAAAAGAACAGGGCAGACACCAGGCCGGAAGCGAACCAGATCTCGCGCCAGGGAATTTCGGCGGCAACCATGGCCGACACGACGACGGCGGAGCCTGCGATGCCGGCGCCAACGCCGCCGAAATGCATCGCAATCAAGCCTTCCCGGCGCTCGGCGGCGAGCTTGGACAACACGATCGCGGTGATGAAGATCATGGAAAACGCACTGGCGACGCCCGAGAGGAAACGCAACACGATCATCGCCGCCATGTCGTCGGCGAGCGCCATGGCGGCGGTGGTCGCCACGCTGCCGGCCAGCGCCATGAAGAACCAGGCGCGTCGTCGCGGCGCAAAAAAACCGGCGGAGGCGGCCAATGCCCCAAGCAGGTAGCCAAGATAGTTGAAGCCGGCGACGAGGCCGGCTTCAGAGGCGTCGAGCGTGCCGCTTGCAATCATGGACGGCAGGATGGGGGTATAGACAAAACGGCCGATCCCCATGACGGTGGCCATGGCGAGCATGCCGGCGATCGCGGCGAGCAGCGCTGGACTGAAAGAGCGTCGTCTCACGTGATGACCTCGAACCCGCAACGGAATCACGCCGCGAAGCGCGCAAGAACAAATTGCATGAAGCGAATCTAACCGACCCGGACAATCAGATCATGGCCATGCCGCCATTGACGTGGATCGTCTGGCCGGTGACATAGCCGCCTGCATCGCTCGCCAGATAGACGACGGCGGCGGCGATATCGCTTCCCGCGCCCATCTTTCTCATCGGGATCGCCGCCATGATGGCGTCCTTCTGCTTGTCGTTCAGCTTGTCGGTCATGGCCGAGGCGATGAAGCCCGGCGCGACGCAGTTGACCGTGACTCCACGGCTGGCGATCTCGGAGGCCAGCGACTTGGTCATGCCGATCATGCCGGCCTTCGAGGCGCAGTAATTGGCCTGGCCGGGATTGCCGGTAACGCCGACGATGGAGGTGATGTTGATGATGCGGCCGGATTTGCGGCGCATCATCGGATAGGCAAGTTCGCGGGTGAGCCGGAAGACCGAACTCAGATTGACCTCGATGACGTCGTCCCAGTCGGCGTCGGACATGCGCACGAACAGGCCGTCACGGGTGATGCCGGCATTGTTGACGAGAATATCGAGACCCTCCATCTCGGCCTCGACCTTTTCGCCCAACGCCTTGACGGCGTCGCGGTCGGAAAGGTTGGCCGGGAAAACCATCACGCGCTCGCCGAGTTCGCCGGCCAGTTCCTTCAGTTTCTCCTCGCGGGTGCCGTGGAGGCCGACGGTTGCGCCAGCCGCATGCAGCGCCCTGGCGATCTCCTCGCCAATACCGCCGGTTGCGCCGGTGACGAGTGCCTTCTTGCCGGTCAGATCGAACATCGTCTCCTCCAACTATCCGGATTCAGCCAATCGCCGCAATGGCGGCATCGACTTCTTCGGGTGTACCGACAGTGACGCCGGAAATTTCGCGGGCGATGCGGCGGGCAAGGCCCGTCAGCACCTTGCCGGAACCGGCCTCGACTGACTGCGTGACGCCATTGGCCGCCATCCATTCGACCGTTTCGCGCCAGCGCACGCGGCCTGTCACCTGCTCGACGAGCAGGCGGCGGATTTCGTCAGGATCGCTTGCCGGCGCGGCCAGCACATTGGCGATGACGGGCACGGCCGGCGCCTTGACCTCAACTTTAGACAGCGCATCAGCCATGACATCGGCGGCAGGCACCATCAGGGCCGAATGGAAGGGTGCTGAAACCGGCAGCAGGATCGCACGCTTGGCGCCGTTTTCGCTTGCCGCAGCGCAAGCAGCTTCCACTTCGGCCTTCGAGCCGGAGATGACAAGCTGGCCGCCGCCATTGTCATTGGCGATCTGGCAGACACCTTCACCGGCGGCTTCCTTGCAGATTGTCCCGAGCACATCGGCCTCGAGGCCGATGATTGCGGCCATGGCGCCCTTGCCGACCGGCACGGCGGCCTGCATGGCGTTGCCGCGGATGCGCAGCAGCCGGGCGGTATCGGCAAGCGAGATACTGCCGGCGGCGCAGAGCGCGGAATATTCGCCGAGTGAATGGCCGGCGACGCATTTGGCCTTCGAAACCGAAAAGCCCCGCGCCTCGAGCGCCCGGATTGCGGCGATGGAAACGGCCATCAGCGCCGGCTGGGCATTGGCGGTCAGCGTCAGCTTGTCTTCGGGGCCTTCCCACATCACTTGCGAGAGCTTTTCGCCGAGCGCGTCGTCGACCTCGTCGAATACCGCCTTCGCCTCGGAAATCGAATCGGCCAGCGCCTTGCCCATGCCGACGGCCTGGCTGCCCTGCCCCGGAAATGTCAATGCTAGCGCCATGTGGAACCGTTCTGCCTCAAGCAATTGTCGCGGTACGCAGACTGCACGAACGCGGTAAAATCGCGGGCGTTACTGCGGGTTTGGCGGTGGCAAGTCAAGTGGAGAGGCCCGCATTTACCCTGTCCAGCGCCGTTGCGAGACGTTCGAACTCCCTGTTCGACCTTCCCTTGAGGCAGGCAAGGGCAAGCGGAATTTCCAGAAAGGGCGTTTGCGGCAAAGCGAATGTGCCGGGATACAATTCCTCGCACATGGCCGTCCCGGCATCGATGTTGAGCGCAGCGGCAAAGACCCTGTCCGCTGCCACCTGTTCGAGCGCATCGCGATAGTCGGTCGCCGGCATGACTGTAAGATGCGGCCAGCGGGTCGCGACGACGTTGGTCAACGGTCCGGCTGAAGGCGTGACGACTCGCGTTCCCTGCTCCACTCCTGCAGGATCGAAAGGTATCGACTCATCGGATTTCGGGGATTTCGGCGCGAACCACGCGGCGCCGGTCATCAGATAGGGATCGGACAGTGTGAACCGCTCCCGCCGCTCGGGCGTCATCGCCATGACGGCGAGCGCATCGATCGAGCCTGCGGCAAGGCATGCCTCGTGCTGGGGCAAAGCGACCGGCTCGAACCGGCAATCGACGCCCGCCTTTCCACATGCCTCGCGCAGCAGGCGAATGGCGCGGCCATCCGCTTCGTCAATGTTGTTGGTGGAGGTGATGGGCGCAAAGTCCGGATCGTAGCCAACGGTCAGCATAGCGTTACCTGTCCCCGCCCTCTTGCCAAATCGCTTCTCGCGGGACTTTGTCCGTCATCGGCCGAATGCTAAAGCACGTGGCACTACAATGGGAAAGGTTCAACCATGCACAAGGCCAGGCTTCCGGCCGAATTTCTGGCTGCGGCAAAGGCGCGGCGCGGTGACGCCGGCTATCGCCTCGATCCGTCAAAGACGGCGCTGATCGTCGTCGACATGCAGAATGCCTTCGTCGCGCCCGGCGCGCCGCTGGAAGTGCCTGCCGCGCGCGGCATCGTCGACAACATCAACCGGCTGGCGCAGGCACTGCGGCAGGCCGGCGGCAAGGTCGTCTGGGTGATGAGCACCATGCCGCAGAAGGACAGCGCGCGGGACTGGATTTATCTCAGTGACTTCCTGGCCAGCGCAAACCGCGAAACGGTACGCGCCGCGCTTCGCCCGGGCAGCGTTCATCATGAGCTGTGGCCGCAACTGGATCGGCAGCCCGGCGATCTCGCAAGCTACAAGGACCGCTTTTCACCCTTCTCGCCGGGCGCCAGCGATCTCGATGCCAGGCTGAAAGATGAGGGCATCCGGGAGGTGATCGTCACCGGCACGCTCACCAATGTGTGCTGCGAATGCACGGCGCGCGACGCGATGATGCTGAATTACCGTGTCATCGTGCCGGAAGACGCCAATGCGGCCGGCAGCGATGAGGATCATCTGCACGGGCTTGCGACCGTCGCCCGACTATTCGCGGAAGTCGTCACGTGCGATGAACTGATCGACCGGATCGTAACGCGCGAGAGCTGCCGGCCATCCTGTTAGACGACAGTTCTCAGTCTTCGCCGATGGAAATGACCTTGAAGGTGCGCATCTTGTCGTCGTGTTCGAGGATGGAGACATATTCCCCGATGACGAATTTTTCCTGGCCGAAGCGGTAGCCGGTCTCGTCGTCGTCCTCGTCGCCGAACACATCGTAATGGAACGCCCACGAACCGCCCGGCTTGCGCACCAGATGGCCGATCTCGGGCTTCTCGCCCTCCCAGAAACGGGTCACCTGACAGGCGCCGCGATTGTGGCGCCATTCGTCGGGATCCATGCGGCCGGTAATGTCGAGCGGAGCGATGAATTCGTAACCGCACTGGCGGTTGCCTTCCGGAAAGTCGTGATCGCGCGCCAGTTCGATACGAACGCGTTTTAAGGGCATGGTTACCTCCGAGTCTGATAGCGCCTGGCTATTCCGCAACAGTTCTCAAGCGCATCTTTGTCCAAATTCTTTTCCCGCCCAGTTCCGGTTGCCGAAGGCGCGCCTGCCGCACACCCGCAACCGAAAGTCGGTTTTCCGCCAAGCAATCGCAAATCGGCGTGTCCATGGCAACTGCCATTGCGCCAATTGGCGTAATGCCTCCACATGGACAATATTGGTGAATCCAACCCGCCTCGACGTGGCGATCTATTGCGCGGCGATCCAGTTCAACGTGTCGCGCCAGTCGATCATGCGCACCGGGGCGCCATGTTTGCCGGTTTCGAAGAGAATGAGCCGCACCGGGTAGTCGGGCGCCTTGGCCCTGAGCGTGCGATAAAATTCCACCATGGGCTTGTAGTCGAAGTCCGGATCCCAGGTGCCGTGCGAGATGACCAGCGCCACGCGATGGCCGGGAGAATGCACGGCGGGCGAGGAAAAGAAGCGTTCGTTGGGAAAACCGGAAAGCACGATCAACCCGGACAATTTGGAAGTGATGGCTGCGTCCTGCGCCAGGCTCCAGCAATGATTGTTTCCAAGCGAGCCGCAGGCGACGATCAGGGGGCCGCTGGTCAGTTTGGAGAACTTGTTGACCAGTGCCTTGACGTCGGCCAGCCCGTCAGCTTCGAAATCGGTGAAATCGGGGCTGACATAGGCGCCTCCCGCCTTCAGCAGCATGTTCTTCAGCCGGTTGAAATTGCCTCCGAAACGCTCGTCGTCGAAGCCCCAATCCTTGTTTCCGCCGCGCCCGTGAATGTAGATCACCGTCATCTTGGAGCCGCCGGAGAGCTGGCCGACGGCACGGTAGAGATGCCTGCGCCCGCCGACCTCGTACTGGCCCTCGACCTCGGCCCCGCGCGGCAATTTGCTGACCCACCAGGAACGCACCTTTCTTACAGGAACCTCGTCGCGCTTGTTGATGTCGACGAGTTCGTCATAGGGCACGATCATGAAGCGGCCGCCATCGGAAACCTCAAGTGGCTTTCGGTAGCGGAAGGCCGTTTCCTTGAACGGCGCCAACAATCCCTTGTGCGGTCCCGACCATGTGACAGCGTCCTTTGTCCCGGCGCGCGCCGGAACGTCGCCAGTGGAGGTGCCCTGGCAGCCGGCGAGCAGCGAAAGGGTTGCCGACACCGCGGCGAAAAAGACTATTCTGAAGGCAGACAATGGATCGGTGGTCCTGACGTAACGTCTTCGGGCGGTTTCCTTAGCAGCTTGACGGCGCGGTTTCATCCCCCCGGTTTAACCGTCGCCTTGGCGGGATCGCTTGCAAAGGCGCGCCATTTATGTATAACCGCCGCCATTCAAACAGGTTCGGGCAGTTCCGCTGGGGGCTGAACGGAGGGTCGCCAGGCGCATTCTTGCGCAAGGACGAAGGACCGGAAAGGTCCGGCCTCCCGTGTCTCCGCTCTCGACCGTTCCATTTCGCCTTTCCGACCATGCCTTGGTGCGTGGCACGAAAAGCGGCCTGGAGGCTTAGCGCGGAAATGCACGAACAAGGAAAGGAAAGGCTTCATGGCCCTATACGAGCATGTGTTCCTCGCTCGCCAGGACATTTCCGGGCAGCAGGCGGAAGCCCTTGTCGAGCATTTCAAGGGCATACTGGAAGGTAATGGCGGCAAGGTCGGCAAGGTCGAGAACTGGGGCCTGCGCTCCACCTCCTACCGCATCAACAAGAACCGCAAGGCGCATTACGTGCTGATGAATGTCGACGCCCCGGCCACGGCGGTGTCGGAAATGGAACGCCAGATGCGCATCCATGACGACGTCATCCGCTACATGACCATCCGTGTCGAGGCCCATGAGGATGGCCCTTCGGCGATGATGAAGAAAAGCGACCGCGACGATCGCGGTCCGCGCGGCGGACGTGGCGGTTTCGATCGCGGTCCGCGTGGCGGCGGTTTCGACCGCGGTCCGCGTGGCGACGGTGGTGATCGCGGTCCGCGTGGCGACGGTGGTGATCGCGGTCCGCGCGGTGACGGAGGTGATCGCGGTCCGCGCGGCGACGGAGGTGATCGCGGCGAGCGCAGTGAACGCAAGGAAGGCGGAGAGTAATCATGACTGACATTTCCTCGGGCGCGCGCCGCCCCTTCCATCGCCGCCGCAAGTCGTGCCCGTTCTCCGGGCCGAATGCTCCGGTCATCGACTACAAGGACATAAGGCTGCTGCAGCGCTACATATCCGAACGCGGCAAGATCGTGCCGTCGCGCATCACGGCGGTCAGCCAGAAGAAGCAGCGCGAGCTCGCCCGCGCGGTCAAGCGCGCCCGCTTCCTCGGCCTGCTGCCCTATGTGATCGGCTGATCACGATGATTGTCGGAGCGCTTCGAACCGGGCGCTCCGATCCGCCGCTGCAAGCGGCAACGCTCCTGGAGTGAGCGTCAAATAATGAAGCCAAGTTGGGCGTCAGCCCTAACTGTCGGATGACAGGACAGCGAGAGATGAACGCGAACCATTTCTGGATCATCGGGATTCTTGCCGGCATTGCCGGCGGGCTGATGGTGCTTGCCGGTTTCGATGCCGGCAACATGGCCATTTTCCTGTTGTTCGCCGCCCCTTCCGCCATCTATGTCGCCGCACTCGGCTGGGGTCCCCTCGCCGGTCTTATCGCGGCGCTCGTCGCGACGGCGGCAAGCTATTACGGCGGATCGTATGTTGCGCCAATCGTAAGCGGTACGCTGCTGTTCCTGCCAGCCGCCTGGGCCGGGCATCTGGCCAATCTGGCGCGCCGCGACACGCTTTCCGCCAACGGCGGCGAGACAACGGTGTGGTTTCCGCTTTCCGGCATTCTGCTGCGTCTGATGCTCGCACTTGTCGTCGGCTTCATCGTGAGCGGATGGGCCATCGGCTTTTCGGGCGAGCGTGTCGCGGCGATTTTCACGCAGGTGATGGGCGAAGCGTTCAAGAGCAATCCGGACACCGCAATGCCCGGTCCGGACGATCTGAAAAATCGCGCCGCCATCTATGCCGCACTGATACCGATCGTCATTCCCGCGATATGGTTGATGCTGCATGTGCTGGTCATGCACCTGTCGGCCATGATCGTGCGCCAATCGGGACGGCTGGCGCGGCCGGCCGAGGACATCGCGGCGACGGCGAACCTGCCCGTCGAGGCGCTGGCGCTGCCGGTTGCCGGCATTACCGGCATGGTGCTGTTTGCCGGACCTGCCTACGAAATCGCGGCTGTGGCGGCCGGCATCGGCACTGCCGGGTTCGGCCTGATCGGCCTGGCTGAACTGCATTATGTCAGCCGCGGCCGACCGGGGCGCGGCGTCATGCTGTTCGTCTCCTACCTCGTCCTGATCCTGTTTTCCTTCCCACTCCTGGTCTTCGCAGGCATCGGCGTTCGTCGCGCCATCAAGCGCAGGAACAGGATGCCGCCGACACCGCCTGCCCGGCGACCGCCGGATCGCACACACCCCACAACCCTTCACTAGACAGACATCGCAAGAAAGGAACACACAAATGGAAGTCATCCTGCTCGAACGCATTCCGCGCCTCGGCCAGATGGGCGACACCGTCCGCGTCAAGGACGGATTCGCCCGCAATTTCCTGCTGCCGCAGGGCAAGGCGCTGCGCGCCAACGACGCCAACAAGGCCAAGTTCGATTCCCAGCGCGTCGAACTTGAGGCGCGCAATCTGGAGCGCAAGAACGAGGCCAGCGCCGTCCACGACAAGCTTGACGGCACGTCCTACGTACTGGTGCGCGCCGCCGGCGAAACCGGTCAGCTCTACGGCTCGGTCGCCGCACGCGACATCGCCACAGTCCTCGACGAAAACGGTTTCAAAATCGGCCGTTCGCAGGTCAGCCTCAAGATGCCGATCAAGGTCATCGGCCTGCACGAGGTCGCGATCGTCCTGCATCCGGAAGTGGAATCGACCATCACGGTCAACGTCGCCCGCTCCGAGGACGAGGCTGCGCGCCAGGCCAAGGGTGAGGATCTGACCTCACGCGCAGCCATGGAAGCGGCAGAAGACGAGGAAGAAGCCGATCTGGCCGAACTGTTCGACAATCCCGAAGAGGCGATCGAGGCGCTTTCCGCCGAATCCGGGGAAGCCGATGAAGAATCCGAAAGCGCGACGGAGGCTGCCTCCGAGGAGAACGGGGAAGAAGCCGGTTCGGACGAGGAAGAAAAACCCGCCGAATAAGCCGGCAGCTTTCCGCACATGCATCGAACGGGCGTGGCCAGGGCCGCGCCCGTTTTGCAATACGGGAACCGGCACCCAACCGATAGCCCGGCGTCATCCTCGGACCTGTCCGGGCATGGCGAGGGTGTTCATTTCGGAATTAAGCCTCATTGCCGGCGAGCGGCGATTGGTATGGTCGTGCCTTTCGATCCTGTTGGTGTCAGAATTACGCCATTCGAATCACACGATGTGCGTGAGGACCATTCGTCGGCGATTGTCCATCCCATTCGATGCCACCCGAGAGGCTAAGTCGCCATCGCTGTGAATTGGTGTTGATAGCGTGACAAGGTTTGCGCCGGCGCAGGAATGACGTGGCAACGAGCTGCAAAGCGCGTAGGTGTCGATCTTAACGGATCGTTAACGACGATTCCCTTCTTTGACGGTGGTGGCCATATCGGGGGGCTGCCCACAAGCTATTCGAGGACGAAACAGGGAAATGGCCGAAGCAGCACCGCGACTGGTGACCAACAACGAAACCACCTACCGCATGGCCCCGCACAATATCGAGGCCGAACAGGCGCTGCTGGGGGCCATCCTGGTCAACAACGACGCCTATTACCGGGTGTCGGACTTCCTCAAACCCGACCATTTCATGGAGCCGCTGCACCGCCAGATCTTCAAGGTCGCCTCCGACATGATCAGGGCGGCCAAGCACGCCAGCCCGGTGACGATCAAGACCTTCCTGCCGGCCGACGAAAAGGTCGGCGGCGAGTTGACCGTGGCGCAATATCTGGCGCGGCTGGCGGCCGAAGCGGTCACCATCATCAATGCCGAGGATTATGGCCGCTCGATCTATGACCTCTTTACCCGCCGCCAGTTGATCACCATCGGCGAGGACATGGTCAATATCGCCTATGACGCGCCCGTCGACATGCCGCCGACCGGCCAGATCGAGGACGCCGAACGCCGTCTGTTCGAACTGGCCGAGACCGGTCAGTATAACGGCGGCTTTCATGATTTCGGCAGCGCCATCAACACCGCCATCGACATGGCGAGCGCCGCCTATCAACGCGAGGGCGGGCTTTCGGGTATCGCCACGGGCATCCATGCGCTCGATTCGCGCATGGGCGGCTTGCAGCCTTCCGACCTGATCATTCTGGCCGGCCGGCCCGGCATGGGCAAATCGTCGCTTGCCACCAATATCGGCTTCAACATCGCCCATAATTACATCCCCGACACCGAAGCGGACGGCACGCCAAAGGCGGCCGATGGCGGTGTGGTCGGCTTCTTCAGCCTGGAGATGTCCGCCGAACAATTGGCCACACGCATCATCTCGGAACAGACGGAGATCGCCTCCAGCAAGATACGCCGAGGCGAAATTACAGAACCCGATTTCGAGAAACTGTCCTATTGCGCCCAGGAGATGCAGCGCATTCCATTCTATATCGATGAAACCGGCGGCATATCGATTGCCCAATTGGCGGCCCGCGCGAGGCGGCTGAAGCGCCAGCGCGGCCTCGATGTGCTGATGGTCGACTACATCCAGCTCATGCAGGGTCACAAGCGCGTCGGCGACAACCGCGTTCAGGAGGTGACCGAGATCACCACAGGGCTGAAGGCGCTCGCCAAGGAACTCAACATTCCGATCATCGCGCTGTCGCAATTGTCGCGCCAGGTGGAAAGCCGCGACGACAAGCGGCCTCAGCTCTCCGATCTGCGTGAATCGGGTTCCATCGAGCAGGATGCCGACGTGGTGCTGTTCATCTATCGCGAGGAATATTACCTGAAGAATCGCGAGCCGAAGGAAGGCTCCGAGGAATGGTTCAAATGGGAGGCGGACATGCGCATGGCCGAGGGCAAGGCGGAAGTTATCATCGCCAAGCAGCGCCATGGTCCGACGGGTACGGCCAAGCTCGGTTTCCAGGCAATGTTCACCCGCTTCTCCGACCTTGCCGAGGAAGACCATCTTCCCGATCGGCATGAATAACGGGCGGCATGAATAACGGGCGGCATGACTGACACCGATGCATTGCTGGCGACAACCCGCCTGACCATCGATCTGGGCGCCATCGCCGGCAACTGGCGCGCCCTGGATGCATTGGCGCACGGCGCGGAAACCGGCGCGGCGGTCAAGGCCAACGCCTACGGATTGGGTGCTGCCAAGGTTGTGCCGGCGCTGGCGGCGGCTGGCTGCAAAACCTTCTTCGCCGCCCTGCCCGGCGAGGCAATCGAAGTTCGCAAGGCCACTAAAACCGGGCGCCTTTTCGTCCTTGCCGGCTTGGGCCCGGCGACGGCTGACGCCTATCTCAAGCACGGTCTCATCCCGGTGCTGAACAGCCTTGGCGAAATCGAGACCTGGCAGCAAGTCGCAACGAAAGCCGGCAGGCCCCTGCCCTGCGCGCTGCATTTCGACACCGGCATGAGCCGGCTCGGCATCGAGGCCGGCGAAGCCAAACGCATTTTTACCGAACCCGGACTGCTCGACGGCATCGACCCGGTGCTGATCATGAGCCATCTGGCATGCGCCGACATGCCGTCTCACCGGCTGAACGGCGAACAAAAGCGTCGCTTCGATACAATTCGCATGATGTTTCCGGAGGTGGCCGCCTCACTCGCCAATTCGGCTGGCGTGCTGGCCGATGCGGGTATGGCATGCGACCTGACCCGACCGGGCATCGCGCTTTATGGCGGCCAGGCGCTTTCATCGGGGATGGGGCCAATCGCGCCCGCCGTCACCTTCGAGGCGCGTATTCTGCAAATCCGAAACACAAAAAAGGGCGAGACGGTCGGCTATGGCGCGACCAAGACTTTGGAGCGCGACAGCCGGATCGCGGTCGCCGGCGCCGGCTACGCCGACGGTTATTTTCGTGCCGCATCAGGTTCCGGCGTTGCCATGCGGCAAGTCTGCACCGGCGCCAAGGGCGCCATCGGCGGGCATGTCCTTCCAATCCTCGGCCGCATCTCGATGGATTTAACGACCTTCGACGTCACCGACGTACCGGAGCAGGTGCTCGAAGCAGCCGAATGGATCGAACTGATCGGCCACACGATCGCGCTGGAAGACTATGCCAATGCTGCCGGCACGATCGGCTACGAAGTGCTGACGCGCATCGGGCCACGGGCTGAGCGGGTTTATCTGGGCGGGTGAGGAAGTGGGTGGAGGCGTGGGCTGCTTTGCGCTCGATAAGGTCGTTCGCCGCACTTCACCAGACAACCTTGATACGTGCGGGAAGCTGGTACTAGATCAGCGACCAGATCGCCCAGGCCAGTGCGCTCACCAGCAGAACGGCACCGAGTCCCATCACGAATTTGCTGGTGTCGCCCAAATGTTCGCGAACCTGCGTTGCGGTTCCGGCATGGACCGGCAGGCCCCTTGGACGCTTTTTCGAAGGGTGAAGCTCACCATCGCGCCAGATGCCGAAAACGCAGATCTGGTCACCTGCGTTCAAAATCCGGGATTTGATTTCGCGGTCGCTGGCGTCTTCCTCGTCTCGATAGCGCAGGCTGGTCCGGACCCGGTCGCGCACGCCGGACAGCGTGATCTCGCATCCAAGATAGGGCGGCATCCAGTAGGGACACTGATAGGCGGACGCCGTTGCATTGGCGATCATTTCGTCCGAAAGCGTCCCCTCATGATAGTGAACCATGTCGGGAAAACCGGCGAGCGGCACAACGCTGCCGTCGGTCTCAAGCGCTATTGGCCGTAGAAAGAAACTGTCATAGCGCTGTCTCAGGGTCAGCCCTCCATTGCGGAGGAACCTGTCATAGATCTCAAGGCGGTAGGCAAGGATTTCACTGTCCGTTTTCTCCATTGCGACGGCTTTGCCGCAAATGGCTACCCATTGCCCCTCCTGCAGGGATTCTTCATTCGAGATTGCCTTGAGGTCGGCCCGTTCGTCGACCCCCTGCAGGACCAGCCACAACCCCGCGCACAACAGCACCGGGACTGCCCACCACGCTGCCCCGACCGGGCCCAGCCACCAGAAGATGATGGATATGATGATGGTCGTGCCCAGCCACGGCAGATTGCGCATGACAAGCGTGCGAATTGCGGCGTCAAGCGTCGGGAGTGGCGGGGTTCCTGCGGCCTGGAGTTCGGTTTCCATGGTCTTTCCTCACTTTCGGGGACAAGAGCCAGCGGGCAGCTACTTAAACGTTAGCACAGGAACCACGATCCGCAATGCGTGCATCGTTCAAAGAGTCCGGAGAGGGTTATACGCGGACCTGAATCAGCCGCTTGGCGGACGATTGCGTGAAATGGCAACCCCGGCGCTTGCCCGACATTCGCCTGGCAAATTCCGCGCCAACTTCAAGGTGATAGAAGAATATTCCCGGCAATCGACCAATCGACAGATCGGGATTGATTATCCAAATCGAATTCACACAGGTCAGGACCGAAACAAAATTTTCAAGTTAACAAGCTGGGCCACGCGGCCTGGATCGGATAGACTATCTGCGATCACCCAAATTTGTACCAGTTGATTTCGCTTTCTCTTTATGAACGAAGGTCCAGCCATGTTGAAGAAGATACTGTTCGTTGCCATCGCCGTAATCCTGACGCCATCGGTTTCTTCGGCCGATATTACCCGATCATGCACGGCGAGATTGTACACGACATTCCTTCCACCGGGGAAAGGCAGCGGAATCGCGACAGTTGTCGGGACGGGGACCTGTTCCCGAAAGTCAAAGGCCAATGACTGCCGCCGCAATGCGAGGGCCGGGATCGACCGCTGTCTGAGGAAATTGTGGGAGACCAGGGGGAGCTTTACCTTGCCGCCGGAATGCAAGGGCGGTCGCGGCTCGCAGCGAGCGACATTGCACTGGACTCAGATCATCAAGAATATTCGCGGCGACAGCATCAAGGACCGGATGGGATGGAACGCCTGTTGTACCGGCAAGCGTTTTGAAACTACTGGCGATGACGAGCTTTACTTCGGCGTCGGTGGCGACACCGGGTGCAAAACGAAAGGAAGCAACGGGTTTAACTTTATCGTCAAGAAATACCCTACCCGTTGCGGGGAAATCCGAGCGGCCGGACGCTGCGGCCCACCCCACAGAGCCGGAGGCGGCTGAAGCAGCGGATTGCCTGCGGTAGCGAAATGTTGGCGGCCGGGCGCTCGCGTCCGGCATGGGGCCGACCAGACCCTTCGTCACCTTCGAGGCGCGTATTCTGCAAATCCGAAACACAAAAAAGGGCGAGACGGTCGGCTATGGCGCGACCACGACTTTGGAGCGCGACAGCCGGGTCGCGGTCGCCGGCGCCGGCTACGCCGATAGCTATTTCCGCGCGGGCTCGGGCTCCGGCGTCCCGATGCGGCAGGTATGCCCCGGCGCGAAAGGCGCGATTGGCGGGTTCGAGGCACGCTTGATTGGCCGTGTCTCGATGGATCTGACCGCCTTCGACGTCACCGACGTGCCGGAGCAGGTGCTCGAAAAGGCCGAATGGATCGAACTGTTCGGCAAGACCATCGCGCTGGAAGACTACGCCAGGGCAGCCGGCACGATCGGCTACGAGGTGCTCACGCGGATCGGGCCGCGGGCGGAGCGGGTTTATCTGGGCGGTTGAGACTTCAGGACGGGCTCAGGCTGGATGGATGCCTTGAGGCCGTCATGGCACCGGCGAACGGATCGAATGGAAAGCCGACCTTCTTCACTGTTGATGTTTCGTGGCGGTTTGCCGTTTCGCACCGTCGCTCCACAGTCAGAGCTTCTTGCAACTGCAGCATCCATTCCCGAGCATGTCCCGCAATTCGACGTAGTTCCTGGCGCACACTTTCTCGGTCTTGCCAATACCGGACCGGAAACACAAATAACAAGTTCTTCCATCCGATCTGGCTGAAGTTTGACCCGTCTGCGGTTCGGAAATTTTCTGCTTCGATCCTTTGGGTTGGGAGTCGATATTTGCCTGCTGCCTTACGTTCACACACCGCCCGTTTTTCTCCTCTGTCCCGGCGCCACAGACGAGCGGACAGACCCGTATCGTTGTCGCCTTCAGCCGGTCGAGAATTTCGGCGGTGGGGTCAGTGGACGCGAGCTTGACGCCCTGCCGGTCGGCATAGTCCTTCAATGCCCGTTCGCTGCCCGGCCCCCAGACGCCGTCGACGGTGCCGACGGAACAGCCAAGGCGGTTCAGTTCGGTTTGCATCTCGCGGGCCAGTTCCACCGGGTCGAGCGCTATCGCTGGTGTTGCATCGGCGGGGGCCGGTTGTTCCAGCTTCGCGGTCTCGACCGGATTCGCCGGTGCTTCCTTCGTGGCTTGTCGTGTCGATTCGGCCCGTTCGATCATGGCAATCTTGAGCTTCGCCAGATCAGCGTAATTTCCACCCGGATAGCGCTTCAGATAGGCTTCGAAGAAACTCTTGTCGGACGAGTCCTTGATCGTATCCCAATAGGTGATCTCCGCCAGATTGCTCGGCATGGACGGGACTTGGGGTGATGCAGGTTCTGCCCTGGCCTCCGGCTTCGGCTCGGCCGGCTTTTTGACCAGCACCACCGGTCCCGTCAGCGAGGAATTGTCCCACGGCACCTGCTTGCCGTCGGTGGCGGCGAGCACGTCGCGGCGCACCGCGGTGAGGTCGTCCGTGATGCTCTCGCCCGGTGTGCCAAGATGTTTGAGCAGTGCCGTCGTAAACGGTGAGTTGCGCCCCTTGCCGTCGAGCGCCACGTTGCCGGGCTGGGTCGAAAAAGCGATCAGCGAGCCGACGCCCGAACCGATCTTGGCAAGGCCCCGCCCGACCGCCGCCGAGCGCGTGCCCATTGAGCGCGCCAGATTCTCGGCCAGCGGGTTGTCACGGCAGGCATCGAGAAAGATCAAATTGGTTTTGGTT
>JAJDOK010000060.1 GCA_022340185.1 Salaquimonas sp. | reverse complement strand
CAGATAGGCGCATCCCATCTGCGCGGGCGGCATGGCCATCTGCCAGGTGTTGAGATGGCGCGCCGAGCCGGCCAGCATGGCGTGGACCACCAGCGGCGGCAGCGGGAAATTGTAGATGGCATGCGCTTCGTTGCGATTGCCAAAATAGGACAGGTTTTCGTGGTTCGGCACATTGGTCTCGGTGATCAGGATCACCGGCTCGGTGGCGAAATCGCATAGCGTGCGCATCATCCGCACGATCTCGTGCGTCTGCGGCAGGTGGATGCAGCTGGTGCCGATCTCCTTCCAGACGAATGCGACGGCGTCGAGCCGGATGGTGCGCACGCCGTGATCGATGTGGAAGCGCATGATGCGCAGGAATTCGAGCAGCACGTCCGGGTTGGCGAAGTTGAGATCGACCTGGTCGTGGCTGAACGTGCACCAGACATATTTGGTACCGTTCACCGTCTCGACCTCGCGCAGCAGCGGACTGGTGCGCGGGCGCACCACCGCCGACAGATCGTCTTCGGGCGAGGCCTCGAAGAAGTATTTGTCATAAGGCTCCTGGCCCTGGCGGTAGCTCGAAAACCATGGCCCCTGGCTGGAACAATGGTTGAGCACCAGATCGGCCATCAGCTTGAATTCGCCGGCGATGCGGTTGACGTGGTGCCAGTCGCCGAACCGGCTGTCGACCGCGTAGTAATTGGTGATGGCGAAGCCGTCATCAGAGGTCCACGGAAAGAAGGGCAGGATATGGACGCCTGTAATGTTGCCTTTCAGCCGGCGCAGCAGGAAATCGTTGAGCAGGTCGAGGGGAACATGTTCGCCGTCGATCATGGTGTCGGCATAGGTGATGACGATGGCGTCCTGTTGCGACCACAGCGTGTTGCCTGGGATGCGGCTGCGCCGCCGCACGGAAGACGCTTCATAGAAGGCCGCGCCGATCTGTCTGGCAAGCGCCTTTGCATCCTCGTCGGGATAAATATGCTCGACATGGCTGCGCAGTTTCGCTTCGAGCGCCGAAGGCATCTCGATATGCTGCGTCTCACTCACCACTCTTCCGTCCATGCGCCCCGGTCCGTTACATGGGCCAAGCCTACTGCACGTCGAGGCATGCTTTGAAGCCTAAATTTAGTGCATGCCGGTTAATTGAGCGTGGGCGATAACCGGAAATTCTTGCCCATCAGGTCCTCGCTGCGTTCTCGCCGACCTGAGCGCCAAGACCGCGCGAGACGAGGATGCGTTCGCGAAAAACGGATATGACCGCATCGTACAGGACTTCGCCTGCGACCTTGTCCTCGATTCCGTTATCGATATTGGGATTGTCGTTGACTTCGATGATGACAGGCGATCCATCGATTTCCTTCAGATCGACGCCATAGAGCCCCCTGCCCATCTGCAGTGAAGCCCTGACGGCGGTGCTGACGATTCTTTCGGGCACATTTGCGATGTCGCAGGTCTCGAAGCCGCCGCTGTCGGTCTTGCCGGTGGACTTGTGGTTGTAGATCTGCCAGTGGCCGCGCGCCATCGCGTATTTGCAGGCGAACAATGCCTTGCCGTCAAGCACGCCGATGCGCCAGTCGAATTCGGTCGGCAGGAATTCCTGGGCCAGGATGATGGAGGAATCCTCCAGCATTTTTGCGGCCTGTTCGGCGTATTCATGCTGGTCCTTGACCTTGACGACGCCGCGCGAGAACGACCCGTCGGGTATCTTCAGCACGACAGGAAACGGCATGCCGGCGACTGCGTCTTTCAGCGTTGACTTCGTGACCATCGCCGTTTTCGGTGTGGCGATATGGGCGCGCGCCATCGCCTCGCGCAGATAGACCTTGTTGGAGCAGCGCAGGATCGACACCGAATCGTCGATCACCGGCATGCCCTCGGCTTCCGCCATGCGCGCGAAGGTGAAGGTGTGGTTGTCGATATTGGTCGTCTCTCGGATGAACAGTGCATCGAAGCTCGACAGCCGGCCCAGTTCCTTGCGCCCAATCACTTCGGCCTGGATATTCTGGCGGTCGGCGGCACGGATGAAATTGCGGATGGCCTGCTCGGTGGAGGGCGGAAAGGCTTCCTTCGGATTGACCAGGATGGCGAGGTCGAAAGCTGAGCGCCTGCGTCTGAAGCCGGGATTGCGCCGGCTGTGGCAGTAGTCGCCGAGACAGGCGAGGAAACGCGGCATGTCCGTGGCCGAGACGCTGGCGATCGACAGCGGCCAGATATAGTCGACCTCCCAGCCTTGTCTGTGCCGGCTCATCATCACTTCGAGCACGGGCGCCGGAAACAGGCGATAGGCGCGTGCCGCCATGCGCCGCGCCCATTCGGCCTCGGCCTGGCCGAAATAGATTTCAATGGCGATCTTAGCCTGCCCGCGGTCGCTCGCTGCAAGATCGGCCGGCACCCGGTCTTTGAGGAGCGCGGTCAGTTCGCCGAGATAGTTCTTGTAGAGTTTTTTCCAGGCCAGCCCCGTCACCGTGTCCATGTTGGGGATGGCGCGCTGGGCGCGGGCTTCGGCGAGCAGCGAAACGTAGTAGCCCTGGCTGAGATAATCCTCAACCGGGCACAGATTGATGACCTGTCTCGCGCCGGCTGCGATCTCCGGCCGTGTCAGATAGTCCGCCGCCGAGATCAGACGGACATTGAGCGATTTCGCTGTTTCTTCCAGCGGCTTCCTGTCCTGCGCCCTTCCGACCACCATGACGATCGAGGGATGGCGCACGCCCGGCAGTGTACCATCGGCGGTTGCCGACAGGCTCTTTTCCATCTGGATCGCGTCGCCGCCATCCTCGTAATAACCGGTCATGATCTTGCGCGCGCCATAGCCGTGGCGCTGGTAGAACGCCTGTGTGATCGGGTCGTCGCGCCGTACCTCCAGGCGAAGGCGCGGCAGCTTTCGCCGTGCCGTCTCGGCCTCGGCGGCAGCCAGAAGGTCGCGTCCGATGCCCGATCCGCGACTGTTGTCGTCGACCGCGATGGAATAGAGCCGCCCATGCCCGGCCCTGGCGCGGAAATGGAGGAGCGCATAGCCGAGTGCCCTGTCTTCCTCGTTCGCCGCGACCAGCAGCACATGGTGATCGAGTTTGATGGCTTCGGCGAAAGAGCGGCCCGATAGCTGGTCGGATTTGAAACTGTGCGCTTCGATCGCCCGAAGCGTGGCGAGATCGGCCTTGTTGGCGGTGCGAATCTGTATCATTGGCCGGCCAGCGTGAAATAGCTTGTTTCCCAAGCGCCACGAATGTGGCGGAATTTACGTTAAATAGGCATCGCGGTTGATCTTGTGAATGATTTTGGGCAAAGCCTCTCCTGTCCAATTTTTCTCCCGCGAAAGGCGTTTGTCCATTGACCAGGATCACCGGCGATCTGATTGAAATCTTGTGCGAACTGGCGCGCGAGGGCGGCGACATCGCCATGCGCCATCATGGCCGGTTGGAAAACGTCATGGCCAAGGCCGACAACAGCCCGCTCACCGTCGCCGATCTGGAAGTGGACCAGTACCTTTGCGAGGGTCTGGAGAAGGCCTTTCCCGACATTCCGGTGGTGACCGAGGAGCGCGCCGAAAGCCATGCGCCTGGCTTTGTGGGCGAATGCTTTTTCCTGGTCGACCCGATCGACGGCACCAAGGAATTCGTCAAGAACAGGGGCGAGTTCACCGTCAACATCGCGCTTGTCGAATCTGGCACACCGGTCGCAGGCGTCGTCTGCGCACCGGCGGTGGGCAGGCTTTTTGCCGGCAAGGTGGGCGAGGGCGCATTCGAAATGCCTTCGACTGGTGGTCCGCGCAAACCGCTTGCACCGCGCAAGCCTGACAACGATGCGCTGATCGTCGTCGCCAGCCGCTCCCATCTCACGCTCGAGACGCAGGCTTTCGTCGACGCCAACCCGGTCTCCAGCTTCACCAGCGCCGGTTCGTCGCTGAAATTCTGTCTGCTGGCGGCTGGTGAAGCCGATCTTTATCCGCGCTACGGCCCCACCATGGAATGGGACACAGCCGCCGGCCATGCCGTTCTTGCCGCGACAGGCGGAATGGTGGAAGAAATTTCCGGCGCGCCGCTCAAATATGGTAAGCCAAACTACCTCAATCCCTTTTTCATCGCCTATACCCCCGGAACGAAGTTCAAGCGCGTGCCCGCCTGAGGCAGTCGCGTCACCACCTAGCAGGTACCATGCTGACGCATCTCCAGAGACTGGAAGCCGAGACGATCCACATCATGCGCGAGGTCGTGGCCGAGTGCGAAAACCCGGTCATGCTCTATTCGATCGGCAAGGACAGCGCGGTGATGCTCCACATCGCCATGAAGGCGTTCTATCCGGCCCTGCCGCCCTTTCCGCTGCTGCATGTCGACACGACATGGAAATTCGCCGACATGATCCGTTTCCGCGACGAGACGGTTGCCCGTCTCGGCCTGAAGCTGCTCGTCCATGTCAACAAGGAGGGGGTGGAAAAGGGTATCGGTCCGTTCAGCCACGGTTCGGCCGTCCACACCGAGGTGATGAAGACGCAGGCGCTGAAGCAGGCGCTCGACAAATACGGCTTCGACGCGGCGTTTGGCGGCGCGCGGCGCGACGAGGAAAAATCGCGCGCCAAGGAGCGCATCTTCTCCTTCCGCACCGAAGATCACCGCTGGGACCCGAAGGACCAGCGCCCGGAACTTTGGAAGACCTACAATGCCCGCAAGGCGCCCGGTGAATCAATCCGCGTCTTTCCGCTGTCGAACTGGACCGAACTTGACATCTGGCAATACATCTATTCCGAGGAAATCCCCATCGTCCCGCTCTATTTCGCCGCCGAGCGCCCAGTGGTCGAGCGCGATGGCACGCTGATCATGGTCGACGACGAGCGCATTCCGCTCAAGCCCGGCGAGGTACCGCAGACAAGAAAAGTGCGCTTCCGCACGCTTGGCTGCTACCCGCTGACCGGCGCGATCGAGAGCGAGGCGGCAACCTTGCCCGACATCATCCGCGAAATGCTGCTGACCACGACGTCGGAGCGTCAGGGCCGGGTGATCGACCACGACCAGGCCGCTTCGATGGAGAAGAAGAAGCAGGAAGGCTATTTCTGATGAGCCATATTTCCGAACTCATCGGCAGCGACATCCTCGCCTATCTCGCCTCCCACGAGAACAAATCGCTGCTGCGCTTCATCACCTGCGGCAGCGTCGATGACGGCAAGTCCACCCTGATCGGACGCATGCTGTACGAGTCGAAGATGATCTTCGAGGATCAGCTTGCCGCGCTTGAGAGCGATTCGGCGAAATTCGGCACGCAGGGCGACGATATCGACTTCGCGCTGCTGGTCGACGGGCTTGCTTCCGAGCGCGAACAGGGTATTACCATCGACGTTGCCTATCGCTTCTTTTCCACCGACAAACGCAAGTTCATCGTCGCCGACACGCCAGGTCACGAGCAGTATACCCGCAACATGGCGACGGGCGCATCGACAGCCGATCTGGCGGTGATCCTGGTGGACGCGCGAAAGGGCGTGCTCACCCAGACCCGCCGCCATTCGTTCATCGTTTCGCTGCTCGGCATTCGCCATGTGGTGCTCGCCGTCAACAAGATGGACCTTGTCGGCTACGACCAGGTGGTCTTCGACGATATCGTGGCCGATTACCGTGCCTTTGCTTCCGGCCTCACGCCTGCCGGCATCGGCGACGGCGAACTGCCTTTCGAGATCACCGCCATTCCGATGTCGGCCCTGAAGGGTGACAACGTCATTGCGCGCGGCGACAACATGAACTGGTGGCAGGGACCGGTCCTGTTCGATCACCTCGAGACGGTCGAGGTCGAGGATCGGACGATGGCAAGGCCCCTGCGCTATCCCGTCCAGTGGGTGAACCGGCCGAGTTCCGATTTCCGCGGCTTTGCCGGACAGGTCTCTTCCGGCACGGTCAAGCCGGGCGATGCCGTGCGCATCCTGCCCTCGGGACGCCAGAGCACGGTCGCGCGAATTGTCACGCGGGATGGTGACCTCGACGAAGCAATTGCCGGCCAGTCGGTGACGCTGACGCTCACCGACGAGGTCGACATCTCTCGTGGCGACATGATCGTTGCGGCAGGTGCGCCCGCCGAAGTTGCCGACCAGTTCGAGACGACGATCCTTTGGATGGCCAACGAGCCCATGCTGCACGGCCGACCCTACATCATGAAGATCGGGCCGCAATCCGTGCAGGCCACCGTCACGACGCTAAAATACAAGACCGACGTCAATTCCTTCGAACACCTCGCCGCCACCAAGCTTGGGTTGAACGAGATCGCGGTGTGCAACATCGCGCTCGACCGGCGCATCCCCTTCGATGCCTATGCGGACAACCGCGACACAGGCGGCTTCATCCTGATCGACCGGCTGACCAATGCGACGGTCGGCATGGGCCTCATCCATTTCGCGCTGCGCCGCTCGGCCAACATTCACTGGCAGGCCGTCGATATCGGCAAGAAGACGCGCGCCGAGATGAAGCACCAGAGGCCGGCGGTGCTGTGGTTTACAGGTCTGTCCGGCTCCGGCAAGTCGACGATTGCCAACATCGTCGAGAAGAAGCTCGCCGCAATCGGCCGCCACACTTATCTGCTCGACGGCGACAATGTGCGCCACGGCCTCAACAAGGATCTGGGCTTCACCGATGCCGACCGCGTCGAGAACATCCGCCGCGTTGCCGAAGTGGCCCGTCTGATGGCCGATGCCGGCCTGATCACGCTGGTGTCTTTCATTTCGCCCTTCCGCTCCGAGCGGCGCATGGCGCGCGAACTGATGCCGGAAGGCGAGTTCATCGAGATTCATGTCGACACGCCGCTTGCCGTGGCCGAGGAGCGAGACGTCAAGGGCCTCTACGCCAAGGCGCGGGCCGGTCAGATCAAGAATTTCACCGGCATCGATTCGCCCTACGAACCACCGGAACAAGCCGAAATTGTAGTCGACACCGTATCGTTCTCGGCCGAAGAAGCGGCCGAATTGATCCTGCGCTATCTCGATGACAACGGTTTCGCCGCCACGCAATAGGGAAAATCCCCACAGACCCTAGTTGGATGAGGTGCGAGAGACATTTTCTCGCCCGTCCACCCCTGACGGACATGAAACTGCCCTCGCACCCCCCGCCTAGGCGAATCGAAACCGGCAGGTCGCTGCGACCCCACCTGTGCAGCAACTTTCCGCGTCCCGACACTGTACTGAAACGCGTAAGCCTTAAGGTGGCGTTAACCAGATTGCACCGCCGGTCTCACCACCCGCAAATCAGCCCTTCTCGCCGAGTTCGAGCGCTGTCTCCAGCCTGTTCAGGCGGAAGGGCGGGAAGCCGGTACGGTCGGGCATATCGGTGACGATCTTGTCTGCCGCCTGAACGGGTTTCGCTCGCGACCATGATGGCATGGCTGATGATGAACAATTCGCCGATCATCCGACATTGACCTGGCAATCAGGCAGTTTCGCAGGGTGCCGAAATGCGGGTCTGTTTGGTCTGGTGCAATCGTCTTTTTCTGCTAGTCTTCGCCGATAAACAGCGTACGGAGGGTTCAATGTCATTTTCGCGACTGACTATTTTCGCCGCAGCAATTGCACTGGCTGCCGCACCGGCATTTGCCGGAGAAACACTTGACCGGGTGATGTCGACCAAGACGTTGACTATGTCCTCCGATCCTGAGTATCCGCCGCAATCCTTCCTCAACGACAAGAACGAGATGGATGGTTTCGACGTCGATGTCGGCAAGGAAGTCGCCAAGCGCATGGGCGTGGAACTGAAGCTCGTCACGCCGGCATGGGAAGTCATCACCGCAGGCGGCTGGTCCGGCCGCTGGGACATGTCGGTCGGGTCCATGACGCCGACCAAGGCACGCGCCAAGGTGCTCAACTTCCCGGCCGTTTACTATTACACGCCGGCCTCCTTCGCCGTGCACACCGATTCCAAGGTATCGAAGATCGCCGACCTCAATGGCAAGGTCATCGGTTCATGCGGCGGCTGCACCTATGACGCCTATCTCAACAAGGATCTGGTGATCGACGCCGAAGGCGTGCCGCCATTCGAATATCAGGTCACCGCCGGCGAGATCAAAACCTACGAAACCGATACCAACGCCTTCGACGACCTGCGTCTCGGCGACGGTGTGCGCCTCGATGCGGTTTTCTCCGCGCTGCCAACCATCCAGGAAGCGATCAAGAACGGCTATCCGATGAAGGTGGTCGGTGCTCCGGCCTTCTATGAACCGCTGGCCGTCGCCACCGACAAGGGTGATGCGGAGTTCGACGCCAAGATCACCGAAATCGTCGATGAAATGCACAAGGACGGCACGCTGACCAAGCTGTCGGAGAAGTGGTACGGAACCGACCTCACCTCGGTGAAGTAATATGGCGGAAGCGCCTATGGCACGGCCGGATCCCCCGGTCGTGCCATGGATCGACCGGATGGCGCTGTCGCGCAGGGACGGCATCCTTTTTGTCGCCCTGGCGGTTATTTTCCTGGCAATGCGTCTCGGCGGCACTCGAGTCGGTGCCCTGTTCGTGCCGCTCCTTGGCAGTGCCGCCGGCGTGGGCGGCGAACCTTCCTGGTTGCTGAACATCGCCGTCGCGATCCTTCTGGCCGCGGTCATCACCGTCAACATCCTGCTTCTGCGCACATTGCCCTTTCCGATCCAGGTGGCGTTTATCTGGGTCGAACTTCTGCTGCTGTTCGTCTTTCTGATCAACAGTTTCGGCCGCGATCTCGGTGTCTGGTTCGAAACCAACCGGTCGGGCGAGACTAATCTCACCTATCTGATCACCACCGGTGCGGTAACGACACTATACGTATCGATGATCTCTATCCTGTTCGCCTGCATTCTGGCGCTGTCGGCGGCGCTGGGACGTTTGTCGGATTCGGGACCGGCCTATGCGGTCTCCACCTTCTACATTTCGTTTTTCCGCGGCACGCCGCTGCTGCTGCAGGTCTATCTGATCTATATCGGCCTGCCGCAACTCGGACCGCAATTCGCAATGGACGCGGTTCCCTCCGGCATTCTCGCACTTTCGCTTTGTTACGGCGCCTACATGGCCGAGATCTTCCGGGCCGGCATTCTGGGTGTGCCGGAGGGCCAGCACGACGCCGCCAAGGCACTTGGTCTCAAACCCGGCATGACTTTCCGCAAGATCATCTTTCCGCAGGCCATGCGCCTGATCGTTCCGCCGACCGGCAACCAGTTCATCGCCATGCTCAAGGATTCCTCGCTGGTGTCGGTCATGGGCGTATGGGAACTGACTAAGACCGCGCAGATCATCGGCAAGCGCGATTTCCGCGTCTTCGAAATGCTGATCGCCGCCGCGATCATCTACTGGATCATGTCGATCTGCTTCGAACTTATTCAGTCGCGTATCGAGGCCTATTACGGTAAGGGTCAGGAGCGTTGACCCTGTGTCAGCCGAACGTCGAGAGCCTCGGAATGTGGCCTGCCTGTCGTCGGTTCTGCTCCTGAAACTGAACGATTTTCGACCAACCATGCTCCGAACCCTCTATGAATGCACGACCTAGATTCCGGCTTGCCACTCGCGTACCGCGTCGAGTGGCCAGAGCAGCATGAGCACGTTGAGGACAAGTCCGTCGCGTATCATCCACATCGAAAACAGTTCGAGTGCGATCGCGAGCGCCACGCTGTAGCGCACTGGCAGTTTTGCCGCCAGCCAGAAGCCGAGGATCATCGCCGCGATATCGGCGGTGGAATTGATCACGCTGTCGCCGTAATAGTCGAGCGAGATCGTCACCGCCCGGTAGCGCTCGATGATCGCATTGGTGTTTTCGGTGATCTCCCAGCCGCACTCGATGACGAGCGCAATCAGGAACCGGACCCCGACCGTGAGTTTCGAGCGCAAGAGACTGAGGACCGCGAAGAAGACGAGACCGTGGATGATGTGGGAGAAGGTGTACCAGTCGGTCAGATGCTGCGAGTTCTCGGAGCTTGCCACCACGCCATGCCATAGTTTTACCGTGCCGCATTTGCAGATCGGCACCCTGCCCATCGCCAGCAGGGTGGCTGCGGTCGCTGCGACGATGACGAGCGTCAGGATGGTGATGCGGATATTCGATCGGGACATGGATTGTTTCTCGATACAGCGTGATTACGGCCGGCAGATATGCGACTAGAACGTAATCGGCTGGACGAACGCAAGCCGATCATCCGGGCGGGAGAAATTCGGACATGAAACTGGCAACACTGAAAAACGGCACACGCGACGGAAAGCTGGTCGTCGTTTCGCGCGATCTGACACGCTGCACCGACGCTGCCGACATTGCGCCGACCTTGCAGGCCGCGCTCGACGATTGGGCGGAAGCGGCACCGAAACTGGCCGCGCTCGCCGAAAGCCTCGAGCACGGCTCGGTGCCGTCTGAACGATTCCATGAACACGATTGTCTTTCGCCGCTACCGCGCGCCTATCAGTGGGCTGACGGATCGGCCTATGTGAACCATGTCGAACTGGTTCGCCGCGCGCGTGGCGCCGAGATGCCGCAGACCTTCTGGTCCGATCCGCTGATGTATCAGGGTGGTTCGGATTCCTTCCTTGGCCCCCGAGATCCGATCCGCATGGCTGACGAAGCATGGGGCATCGACATGGAGGGCGAGGTTGCCGTGATCGTCGATGACATACCGGCCGGCGCCGGCACCAAACAGGCGCGCGAGGCGATCCGCCTCGTCATGCTGGTCAACGATGTCAGCCTGCGCGGCCTGATCCCCGCCGAACTTTCCAAAGGCTTCGGCTTCTTCCAGTCGAAGCCTTCCTCGGCCTTTTCGCCGGTCACCGCCACGCCGGATGAACTGGGTGACGCCTGGGACGGCGGCAAACTGCATCTGCCGCTCAACGTCGATCTGAACGGCAAGCCCTTCGGCCGGGCCGATGCGGGCGTCGACATGACCTTCGACTTCGCTACGCTCATTGCTCATGCAGCGAAGACCCGGCCGCTTTGCGCCGGCTCGATCATCGGTTCGGGCACGGTATCGAACAAGCTCGACGGCGGGCCAGGCAAGCCGATCGCCGAAGGCGGTGTCGGCTATTCCTGCATCGCCGAAATCCGCACCATCGAGACGATCGAGACCGGCGGGCCGAAGACGCCGTTCCTCAGATTTGGTGACATTGTCAGAATCGAGATGAAGGACGCGCACGGCCATTCGATATTCGGTGCGATCGAGCAGAAGGTGGAAAAATCTTGACGCGATACGTCGGCTACATCGCCATGAGTCTCGACGGGCGTATCGCCGCCAGCGGTGACGATCTGGGCTGGCTGCTCGCACTCGGCATGCCGGAGGAGATGAAGACCGATTATGATGCCTTCTACGATGGCATCGATGGTCTGGTGATGGGGCGCAGGACCTATGATTGGATCGTCGCGAACCATGAATGGGCCTACAGCGGAAAAACCGCTTATGTGGTCACCAACCGCCCGCTGGACACCGAACGCGGTGACGTCGTCGCCGTGTCGCCGGACTATCCCGCGCTGAGAAGAAGGATCGAGCAAGCCGGCCACGGGACCATCTGGATCCTGGGTGGCGGGATCGTGCAGCGTTCGGCACTGGATGCCGGCATGTTCGATCATGTTCGCGTTTTCATCATGCCAATCATCGTCGGCTCCGGGCCGCTGGTATTCGCCGACGGTGCCATGCGTAGGCTCGAACTGACCGGCAGTCGCGTCTGGCCGGGTGGTTCGGTCGAATTGGCTTATTCGTTCGGAGAAGAAAAATGACCAAGCAATTCGCGTCCGCCGGCGATCTCGCCGAAAAGAAGATATCCTTCAACGAGATCGGCCGCGACATCTGGGCCTTCACCGCCGAGGGCGATCCCAATACCGGCGTGATCATCGGCGATGACAGCGTGATGATCGTCGAGGCGCAGGCGACGCCCGAACTGGCGGGCAAAGTGATCGAGAAGGTGCGCTCCGTCACCGACAAGCCGATCAGCCATCTGGTGCTGACCCATTATCACGCTGTGCGCGTGCTCGGCGCCTCCGCCTATCACGCGCCGGCCATCATCATGAGCGCCAAGGCACGCTCCATGGTCGTCGAGCGTGGTGCCGAGGACCGCGAGTCGGAATTCATGCGCTTCCCGCGTCTGTTTGCCGGTTACGATTCCATCGACCAGGTCCCGCCGCTCACCTGGCCGACCACCACCTTCACCGATCGCATGACAATCTATCTCGGCAAGCGCCGCGTTGATCTGATGTTCCTCGGCCGCGCCCACACGACTGGTGACATCGTCGCCCATGTGCCGGACGCAAACGTCATGTTCACCGGCGACATCGTCGAGTACAGATCCGCCTGCTATTGCGGCGACGGCCATTTCCACGACTGGCCGGCGACGCTGGAAAATATCAGGAAATGGCAGGTCGATGCCATCGCGCCCGGCCGTGGCGATGCACTCGTCGGTTCGGGCAGGGTCAACGATGCGCTCGACCTGACCGGAGACTTCCTGCGCTCGACCTACAATCCCGTCGCCAGGGTCGCAAAGCGCGGTGGATCGCTAAAGGAAGCCTGGGACGCTGCCCGCGCCGCCTGCGATCCGAAATTCTCCGATTACGCCATCTATGAACACTGCCTGCCGTTCAACGTCGCCCGCGCCTATGACGAGGCCCGCGACATCGACACGCCGCGGATCTGGACCGCCGAACGCGACCGCCAGATGTGGGACGCGCTGCAGGAAGGCTGAGAACCTTTCTGGGAGGAGACATGGCACGGATTTTCGAAACCCCGCTTTATCCATATCAGCGTTCGGCCGATCAGGACCCGGTGGCTCCCGTGCGCCATCCGGTCGTCGTGGTCGGCGCCGGACCGGTCGGTCTGGCGGCTGCCATCGATCTGGCGACAAGTGGCGTACCGGTAGTCATTCTGGATGAAAACGACAAGGTGAGCTGGGGTTCACGCGCCATCTGCTTTGCCAAGCGTCCGCTCGAAATCCTCGACCGGCTGGGCTGCGGTCAGGCGATGGTCGACAAGGGCGTGGTCTGGAATGTCGGCAAGGTGTTCTTCGACGAACGCCAGGTCTACGAGTTCAACCTGCTCCCCGAGAGGGGCCACAAGCGCCCGGCCTTCATCAACCTCCAGCAATATCATTTCGAGAAATATCTGGTCGACCGTGTCCGCGAACTGCATGCCGAGGGCAAGCCGATCGAGATTCGCGGTGGCAACAGGGTCAAATCGGTCGGCCAGCGCGACGGCCACGTTCATCTCGAGATCGAAACGCCGGACGGCGCCTACGCGATCGATGCCGACTGGCTGATCGCCTGTGACGGTGCGGGTTCGCCCATCCGCGCCATGATGGGGCTCGATTTCATCGGTCGCACCTTCGAGGACAATTTCCTCATCGCCGATATCGTCATGGAAGGCGACGACTTCCCGACCGAACGCTGGTTCTGGTTCGATCCGCCCTTCAATCGCGGCCAGTCCACCCTGCTGCACAAGCAGCCGGACAATGTCTGGCGCGTCGATTTCCAGCTCGGCTGGGACATCGACAAGGAAGAAGAAAAGAAGCCGGAAAACGTCACGCGCAGGCTGAAGGCGTTTCTGGGCGACGATGCGAAGTTCGAACTGGAATGGGTGTCGATCTACACCTTCCAGTGCCGCCGCATGGCGAAGTTCCGCCACGGCCATGTGCTGTTCGCCGGCGATTCCGCCCATCAGGTTTCGCCCTTCGGCGCACGCGGCGCCAATTCCGGCCTGCAGGATACCGATAATCTGGTCTGGAAGCTGAAGCTGGTGATCGATGGCAAGGCGCCGGAAGTGCTGCTCGACAGCTACGATGAAGAGCGTATTCACGGCGCCGACGAGAATATCCTGAATTCCACCCGCTCGACCGATTTCATCACACCGAAATCGGAGATTAGCCGCACCTTCCGCGACGCCGTACTCGAATTGTCCGAGCACTACGAGTTCGCTCGTCCGCTGGTCAATTCCGGTCGTCTTTCTGTGCCATGCACCTATGACGGTTCCAGCCTCAACGGACCCGATGACGAAAAGATGCCGCCGCGCACCCGGCCGGGTTCGCCGGCTTGCGACGCGCCGATCGGCGATGCTCGAGTTGATGGGGGCTGGCTGCTCGACCGCCTCGGCGGCTGCTTCCAGCTTGTCACGTTCGACGTGGATGCGCCGGATCGCCTCGATGTTGACGGCATCGAAATCGAGCGTGTGTCGCTGTCGGCAAGGGACGATCCAGGCGGCGCGCTGGCAGAACGTTATCTGGGCGGGCGCGAAAGCGCGGTCTATCTGATCCGGCCCGACCAGCATGTCGCCGCGCGCTGGGTTGGCTTCAACGAAACCGCGGTGCGCGATGCGCTCAACAAGGCCGTGGCCAGAGACACGGATCGGGGATAAGTGCAATGAGCGAACTGATCACGAAAGCCAATATCGCCAGACCGGACGATTTCTACGCCGAATTGATCGGCCTGCACGAGGGCCGTTCCAAGGAGGATAGCGACGCGCTCAACGCGCGGCTCATCCTGCTGCTCGCCAACCATATCGGCGACATGGGCATCTTGCGCCAGGCCATGAAGGCGGCAGCCAAAACAGTGCAGGCCGGCAATGATTGAACAATTACGCCGGCAACCTGTCGCATAGGGCCTATCAATCCTCGTCGTCTTGTCCTATCGGTTTCCGCGCCGTGTATACATGGCGCTGAAATATTCAGGCAGGAGGGCAGTATGACGGCGAAGGTGATCGATGGCACGGCGGCCGCCGAGAATGTGTTGGCAACCGTGAAATCGGCGACACAGAAACTGGTTGCCGATACCGGCATACAGCCCGGCATCGCCGTTATCATCGTCGGCGAGGACCCGGCGAGCCAGTCCTATGTCCGCTCCAAGGGCAAGCGCGCCGAGGAATGCGGCTTCAAGTCCGAAACCTATCGCCTGCCGGCCGACACGCCGGAAGCCGATCTGCTGGCCTTGATCGACAAGCTGAACAAGGACGATTCCATCCACGGCTTTCTGGTGCAACTGCCGGTGCCCGACCATATCGACGACGGCAAGGTGATCCAGGCGGTTGATCCCGACAAGGATGTCGACGGCTTCAATTTCGTCAATGTCGGCCGCCTCGTCACCGGCCAGCTCGGCGAGGCCTTCGTGCCGTGCACGCCGAACGGCTCTATGGTGCTGCTGCGCCGCGCGCTCGGCGCCGCTGACCTTTCCGGCCTCAATGCCGTCGTCGTCGGCCGCTCCAACATCGTCGGCAAGCCGATGGCCCATCTCCTGCTCGCCGCCAATGCGACGGTGACCATCGCGCATTCGCGTACGAAGGATTTGCCCGGCCTGTGCCGCACTGCCGACATTCTGGTCGCCGCCGTCGGCCGCCCGGAAATGATCAAGGCCGACTGGGTCAAGCCCGGCGCATGCGTCATCGATGTCGGCATCAACCGCGTACCTGCGCCTGAAAAGGGCGAGGGCAAATACAAGGTCGTCGGCGATGTCGCCTACGATGAATGCGCCGAAGTGGCGGGTTCGATCACGCCGGTGCCGGGCGGCGTCGGCAAGATGACGGTCGCCATGCTGATGGCCTCGACACTGGCGAGCGCCTGCCGCAAGGCCGGCGTCGAACCGCCGAGCTATTGAATTTCCCGCCGTCATCCTTAGCCTTGTGCCGAGGATCTAACCCCTTCTCCGGATGGGAGGGGTAGATGAAATGCAGGGCGCTTGTCGCGAACAAGACGGCGTATCTGCCAACATCGGGATTCGTCGGATGCTCGGGGCAAGCTCGAGCATGACAAAGGCGGGCTAGCCGAATACGCTCGCGCCCATATCCGCCGGGCCTGCCACCCTGCGGAAGGCGGCGAAGAGTTCGCGTCCGAAGCCATGATTGTTGGCACCAAGGTCGGGGCAGGCTGCTTCGCGTGATGCAAGCTCCTCGGCGTCGACCAGCACTTCCAGCGTGCCGGCCCTCGCGTTGAGCCGGATCATGTCGCCATCACGCACGCGGGCGATCGGTCCGCCGTCGAGTGCTTCCGGCGTCACGTGAATGGCCGACGGCACCTTGCCGGAAGCCCCTGACATCCGCCCGTCGGTCACCAGCGCGATTCTGAAACCCCGGTCCTGCAACACGCCGAGCGTCGGCGTCAGCTTGTGCAGTTCCGGCATGCCGTTCGCCTTCGGCCCCTGAAAGCGCAGTACGGCAACGAAATCGCGTTCCAGCTCGCCCGCCTTGAAGGCCTTCAGCACTTCATCCTGGTCATGGAAGACGATTGCCGGCGCCTCGATGATATGACGCTCTTCCTTCACCGCGGAGATCTTGGCGACCGCACGCCCGAGATTGCCCGACAGCATCTTCAGACCGCCCGCCATCTGGAACGGATTGGCCACCGTCGCCAGCACCTTGTCGTTGCCGGAGACTTCCGCCGCCTTTTCCCAGACGATCTCGCCGTCTTCGCCGAGCTTCGGTTCTTGCCGGTAGTTGGACAGACCGGAACCCCAGACGGTCCTGACATCCTCGTGCAGCAGCCCGCCGTCGAGCAATTGCCCGATCAGATAGCCCATGCCGCCGGCGGCGTGGAAATGGTTCACGTCGGCAAGCCCGTTCGGATAGACGCGCGCCAGCAGCGGGATCGCCTCCGACAGGTCGGCGATATCCTCCCAACTGAGCGCGATGCCGGCGGCACGCGCCATGGCGACCAGATGCAGCGTATGGTTGGTCGACCCGCCCGTCGCATGCAGGCCGATGACGCCATTGACGATGGCCTTCTCGTCGATGACCTGACCCACGGGCGTATATTCGTTGCCGAGCGCGGTGATCGCCAGTGCGCGTTTCGTCGCCGCTCTGGTCAGCGCATCCCTCAGCGGTGTGTTCGGGTTGACGAAACTTGCGCCCGGCAGGTGCAGCCCCATGATCTCCATCAGCATCTGGTTGGAATTGGCGGTGCCGTAGAAGGTGCAGGTGCCGGGCGAATGATAGGATTTCGATTCCGATTCCAGCAGTTCAGCGCGGCCGACCTTGCCCTCCGCGTAGAGCTGGCGGACCTTCGCCTTTTCGTCGTTCGGAAGGCCGGACGGCATCGGCCCGGCCGGCACGAACACCGCCGGCAGATGGCCGAAGGTCAGCGCGGCGATGACCAGCCCCGGCACGATCTTGTCGCAGATGCCGAGAAAGACGGCTGCGTCGAACATGTTGTGCGTCAGCCCGACCGCCGCGGCCATGGCGATCACGTCGCGCGAGAACAGCGACAATTCCATGCCGGGCTGGCCCTGGGTGACGCCGTCGCACATCGCGGGCACCCCGCCAGCAACCTGCGCCACGCCACCGGTCTCGCGCGCGGCCTGCTTGATGAGATCGGGAAAGTCCTTGTAGGGCTGATGCGCCGACAGCATGTCGTTATAGGCCGTGACGATGCCGAGATTGGGCACGATGTCGCCTGACAGCGCCTGCTTGTCGGATACCCCGCAGGCCGCGAATCCATGGGCGAGATTGCCGCAGGACAGCACGGCGCGATGCGGCCCCTTGCCGGCCTGTTCGATGATGCGTTCCAGATAGGGTCCGCGAGTCGGCCGGCTGCGCTCGATCAGGCGTTCGGTGACATCTGCAATGCGGCGATCGACATCCATCGGAAAGATTCCTTTCGGTTGCTGGCCATGCGACCGGTCAGATTGGTCAGGGCGCCCAGAACAGGTTGAGCCGCTCGCCGGCCCCACGCAACACCGCACGTATCGGCATCGCCTCCACCGGTCCGTCGCCCAGTGCCTGTTCGAGCACGGCCTTCTTTTCTTCCCCCTCGATATGGAGCGCCAGGAAATGCGCGTCGAGGATGGGCTTGAGCGTCAACGTCAGGCGCCGCTCGCCGGCGCCCGACGCCGCCATCGTGACGACCCCCGCCTCGCTTGCAACATCGAGCGCTTCGCTGAGCTGGTCTCCTCCGGGAAAGAACGAGGCGGTGTGTCCATCCGTTCCCATCCCCAGAATGAGCGCATCGAACTGGCCAATGCCGGCAAGGCGCCGTTCGGCCAATTCCGCAGCCGCCTCGGCCGAACCGGTCTCTTCTTCTACCAGCGGGATCAACGTTGCCGCTGCGGCCTTGTCCTGCATCAATGTGCGTTTGACCATGCCCAGATTGGAACGCGGATGATCGGGTGGCACCAACCGCTCGTCGACCAGCGTGACGGTCACGTTTTCCCAGGCGATGTCGGTCTGCGACAACTGGGCCAGGAACAGTGCCGGCGTCGAGCCGCCCGAGACGGCGAGCGTTGCCGAGCCGCGTTCGGCGACCCCGCCGGCCAGCACTGCAGCCACACCCCTCGCGAGCGCCTCGGCAAGCTGTTCGCGGCTGGCATATTCGTGGACGTGCATCAGTCGAACTGTTCCTCTTCGTGCCAGGTCCGGCCGTCTCGCTCGATCAGTGCGATCGCTGCCGTCGGACCCCAGGTCCCCGAAGTGTACTTCTTGCAGCGTTGCTCGGTTTCCTGCCACGCGGAGATGATCGGGTCGACCCACTCCCATGCGGCTTCCACCTCGTCGCGGCGCATGAACAGCGTCTGATAGCCGCGCACCACATCAAGCAGCAGACGCTCATAGGCGTCAGGCGAACGCACCTCGAAATGTTCCGAAAAGCTCATGTCGAGCGCGACTTCCCTGAGACGCATGCCGCCGGGACCCGGATCCTTGATCATGATCATCTGACTCACCGCCTCGCCGGGCTGCAGCCGCAGCACCAGCCGGTTGGCGATCGGTCTGCCCGCGTCGGAATTGAAGACATTGTGCGGCACCGGCTTGAACTGGATGACGATCTCCGAGACGCGCTGCGCCAGCCTCTTTCCCGTTCTGAGATAGAAGGGCACGCCGGCCCAGCGCCAGTTCTCGACCTCCGCCTTGATCGCGACGAAGGTCTCGGTATCGGAATTGCCGTTTCCCAGTTCATCGAGATAACCCGACACCGCGCTGCCATCCGATGCGCCGGCCGAATATTGTCCGCGCACGGTAAGGTCGCTGACATTGCTGGCATTGATGCGCTTGAGAGCCCGCAAAACCTTCAGTTTCTCGTCGCGCACCGGGTCGGCTTCGATCGCTGCCGGAGGCTCCATGGCGACGAGGCAGAGCAATTGCATCATGTGGTTCTGCACCATGTCGCGGATCGCACCCGACTTGTCGTAATAGCCGGCGCGGCCCTCCAGCCCGAGGGTCTCTGCGACCGTGATCTGCACATGGTCGATATGGCTCGAATTCCACAGCGGTTCGTAAAGCGCGTTGGCGAACCGCAGCGCCATCAGGTTCTGCACCGTCTCCTTGCCGAGATAGTGATCGATGCGGAAGACCTGTTCTTCGCGGAAATGGCGTCCGATCGCCATGTTGAGTTCATGCGCGCTGGCGAGATCGTGACCGATCGGCTTTTCGATGACGAGGCGAGAATCCTCGCGGATGAGCCCGTGTTCGCCGAGCCTTGCCGCGATGTCGCCGAAGATCGAAGGCCCGACGGCAAGATAGAAGGCGCGTACCCGTGGCTCGTCGCCGAGCAATTGCTTCAGCGCGTCCCAGCCTTTCTCGGATTTCGCGTCGACGGAAACATAGTACAGCCGATCGAGGAAAGCGTTCACCTGATCCGGATTGAGGTCGATCTCCTTGATGTGCTCCTGCAGCGCCTTGCGGGCGAATTCGCGGAATTCGTCATTGCTCATCTCCGCGCGCGCCGCGCCGACGATCCGCGACCCGCCGATGATCTGGCTGTCGCAGGCGCGGTGATAGAGCGCGGGGATCAGCTTGCGCTCGGCAAGGTCGCCCGTGCCGCCGAAGACGACATAGTCGAACGGCTCGACCGGTATGAACTGGCTGGTCATCTTCAAGCCCGTCTGATCGCTGAAATTCGGCTGTCGAACAGGCAGGCGATAGCCGTGCCCACCGCGTATTGTTTCACATTTGTCGGTCAAATACCATTCGCTGCACCGCAACAAAGGCGTTCTATTTAAATCGATTTAGCTTTGCAAGTTGCGACACGCATGTTTCTGCGAAAGATTGCAGTTTGGGAGCAATCGGCTGGATTGGTGCGCGGTTTGCCGCCAAATAGTCCTTGCGCAGTACCAAAATTCGTAATATGTAATGTTACATGATACGAGATAGCCGGTTATCGGGCATCCTGCACGTCCTGTTGCATATGGGCGAACATGACGGCCCGGTCACATCCGAGGTTCTTGCCATGGCCATGTGCACCAATCCGGTGGTGATCCGACGGGTCATGGCCGGTCTGCGCAAACAGGGTTATGTCCGCTCAGAAAAGGGAAGGGGTGGCGGTTGGTCGCTTGCCTGCGACCTCGACAAGATCACGCTGCGCGACATCTATGAAGCGCTTGGCAGCCCGCCATTGCTCGCCATGGGCAATCGCTCGGATAGTCCTTCCTGTCTGGTGGAGCAGGCAGTCAATACTGCGCTGGGCAAGGCCTTCGATGACGCCGAGGCGCTGCTGCTGGCCCGGCTGGGCGAAGTAACGCTCGCCGACCTCAGCGCCGATTTTCACGCCGGCTTGAAAAACAGGAATATTCCAAGTCTGGAGTCCGTCCATGGATCATGATGTTCCCGCCGACCACGATGTCATCGTCATCGGCGGCAGTTTCGCCGGCATGTCCGCCGCCACCTATGTAGCCCGTGCGCGGCGTTCCGTCTGCGTTATCGACACCGGTCTGCCGCGCAACCGTTTTGCCGCTCATTCACACGGATTTTTCGGCCATGACGGCGCAAAGCCGGCGGATATGCTGGCAACTGCCCGATCCCAGCTTATCGTCTATCCCGAAGTTACCTTCATCGAGGACAAGGCGGTCGACGCGAACAAATCCGAAGACGGCTTCTCGGTGATACTCGCAACGGGCAAGACCCTGGCGGCGAAGCGCCTTGTGCTGGCTTACGGCATGAGCGACGAATTGCCGGACATACCGGGTCTCGCCGAGCGCTGGGGCAAATCGGTGGCGCAATGCCCCTATTGCCATGGCTACGAATTCGGTGGCCGTAAGCTTGGCGTCTTGTATCACTCGCCCTTGTCGATCCACCACGTCCAGATCGTCTCGGAATGGGGTCCGACCACCTTCCTTCTCAACGGCTCGACGGAACTGGACGACAGCCAGCTTGCCACGCTGCGGCAGCGTGGCATCGAGATCGAGCCGGCGCCGGTTTGCGCGCTTCGGGGTGATGGCGATCTTCTGAGCGCGGTCGAACTCGATGATGAGCGAAAGCTTGAAATCGAGGCGCTGTTCATCGGCTCGACGCCGCGTTTCAACTCCGATTTGGCCGACCGGCTCGGCTGCGAAATTGACGCGGGGTCGTATGGCAGCATCATCCGCACCGACCCGATGAAGATGACGACCGTGCCGGGTGTCTTCGCCGCCGGTGACATTACCCGTCTCGCCTACAACGTTACCTGGGCCTGTTCGGACGGCGTCATGGCCGGCTCGGCGGCGCACCGCTCGCTGATCTTTCCCGACGAGATGACGAAAGCGGCCTGAACCTTGGCACGCCGGCTCAGGTCACCTTCAATTGGTTGATGAAGGCGGGCGCACGGTCGGCGCTGATCGAGGCGATGCGGATCAGATGGTCGAAGCGGGCGGTCAGCGCGCGGATATGCTCGACCGCGTTGACCACCAGATACATCTCGCCGATATAGATCGCTGCGCGTTTCGGTCCGAACACGGTGAACGGCGCCGAATAGGCCTTGATACCGTCATAGAGGAACAGTCGCAGCGTCGGGTAGAGCTCTTCCAGCAATTGCGCCATGTGCTCGATCTGGGCAGCGCGCGCCCCGCGCGGCAGGTCGGACCAGATACCCGCACCCGACGCCAGCTCGTAGAGCCGCTGATAGGGCATGACAATTTCCATGTCGGTCTCCGGCCGCCGTGAATAGTCGAGCTGCTGGCGCGCCTGGCCGGTCTTGGCGTCGCGTAGCGCCGGCTGTTCGGAACGGAATTCATAGTTGAGCACGGCCTGCGTGCGCAGAAGATCGGGTAGCGTCGCCGGCACATAGCGGATCTTGTAGCCGATCGCCTCGCGGTGCCATTCGGCCAGACGGCTTTCGGCGATGCCGTCTTCTGCCGTCTCGATGGAAACAACCCGTGCCACCTCCCCAAGCGAGCGCTCGCTTTGCGACAGGCCGAGCAGCCAGTCGACACTGACGGCTTCCGCCGCGGCGATGGTGCACAAGGTCTCGGCGCGCGGCAGGCGACTCACCTTGGCGTCCAGGAACTGGCTCAGCGCCGAGCGGTCCATGTGACAGCGCCGCGCAAAGGCGGAAAGGTTCTCGCCGCGCCGTTCAATGAGCTGTTCCAGCCGTTCGCGGAACTGCGCAACGATCTCCCGCTTGTCGAGCATCTGGGGTGGTCTCCGTAATTGCGAAAGATTCATGCTCAATTTTGTGAAATTGCAACAAAATTTTTGAATACACAACAAAAGTAGCATTTTTGTGTGCATTGTTTCGTTGTCCGACTCGCCTGTCAGGATCACACTTTTGTGACATTGGGGCATGTTTCAAAGGGATATTGATGACAAGGGGCTTATGGGGACAGATCGAGTGGCCGACCATTGCGTTGCTGGCGGTCTGTTACGCACTCTGGTTTGCTTTCGCACTGGCCGGCGAAAACCTGAATCCGCTTTTATGGATCGGTGCGGTCGCGGTACTTTCTGCGCTCTACTGGTCGCTGGTCCATGAAATTGTCCACGGTCATCCCACCAAAAATCGCCTTTTCAATCTTGCACTGACCTACGTGCCGATCGGTTGGGTCTACGCGCTCGGCCGCTTCAGGGACGGTCATCTGGAGCACCACGCAACCGGCGCGCTGACCGATCCTTTCGACGATCCCGAGAGCTGGTATCTCGCACTGCGCGACTGGAAGGATCTGTCCGACCCGACCCGCGTGCTGCTGACCGTCAACAACACGCTGGCCGGCCGGCTTGTCATCGGGCCGGCGATCACCATCTGGCGCATGATCGCCGGTGATGTCGCCCTCATGCTGCGGCCCGGCACGGCGCGGCGCGAAGTGGCGATTGCCTGGGCGCTGCATGTGCCGGGCGTCGTGCTGCTTGCGCTTGCCCTGTCGCGCTGGTCATCCGTTCCCGTCTGGCAATTCGCCGTCGCCGCCTATTGCGGTGTGTCGATCCTGCTGATCCGCACCTTCCTCGAGCACCAGGCGGCCGAGGACAAGGGCGAACGTACGGTTATCATCGAGGACAATGGACCGCTCGCCTTCCTGTTCCTGTTCAACAACCTTCACGTGGTGCACCATACGCGTCCCGGCCTGGCATGGTACCGCATTCCCGGTTTTTACCGCCGCCATCGCGCCAGCTTCATCCGCCGCAACAATGGTTACGTCTATCGCTCCTACGCGGAGATCTTCCGACGTTACTTCTTCAGGGCGAAGGAGCCGGTCGCGCATCCCTTTGTCGTGTAATGGCTTTCGTCGCGTGATCGTGCCGGAATTCGCTGGCAATCGCATCGCTTCGGCGGCATGAAACGCCCATGTCCGCACCCCTGATCGCAACCCTGCCCATGTATGACTGGCCGGAAACGGCTTCTTCATGGGATGCGCTGTGGCGCGTGATCCATGCAAGGCTTGCGGAATTGCGTATCGCGATTGATCCCCGATTGCATCGCGGCGATGATCCCTGGGCCGTCTGGCGTGATCCTGCGCTGATCCTCGGACAGACCTGCGGCTGGCCTTACGTTTCGGCGTTACGCGGTGAGGTACTGCCCATGGGCCGCTTCGATTTCGGTCTGCCGGTGGCGCGGCAGGGCGACTATTTCAGCGTCTTCATCGCCAAGCCCGATATGCAACTTCGCGCCGGGTCACCACGCGACCTGGCGCCCGTGCTGAAAGATCCCTCGACCACCATCGCCGTCAACGCCATCGACTCACAGAGTGGTTTTCGCGCCTGGGGAGAATGTCTCGACGGAGCATTCGAGCTGCCAGCGACGAACATGCTGGTCACCGGCAGCCACCGCGAATCCATACGCGCGGTGGCTGAGGGCAGGGCGGTGCTGGCGGCGATCGATGCGGTAACCTGGCGGATCGCGCTGGCGCATGAGCCCGCGGCGCAAGAGGTCGCCGTCGTCGGGCGTTCCGCCGACATGCCCGGCCTGCCGCTGGTCATCGCCGCCGGCCTGGCGCAACTTCAGGGCATCGTCTTCACGGCGCTGGCGCATGGGGTGAACCAGTCGCCGAGTGAGATTCGCAGCCCCCTCGGTCTCAAGGGCGTCGTGGCTGCCGATGATACTGATTACGACATCCTCACCCAGCCGCCCTACGGCAATCTGCGCGTTGCCGGCATGGCCGCCTAATCCCAGTCCATCACCACCTTGCCGGCATTGCCGCTACGCATGGCCTCGAAGCCGGTCAGGTAGTCGTCGATCTTCAGGCGGTGGGTGATGATTGGCGACACGTCGAGCCCGCCCTGGACAAAGGCGATCATCTTGTACCAGGTCTCGTACATCTCTCGGCCGTAAATGCCCTTCAACGTCAGCATCTTGAAGATGACGCTGTCCCAGTGGATCGCAAAATCACCCGGAGGAATGCCGAGAATGGCGACGCGTCCGCCATGGTTCATCGCCGCGATCATGTCGCGGAAGGCAGGTGCGGCGCCCGACATTTCAAGACCCACGTCGAAGCCTTCCTTCATGCCGATGCGCGCCATCACCTGCTCAAGCGCCTCCGTGCGCGAATCCACCACGTACTGCACGCCGACCTTCCTCGCCAGATCGAGCCGGAACGGGTTGATGTCGGTGATCACCACCTTGCGCGCACCGGCATGTTGCGCCACCAGCGCGCCCATTATGCCGATCGGCCCCGCACCCGTCACCAGCACGTCCTCGCCGACGAGGTCGAAGGCGAGTGCCGTATGGACGGCATTGCCGAAGGGATCGAAGATCGCGGCGATCTCGTCCGGCACGTCGTCGGGGATCTCCACCACATTCGATTCCGGCAGGCACAGATATTCCGCAAAGGCGCCGGGCCGTGTCACACCGACGCTGACCGTGTTGCGGCACAATTGCCCGCGTCCGGCCCGGCAGTTGCGGCACTTGCCGCAGACGATATGGCCTTCCCCGGAAACGCGCAGGCCTTTGCTATAGCGCGTCGCCGCCGAACCCGTCTCGGCGATGACGCCGACATATTCGTGTCCCGTCACCATCGGCACGGGGATCGTCTTCTGCGCCCATTCATCCCAATTGTAGATATGGACGTCGGTGCCGCAGATCGCCGTTTTCTTGATCTTGATCAGCACGTCATTGGGCCCGGGTTCGGGTACCGGCACATGCTCCATCCAGATGCCGGGTTCGGCCTTGGCCTTGACCAGTGCTTTCATCATGTTCGACATCGCCAGTATCCTTGAAGCCTCCTCAGATCACGCCCCTTAAATCAGACCAAGTTCGCGGCCGACTTCCGCGAAGGCCTCGACGGCGCGGTCAATATCCTGCGCGCTGTGTCCGGCCGACATCTGCGTGCGGATGCGGGCCTGGCCCTTCGGCACGACGGGAAAGGAAAAGCCGATCACATAGACACCGCGTTCCAGCATCTTCGCCGCCATCTCCTGCGCCAGTTGCGCCTCGCCCAGCATGACGGGGATGATCGGATGGTCGGCGCCGGTTAGCCGGAAACCTAGTTTGGTCATCGCCTCGCGGAAGCGCGTGGCGTTCGCCGTCAGTTTCGTCCGCAACTCGCCGCCATGCTCGATCATGTCGAACACCTTGAGCGAGGTCGCCGCGATCACCGGCGCCAGCGTGTTGGAGAACAGATAGGGCCGCGAGCGCTGGCGCAGCCAGTCGACGACGGTGGCGCTCGCCGCCGTGTAGCCGCCGGATGCCCCGCCGAGCGCCTTGCCGAGCGTGCCGGTTACGATGTCGATTCGGTCTTCGACTCCGCAATATTCCGGCGAACCGCGCCCGTGTTCGCCGAGGAATCCGACGGCATGGCTGTCATCGACCATCACCATGGCGTCGTATTGCTCGGCAAGATCGCAGACCGCCTGAAGATTGGCGATGATGCCGTCCATGGAGAACACGCCATCGGTGGCGATCAGTTTAAAGCGCGCATCGGAAGCTTCCTTCAGGCACCTCTCCAACTCGCCCATGTTGTTGTTGGCGTAGCGGTAGCGCTGCGCCTTCGACAGCCGCACCCCGTCGATGATCGAGGCATGGTTGAGCGCGTCGGAGATGATGGCGTCTTCTTCGCCGAGCAGCGTCTCGAACAGCCCGCCATTGGCGTCGAAGCAGGACGAATAGAGGATCGAATCCTCAAACCCCAGAAAAGAGGCGATGCGCGCCTCGAGCTGCTTGTGCTCTTCCTGCGTGCCGCAGATGAAGCGCACCGAGGCCATGCCGTAGCCATAGCGTTCGAGCGCCTTCTTTGCCGTTTCGGCCAGTTCCGCATTGTCGGCGAGGCCGAGATAATTGTTGGCGCAGAAATTGAGGACATGCTGTCCGCCGGCAATCTCGATCTCGCCGGCCTGTTTCGAAGTGATGACGCGTTCGGACTTGTAGAGCCCGTCCGCCTTCAATTGCTTGATCTGGTCTGCCAGATGATCGCTCAGTGAATTTGCCATGTTGTTCCGCCTCTCCGCCGGATTTCATGCCTACTCTTGCGCAAAAGCCGGCAGGACGAAAGCCAGGGAAAGGACGCTTCGGATGCGGATTCCGTACTGTTGCCGTCAGGTGAAACGGTGTGTTTTCCTCCAGATAATGCCGGAAATTTGAAAATCTGCGGCGTGGCGCTCGAATATGTGGCGCTTTCGCGTTTATGCCACATATGGCAGAATTCACGTCCGGCTGGATGCCGACAGGAGGAAATTCGGTTGGCCCATGTGGTCTTCACTCCCAATCTGAGGCGTCACGTCGATTGCCCCGATGCCGAGGCCCCGGGCGCGACGGTTGGCGAGGTGCTTGATGGCGTGTTCGGCGTCAATGAGCCGCTACGTGGTTATGTGCTCGACGAGCAGGGCGGCCTCAGAAAACACATGGGCATCATCGTCGATGGCACGGTGATTTCCGACCGCAGGCGGCTGAGCGATTCCGTCAGGCCGGACAGCCGCATTTATGTTCTGCAGGCGCTTTCGGGTGGATGAAATAGAGAGGGTATCATGTCCGGCGAAATGCTTGTCTCGACCCGCAAGGGCCTTTTCACGGTGGCGAAGAATGGCGGCTGGAAGATAGATGACGCCGCGTTCCTCGGCGACAACGTCACGCTGGCACTCAACGACCGGCGCAGTGGCTACCAGTATGCCGCGCTCGATCATGGCCATTTCGGCGTGAAGATGCATCGCCGCAAGCCCGACGAAGCCTGGCAGGAAATCGCCGTGCCCGCCTTTCCCGAAAAACCGGAAGGGCTTGTCGAAACCGATGGCTGGGGCAATGAACTGCCCTGGACGGTCAAGCGCGTCTGGGCGCTGGAAGCCGGTGGCCCGGACCAGGACGGCCTGATCTGGTGCGGCACGCTGCCCGGCGCGTTATTCGTTTCCCACGACCATGGCGAGAGCTGGCAATGGGTCAAATCGCTGTGGGACGAGCCGTCGCGCAAGCGCTGGATGGGTGGCGGCGCCGACTGGCCCGGCATCCACTCGATCTGTGTCGATCCACGCGATTCAAATATTGTGCGGCTTGGTGTTTCCTGCGGCGGCATCTGGCGTACCCGCGACTGCGGCAAGACATGGCAACTGACGGCGAACGGCATGCGCGCCGAGTTCCTGCCGCCCGAACAGGCCGGCGACCCTGAAGTACAGGACGCCCATTTGCTGGCACAGTGCCGCGACGAGCCGGACCGCTTCTGGGTCCAGCATCACAACGGCATTTTCCGTTCCGACGATGCGGCGGTGAACTGGACCGAGATTCACGACGTGAAGCCCTCTGGCTTCGGCTTCGCTGTCGCTGTTCATCCGCAAGATGGCGACACGGCCTGGTTCGTGCCCGGCATCAAGGACGAGAAGCGCTATCCCGTGGACGGCAAACTCGTCGTCACCCGGACACGTGACGCCGGCAAGAGCTTCGATATCCTGGACAAGGGCCTGCCCGCCGAACATGCCTATGACGTGGTCTACCGCCATGCCCTGACGATTGACGACACCGGCAACCATCTCGCCTTCGGTTCGACCACGGGCGGGCTTTGGCTCACCGAGGACAGCGGCGAGGGATGGCAGGAGGTTTCCCACACCCTGCCGCCGATCCACGCGGTCAGGTGGAACTAGAAGGTCTGAGGCCAATAAACACCGGATTGGTTGGGTACACGACCTAAAGCAAGCCGCCGACGGCCTCGATGCTGTCCTGCGTCACAACCCGGTCGTGGTTTTCGGCGTCGCTGCGTATCCGGTATTGAGGCATGTTCTCGGTGGGCGGAAGAAGCCTGGTGATCTTGTAGAATTCAGGCGTCTTCGGTGGCAGCCTTGCGCCGCGTTTCAGCCGCACAGTCTGGCCGACTCCGAATTGATGCAGTGACATGCTGTTGCCCTTCATTCGCCGGAAAATGGCTGCGCCCGATACACAAGCTCAAGTAAACCATCAGTCTTCGGATTCAGTGGCATCCGTTTCGTCGCCATCGGTCTTTCGGGCAGCAGTTTTTTCAGCCTTTGCCTGCAGCTTTTCAGCTTTCTTCTGCGCCTTGGTCTTGGCGCGTTCGGACCGCTCGAAACCGTAATTGGGTTTACGCTGCATTGTTCACCTTGTCGTCCTGTTTCGGTAGCGGAAAGGCGTCATTGTCGTAGAGCGCGCGGATCTCCTGATGGTAGTGACGGCGTTCGTTGACTTCCATCACCGTGCCGACCCGCCGGGAGGACGGCAGGTCCTCGACGATGAAGCGGATCGCCTTGGCCGCGGTCTCGAAGCGTCGATAGGCCATGTTGTTGCGACGGCCCTTGATGCCATTGGCGACATAGACTTCGGCGGGATCGCTATAGTGGAATGCATCCATGATGATGTCGGCCCTGTAACAAAGGGCCGCCTCCTTGTTTGCTTTTCGTTACTCAGGCGGCCTGGCGACGCGGACGCCGCGTGCGTCTGCGCCAGCGATGCTGGCCAGCGTTCTTGTGGCTTGCGGCCTTCTTCTCCTGTTCGCCCTGAGGGGTGCGTTTCTTGGCGCCGTTGTGGCGTTTGCCGTTTCGCTGTTGCGACGCTGCACTGCCTTTCGGCATTGCCCCGTCGGTCCGCGGCTTGTCGTCATTCGCCGCGCCAGCCACCGGGATCGACTGTTTCAGCAAGCGTTCGATCGAACGCAATTGCGCCCTTTCGCCGGGGTCGCACAACGAGATCGCCACGCCTTCGGTTCCCTTGCGGGCCGTGCGGCCGATGCGATGGACATAGGATTCGGGTTCGTGCGGCAATTCGTAATTGAAGACATGGGTCACGTCGTCGATGTCGATGCCGCGTGAAGCGATATCAGTTGCAACGAGCACACTCGAACGGCCGTTGCGGAAATTTTCCAGTGTCTGCTGGCGGGCGTTCTGACTCTTGTTGCCATGGATCGCCTCGGCATTGAAACCGGCCTTGTCGAGATATTGCATCACCTTGTTGGCGCCGCGCTTGGTCCGCGTGAACACGATCGCCCTGCCGACATCCTTGTCCGACAGCAGGTTCGCCAGATGCGCGGCCTTCTCGCGCGCGCTGACGTGATGGATCTGTTGGGTGATCCGGTCGACCGCGACGCTTTTCGCCTCGATCTCCACGCGCTTGGGCTGCCACAGGATTTCCCTGGCGAGTTTGGTGATCTCGGTCGGCATGGTCGCCGAAAACAGCATGGTCTGGCGCTCTTCGGGCAATCTGGCGACGATCTTGCGCACGTCGCGGATGAAGCCCATGTCGAGCATGCGGTCGGCCTCGTCGAGGATCAGATAGTCGGTCTGCGAAAGGTCGACCTGCTTTTGCTGGATCAGGTCAAGCAGACGGCCGGGCGTGGCGAGCAGGATGTCGACACCTTTCGCCATTGCCCTGATCTGCGAACCCATGTTGACACCACCCATGACGACCGCGGTGCGGATCGGCGTGTGGCGGGCATAGGCCTTGATGTTGTCGGCGATCTGGACAACCAGTTCGCGCGTCGGCGCCAGGATCAGCGCGCGCGCCTGCCTCGGCGCGGCGCGCACATCGTCGTCACGAAGGTTGTCGATCAGCGGCAGCGTGAAGGCCGCGGTCTTGCCGGTGCCCGTCTGGGCAATGCCGAGGAGGTCGTGATCTTCCAGCAAAAGCGGAATGGCCTGCGCCTGGATTGGTGTGGGCGTGCTGTAGCCGGCTTCGCCGAGGGCACGCAAAAGCGGCCTGGAAAGCCCAAGCTGCTCGAATGAAATCGTTGTCAAAAAATGTTCCTTTATGCGCCACGCAATTCATGACCGCAGGGCAAAGCCCGTGCGGGACGTCGCATGCGTGACGTCATGTCATGATCCACGCGATTGGAACTGACTATTTGTTTGAAAGAGTTCGGTCTCGAGAAAATTGCGCCGCTATTCCGGGCGCAAATCGCGCAATCGCGAGAAGTACTGGCGTTCAAATGGGCCTGAACAGGCCAAAAGTCAAGCAATCATCTGGTTCGACGGCATTCGATAGCACTTCGCAAGGCCGCGTAAACCGGCTTGACGCGACACGAATTCCATCATAATAAACCAGTAAGCTAATTAACCAGATGGAATAATATAATCGATACCGATCACCTCAACGCGACCTTTTCGGCGCTCGCCGATCCGACCCGGCGGGCCGTCCTTGCCCGTCTTGCCGAGGGCGAGGCAACGGTGAACGAACTGGCCGAACCTTTCGCCATGAGCCTGCCGGCCTTTTCCAAGCATCTGAAAGTGCTGGAACGCGCCGGGCTGATCGAGAAGGGCCGGCAGGCGCAATTCCGTCCTTGTCGGCTCACGCCGGAGCCGCTGAAGGAAGCGACAGACTGGCTGGAGAAATACCGCGCCGCCTGGGAAGAGCGTTTCGACCGCCTCGAAGCCTATGCGCGCATGCTGATGGAAAGCGGGAAAAAGAATGGCAGGCACTGACGCAGACCCACATTTCAACCCCGAACTTGATCTCGTTCTGGAACGCACCACCGACCTTCCCCGCGAACTGCTATGGGAAGCGTGGACGACGCCGGAACACATGGTCCACTGGTTCACACCGGATCCGTGGAAGACGGTCGAATGCGAGATCGATTTGAGGCCTGGCGGGACCTTCCGCTCCGTGATGCAGTCGCCGGAAGGCGAGAGGTTCGATAACGCCGGCTGCATTCTGGAGGTGGTCCCGAATGAGAGGCTCGTCTGGACCGATGCGCTGCTGCCTGGCTATCGCCCTGCACCCAACCCGTTCTTTACTGCGGTACTGACCTTCGAGGAAATCGAAGGCGGCACCCGCTATGTCGCGCGCGCCATTCACGGCAATGCGCCGAACCGCGAAAAGCACTTGTCGATGGGCTTCGAATCCGGTTGGGGTACCGTCTTCAACCAGCTCGTCGCCTATCTGAAGAACCAGAGAGGGTAACGGCAATGCGTGCGGGCGCCGGATCGCTCAGGCTCTATTACCATCCGCTTGCCTCCTTCTGCTGGAAGGTGCTGATCGCGCTGTACGAAAACGATACCGCCTTCGAGCCGGTCGTGATCGACCTGTTCGACCCCAATTCCGCCGCCAGGTTGCGCGCCGTGTGGTCGATGATGAAATTTCCGGTGCTTCGCGACGACGGGCGAGGCCACACGGTCGCCGAATCGACCATTGTCATCGACTATCTCGATACGCATGAACGCGGACCCGTTCGCTTTATTCCCGCCGATGTCGATCTCGCCTGGCAGGCGCGCATGTGGGACCGCTTTTTCGACGCTTATATCCACGAGCAGATGCAGCGGATCGTCGGCGACGCGCTCAGGCCGGCGGACGCCAAGGACCCGACCGGCGTAGGGCAGGCAAGGGATCAGCTCAGGCAATCCTACGACTTTCTCGAGACGAGAATGGCGGGGCGGAAATGGGTGGTCGGCGACGGTTTCACGCTGGCCGATTGCGCCGCCGCGCCAGCTCTCTTCTACGCCAATATCGTCGAACCCTTCGCAGGCAGCCATCGAGCCCTGACGGACTATCTGGCAAGGCTCATGCGCCGGCCTTCCTTCGCCCGTGTGCTGGAGGAAGCCGAGCCAAGCTTTGTGATGTTCCCGCTGGAACCCAAACCGAGCAGGGTCGTGCCGGAATTCACCGGGTAAAAGGAGTAATCGCCATGCCGTCGATCGTAAGAGAAGACTTGCAGTCGGACCGCGAGATCGTCATCGAACGCCTGATCGCTGCCCCACGCCATGTCGTCTGGAAGGCATGGGCTGAACCGGGCAATATCGAGCAGTGGTGGGGTCCCGATGGCTTCACCACCACGACCCATCAGCGCGACTTCCGTTCCGGCGGTATCTGGCGCTTCACCATGCATGGGCCGGACGGCCGCGATTACGAAAACCGGATCGACTATCTGGAGGTTGTCGAAAACGAACGCATCGTCGACGATCATGGCGGCGAGGGCGAAACCGCCCATATCCGGTTTCGTGCCGAGATCACCTTCGAGGATCACGATGGCGGCACGCTGGTGACAATGCGTTCGGTCTTCCCGACGGTCGAAATGCGCGACTTGGTGATCCGCGAACACGGCGCGGTGGAGGGCGGCAAACAGACGCTTGCACGCCTCGCGGCCATGGCGGAGAAGCTGGCGGCATGACCTGTCAGGTTGTGGCAACATGGCCCGGCCCGGTCATGTTGCGGTGCAACAGGAAACTTGCGCGAGGATGTCGACGTGTATAGTGTCCCTGCGCTTGCGCCTGGGTGGGCGCCATCCCAGCCGTATCATTGAAAAACGGAAGTCCGCCATGCCGCACGGTTTTGTTCGTTCGGCGATCGTCCTCGGCCTGCTCGCCTGTATCGGACCGTTTTCGATCGACATGTATCTGCCCGCCATGCCGGCGATCGCGAGCGACCTCGCGACCGACGCCGCCGGCGTGCAGGCGACATTGTCAGCCTATTTCCTGGCTTTCGGCGTCGCCCAGCTCGTCTATGGCCCGCTCGCCGACATGTGGGGTCGCAAGCCGCCAATTTATCTGGGGTTGGCGCTGTTCCTGGCGGGCTCGGTCGGGTGCGCGCTTGCGCCGTCGATCGGTTGGCTCATTGGTTTCCGTTTTCTGCAAGGAGTCGGTGGAGCCGCCGTCATGGTCGTTCCGCGTGCCATTGTGCGTGACATGTACACCGGACCGCAGGCGACGCGGATGATGTCGCTCGTCATGCTGGTCATCAGCGTCTCGCCCATGTTGGCGCCACTGTCCGGCAGCGGTCTTGTCGCGCTGGCAGGCTGGCGTCTGGTCTTTGTCGCGCTCGCGGTGGCGGCGGTCGTGAGCTTGCTGGTGACCGGCTTCGCGCAACCCGAGACGTTGAAACCCGGAGGCCGCGAGCCGTTCAGCATTGTTCGCATGCTGCATGGCGCGGGCCTGCTCTTCACCAGCCCGGTTTTCCTGGGGCTGACTTTTGTCGGCGGCTTCGGCATGGCGAGCTTCTTCGTCTTTCTCGCCGCAGCTTCCTTCGTCTATACCGGCTTCTACGGCCTGTCGCCGACCGGCTTCAGCCTCGCCTTCGCTGTCAACGCCATCGGCTTTTTCGCGGCGTCCCAGTTCGCCGCCCCCATCGGCGAACGCTTCGGTATGGCGCGCATGGTGTTGGTGGCAACGACCGGCTTTGCCTTCTTCGCCTTCGCGCTTCTGGCTTCGACACTGTTTGGCGATCCGAGCCTGCCCTTGCTTATGACCATGCTGGTCCTCGGCAATGCCTGTCTCGGACTGGTTATCCCGTCCGCCATGGTGATGGCGCTCGACGACCACGGACACATCGCAGGGCTCGCCTCCTCGCTCGGCGGCACGCTGCAGATGACGGTCGGCGCGGTTATGATCGCGCTCGCAAGCCCGTTCATGGATGGCACGCCGCGGCCGATGGTCATGGCGATAGCGGTTTGTGCCCTCATCGCGCTGGCGCTCGCCTGGCTCACGCTGCGACGTCTGCTGCCGGCGGCCGAACCCGGTGCGGCGGAATAAGTAAGGCTCCGCCGTGTTCTGGCATCGCCTCCAGGTTTTCGAGATCGGGGCGCTGTCGCCGACATGCACGGCCGGCCCGACCTGGCGATGGTGGTCTACAGTCCGATGGATCAGGCGGACGCAGACAGGATCGCCTCGATAATCGAGACGCGTATGGCGGCGGACAACGATGGCTAGAAACGGAAAACCCCGCCACGGTTTTACGTGGCGGGGTCCGTTTCCTCCCGGACTTTGACCGTATTATTCCCGGTTCGGTCCGTTGCTATTTGTTCTTGACGATGATCGGGGTGAGCAGATCGCCCCAATTGCCGTTGCCGGAATGATGCCGTGCCGAGCGGATCAGTTCCACCGACACGCCCGCTTCCACCGCCTTCATCACCGACTGGTTGAGACGGTGCAGATCGTTGGCCACCATGCGGATGGCGGCCTGCTCGTCGGCGTTCATGGCCGAGGCCATTTCCTCGGACCGTTCCTTGACGGGGGGCTTGGCGTTCATCGTCTCGGGCACTCCTGGTGCGGTTGGCGTTTCCGTTTCACTTATGATGGGGACGGGCAAAATGCCAGCCCCCGTTTTCGCTGCCCTATTCGGCGGCCTCGTGGAACTGTGCGCTTTCGGTCGATTCCTTCATGGCTGTCGTCGACGACGCTCCGCCGGTGATCGCCATCGACACGGCGTCGAAATAGCCGGTACCGACCTCGCGCTGGTGCTTGGTCGCGGTGTAGCCGTCGGCTTCCGCCGCGAACTCGGCTTCCTGTAGTTCGGAATAGGCCGCCATCTGGCGATCCTTATAGCCGCGCGCCAGCTCGTACATGCCGTAATTGAGCTGGTGGAAGCCGGCCAGCGTGATGAACTGGAACTTGTAGCCCATCGCACCCAGCTCGCGCTGGAACTTGGCGATCGTCGCCTCGTCCAGATTCTTCTTCCAGTTGAAGGACGGCGAGCAATTGTAGGCGAGTTTCTTGCCGGGATGCGCCTTCTGTACGGCTTCGGCGAACTTCTTCGCCTGGCCGAGATCGGGCTTGGAGGTTTCCATCCAGATCAGGTCGCAATAGGGCGCATAGGCGATGGCGCGCGCGATGCAGGGCTCCATGCCGTTCTTGACCTGGTAGAAGCCTTCCGCCGTACGCCCGGCATCATAGTCGACGAAGGGCTTGTCGTTCTCGTCGATGTCGGAGGTCAGCAGCTTGGCCGCTTCCGCATCCGTACGCGCGACGATCAGCGAGGGCACGCCCATGACGTCGGCGGCAAGCCGCGCGGCGTTGAGGTTGCGGACATGCGCTGCCGTGGGGATCAGCACCTTGCCGCCCAGATGGCCGCACTTCTTTTCGGAAGCCAGCTGATCCTCGAAATGAACACCGGCAGCACCCGCCTCGATATAGGCCTTCATGATCTCGAACGAGTTCAGCGGCCCGCCGAACCCGGCTTCCGCGTCGGCGACGATCGGTGCGAACCAGGTGTCGACCGACAGGCCATCGCCTTCAGACGTCTCGATCTGGTCAGCGCGCTGCAGCGTGCGGTTGATGCGCTTGGCCAGTTCCGGGCCTGCATTGGCCGGATAGAGCGACTGGTCGGGATACATCGCCGAGGCCGTATTGGAATCGGCGGCGACCTGCCAGCCCGACAGATAGATGGCTTTCAGCCCGGCGCGCACTTGCTGCATCGCCTGATTGCCGGTCATCGCGCCGAGCGCGTTGACGAAATCTTCCTCGTGGATCAGCTTCCATAACCGGTTGGCACCCATTTCGGCCAGCGTATAGCGGATTTCAATCGAACCGCGCAGCCGCTTGACGTCGGCCGGGGAATAGGGGCGCTCGATGCCTTCGTAGCGGCCTTCCGGCGCGGAAGGAACAAGATTGTAAAAATCGGTCATGACAGGCTCCTTGTTACTGGCATTTAGCCCGGCCGACATCCGTTGGAAGAGCGGCGCTCGGCCAATTAGGTGTGACGGTATTTACATTGCGGCGCAAAATTCGCCAGAGAATTCCTGGTTTCAGGCCTCCAATTCGGGTAATACTGTCTTGTCTTTGACTCAGCGGCATTGTAAATTTGTAAAAATTGTAAATTGTCAAAGCATGTGAATGCTGACGTCTTCTTGTAAAGTTTTGTAAAATGGCCGAACAGAAAATCTTCGCGGGGCCCCGCATCCGCCGTATCCGCAACGGTCTCGGCCTGACCCAGACGGCGATGGCCGAGGAACTCGGCATCTCGCCTTCCTATCTCAATCTGATCGAGCGCAACCAGCGCCCGCTCACCGTGCAATTGCTGTTGAAGCTCGCCAGCACCTACAAGCTCGACCTCGACGAATTGCGCGGCGAGGGCGGTGGCTCGGTGGCCGCCCTGAAGGAAGCTTTCGCCGACCCGCTGCTCGAGGGCGAATTGCCGTCGCCCCAGGAGATTGTCGAGGTCGCCGAGGCCGCACCCAATGCGGTCGCCGCCATCGTCAAGCTGCACCGCGCCTATCGTGAATCGCTCGACCGCCTGTCCGATCTGTCCGACATGCTGGCGCGCGAGGGCAGGACGACGACCTTGTCGGCCGCGCGCATGCCGCTCGACGAATTGCATGAGGTGCTGGAGAAGCGGCCGAACCATTTCCCGGCGATCGAACAGGCCGCCGAGGCGATGCATGAAAAGCTCTCGCAGGACAGGCAGACATCCGGCGGCGATCTGATGGGCGCGCTGAAAGCCTGGCTGAAGCGCGAGCACGACATCGCCGTGCGCCTGCTGCCGGTCCACGCCATGCCACTCTGGCGCCGCCGCTTCGACCGCCATTCGATGCGCCTGTTTCTGTCCGAACGCCTGTCACTCTTCGACCAGTTGCGCGAGGTGGCGATGGAGGCCTGCCTGCTCGAAATGCGCGACATCGTCATCGCCGAGATCGAGGCGCTGAAACTCTCATCCGACGAGGCGCGCCGTCTCGCCCGCTTCGAACTGGCGCGCTACGCGGCGCATGCGCTGATGATGCCCTATGACGCCTTTCATGCGGCCGCGCTGAGAGCACGTTACGACATTGACGTGCTGCGCTCGCGCTTCGGCGTCTCCTTCGAGCAGGCGGCCAACCGGCTCACCATGCTTGGCCGACCCGGCAAGCCGGGCGTGCCGTTCTTCCTGCTCGAGGTCGACCAGGCCGGCAACCGCTTCCGCCGCGCCGGCGCCCAGGGCTTTCCCCAGGCGCGCTTCGGTGGCGCCTGCCCGAAACTGGCGATCCATGCCGCTTTCACCCAGCCCGGCCAGCTTCTCGTCGAGCGAGTCGAGATGCCCGACGGCGCCGAATTCGTCACCATCGCCCGTACGCTGGAAGGCCCGCAGGCCGCCTTCAACGAACGCGTCCGCCGCACCGCCATTCTCATCGGCTGCGATGCCGGTTTCGCCGGCGAGATCGTCTACGGCAAGGCAATCGATGGCGGCGGACCCAATAGCGGACTTGGCCCCACCGAAATCGGCCCGGCCTGTCGGCTGTGCGAACGCCATGGCTGCCTCGCCCGCGCCGAGCCGCCGCTCACCCGCCCCCTCGGCCTCGACGAGATGGTGACGGGGCTGAGCGCGTTCGATTTTCAGTGATGCCTAGTTTTCGATGGGCGAAGGGCGGCATTGCGGACGGAGCTGCCCTTCCAAACCTTGCGCCAATGACTTTACAACGGTGCGGTGGAATTGGTGTGTTCCGTCAATTTCAGAGGGTCGTGATTTGAAACGGAAAGAAGCCATTGCTGCCATCGCAAATGCGATCGCCGCATTGCCCGGCGAGCGCCCCCAGCGTGTCGCAGTAAATGGGCGCATTGCATCTGGAAAGACAACACTGGCGTCAGAATTGGCGGACGCGGTTCGAGCGCAGGGGCGTCCGGTCCTGCACGTCGGGGTGGATGGGTTTCACAATCCAATTGCCATCCGCTACCGTCAAGGGCGCTCCTCAGCCCGTGGCTACTATGAAGATGCATACGATCTGGATGCCGTTGGTCGCCTTTTGCTGCAACCGCTCGGCATGAAAGCGAATTCTGCTGATGGGTTGTGGTCGATCCGTACGTGTTGTTTCGACCTCGACACAGACATGCCGATCAATGAGGCCCCAGAGGCTATTGTTGCGGACACGGTTCTCGTAGTCGATGGCAGTTTCCTCTTGGTGCCAAAACTGCGAAGTCTGTGGGACTATGTCGTCTTCCTCGACGTGGATCGGACTATTGCTGCAATGCGGGGGGCGAAGCGCGACAGCGACCGCCTCGGTGGGTTTGAACCCGCGAAAACAATGCACGAAGAGCGCTACCAGACGGCTTGCGATTTCTATATCAGCGAGAACCAACCTCAAAACTACGCCAATGCCATTTGGAGCAATGCCGATTTTGAACGACCGGTGCTTCGATTCAGATCCGGCTGAATGGAGGCAGATTTGATGTGGACCGGTTCGCGCGATGGCGCTCGCATTACCACTGGAAAAGTATTGGCTCGTGTCTGGTCCGGGCTCGATGCTGGCATTCGCAAAACCGCGTTTTGCAGTCCTGTGACTAGCCCCTCGGCGGCCTGAACAGATAGACCACCAGCCACACCGGCACGATCACCATCGAGCCGAGCACGATATTGGGCACCGCCCAGGCCGCGCCTTTTTGCAACATGTCCATCACGCGCTCTGGCGTCAGCCCGACCTCGCTCAAAATCTGCTCGGCTGACAGGTTGAGCTTCGCCAGCACAACGCCGGTGATCAGCGATGCGACGAGTATCTTGACCAATGTCGACAACAACCGAAACATCGCCAGGCTCACGCCTCCTTTAGACGACGAACCGTTTTCGCAGCATGTTTATAGGCGTTCGAGGTCAGATTCTCAAACCTTCGACAGCCGATACGGTCAACGTTCTGTAACATCCGACTTCGGATCACTGGCCATCTGCCGGTCCGGCGGCGCGCTGGTCGCGGGTCACCAGCGGCGAGGAGGCCACTCCGCCCACGAACAGATAGGTTTCCGGTGAAGCAGTTTCTGTCCCTGCCTTTGCCAGGCGAACCCGCAATGCGAGCCCGCCGGAAACGAGGTCGGCGCGCCCGGTGAGTTTGGCGTGCAGCTTCTTGTTCACCAGATCGAAGCTCTTTATCCACACCGCGCCGCGATTGAAGATGACGTCGCCGCCAAGCGTATCGAAGGACGTCGCGCCGGAGAGTTCCAGCACGCCGGAATCATCTTCCTGTTTGTCCGCCGCAGTCAGAAGCGCACCTGCATCGACACCTGTTAGCGTGCCTTCGCCGGCTTTGAGCGAAACCCAGCCGCGCAACGCCTCGATTACCTCACGCGCCGATTTGCCGGTCGATCGCGCACTGAGCTTGATGTCGCCATTCGCATTCACGCGCACGATGCCGTCGGGATAAAGACTGTCGAGCAGACCGCTCAGCTTCACGCCGGAAAGATTGGCCTCGCCGCCGAAATCAAAGCCGCTTTCGGTTTTCTTTGCCGAAAACGACCCTGTAGCGGTCCCGCCGGCAACGGTTCCGTTGCCCAGGTCGAACACCAGTTCCCCATTGCGCAGCGACAGCGCGCCGGCGAACTCGGTTAACGCGAGCGCACCGAGGTTTGCCTGACCGGCCGACAGGCGGATATCCGAATCGAAGCGATCGATCAGGTTGAGGCCGGCAAGCTCCGGCCGGTTGATCTCCGCCTCCTGGCGCAACGTTGCCAGATAGGGCGTGAAGTCGAAGCTCTTGAAAGCGAGCGTCGCGTTGAACTGCGGTTGATTGCGTTCTCCACGTGCGAACTGCACCACGCCGCGTCCCTTGTTGCCGTCGATCGTCACATCCGCCTCGGTCAGTTCCACCTGTCTGGGCGTACCGTTGATGGTGCCGCTTGCCGAGAACTGGCCCGGCGTCGAACCGACCTCCATCTTGCCCCCCAGAAGGTTGACGAGGCGCGGAATCGAGGGAGCGGAGAGGGTGGCAGTGCCCGACAGATGCAGGCTGGCGAGCATGTTGGCGTCGCCGTCGAAGCTGAACTGGAACGCGCCGGACTTGATCGCCGCCGACGCAGCGCTCGTACCGCCGGCCATCATCAGCAATGGCTGGGTAGTACGTACCGAGAATTCCAGCGCCTCGTCGCGCCAGATCGCCGAGCCAGCCACCGTCCAGGCCGAAGCACTGTCCGGCCAGTTCAGCGTCGCGTTGACATTGGTGACGGTTTCCTTTGCGCCGTTTTGTTCGTCCTCGTAATTGATCGTACCGTCGACGATCTCGAACTGCCCGATTTTCACCCGCGTGATGTCGCTCAGATCGACCTTGGCATTGGTTTCCGTCGCCTGGCGCCTGGCGCGCGCCTGTTCGAGCAACTGCCAGACCTTGCCGTCGGGAAACTGCCAGCTCAGGTGGCCGTCCGCAAAGACCTTCAGATTGAAGCGGGGTCTGACGAATTGGTACTGTGTGACCACGACCCGGCCGAACAATGCCGGCAGGATGGCAACCCGGCCGCGCAATTCCTCCATCTCGACCAGCGGCGGGTCTTCGGGCCGGCGTTTTTGCCCCTCGAAGATGACGCTGTCTATGGCGATGCCAAGATAGGGATTGAAGAAGATCTTCGGCGCGGCGCGGAACGACATGCGCCTGCCGGTCAGCGTCTCGGCCTGCTCGATGATGCGTTCTCGCACACTTTCGCTGGAAACGAGAAAGGGCAGAAGCGCCGCTGCGCCGGCAATGATGGCAGCCAGCACGAGGGCCAAGGCGATCAGGCGCTTCATCCGGTTTCGTCCATTGTCAGAATAGCCAATGTCGGGTCTGCCATTGGCAGGCTGCCCCATCGGCTTGCATCCACGGCACGCTCTAGCAGACTGGAGGCGATCCGCCAAACCGCTGCATTTGCGAACAGCGCGCGACCGCCATGATGCGATCCTTTTGACAATGCATGCGCGCTTCGGCAATAGGAGGCCGTTTGCACATTCACCAACCGATCGAGGGATTTAGATGACGACTGACACGCCGCTGTGGACGCCTCCGCCTGAACGTGTGGCCGCGAGCCGTATGGCGGCGTTCATGCAATGGCTGTCCGAGCGCACCGGAAGGACATTTTCCGGCTACGACGCCCTGCATGCATGGTCGATCGAGGATGTTGGCGGATTCTGGGATGCCGTCTGGGACTATTGCGGTGTCATCGGCGAGAAAGGCGCGACCGTCGCGGTCGATCTCGACAAGATGCCTGGCGCGCGCTTCTTCCCCGAAGGACGCATCAATTTCGCCGAAAACCTTTTGTGGAAAACCGGCCGCGAGACGGCGATCGTCTTTCGCGGCGAGGACAAGGTTGCAAGCAGCCTGAGCTGGGACGAACTGCGCGCGCTGGTCTCGCGCCTTCAGCAGGCCATGCGCGCGATGGGGATATCGAAGGACGATCGTGTCGCGGCCATGATGCCCAACATGCCCGAGACCGTTGCCGCCATGCTCGCCGCGACCTCGCTCGGCGCAATCTGGTCGTCGTGTTCGCCCGATTTCGGTGAGCAGGGCGTGCTTGATCGTTTCGGCCAGATCGAGCCGAAGCTGTTCATTGCCTGCGACGGCTATTGGTACAATGGCAAGCGTATCGATATCGCCGGCAAGCTTGCCGGCATCGTACCGAAGCTGAACGCCGCGGTGACGCTCATCGTGCCCTATGCGGGCGATGCCCGGGCAATTGCCGAGGCCAATCCCAGCGCCGTCGAGTTCGATGCGTTCATCGCGCCTTATGACGCCGAACCGTTTGAGTTCGAGCGCGTCGAATTCGCCCATCCGCTCTATATCCTGTTTTCTTCCGGAACGACCGGCATTCCCAAATGCATCGTCCATTCCCATGGCGGCACATTGCTCAAACATCTCAGCGAGCAGCAACTCCACAGCGATCTCGGCGAGGGTGACCGGCTGTTCTATTTCACCACTTGCGGCTGGATGATGTGGAACTGGCTGGTCAGTGGGCTCGCCAGCGGCGCCACGCTGATGCTCTATGACGGCTCGCCCTTCTATCCCGACGGCAATGTGCTGTTCGATTATGCCGCCGAGACAAAGTTCGACTTCTTTGGTACCTCCGCGAAATTCATCGATTCGGTCCGTAAGGCCGGCCTGCGCCCGATCGACACCCACGACCTCTCGTCTGTGAAGACCATTGCCTCGACCGGTTCGCCGCTGGCGCCGGAAAATTTCGAATTTGTCTATTTGGGCATTTCCGCTGACATTCATCTGGCCTCGATCTCGGGCGGCACCGACATCGTCGGCTGTTTCGTGCTCGCCATTCCTGGCAAGCCGGTGTGGAAAGGCGAAATCCAGGGTCCCGCGCTCGGCTTGGCCGTCGAGGTCTGGGACGAGGATGGCCACAATGTCGTGGGCGAGAAGGGCGAACTCGTCTGTGTCAAACCTTTCACCTCCATGCCGGTGTCGTTCTGGAACGATCCCGACGGTGCGAAATACCATGCCGCCTATTTCGAACGTTTCGACAATGTCTGGTGCCATGGCGATTTCGCCGAATGGACCGAACATGGCGGCATGATCATCCATGGCCGCTCGGACGCCACGCTCAATCCGGGCGGGGTGAGGATCGGCACCGCCGAGATTTACAATCAGGTCGAGCAGATGGAGGAGGTGCTGGAGGCGCTGTGCATCGGCCAGCAATGGGATGGCGATGTACGTGTCGTCCTTTTCGTGCGCCTGGCGCCGGGCGTCACCCTCAACGACGAACTTGAAAAGAAGATCAGGACCAGGATCCGCACCGGCGCCTCGCCGCGCCACGTGCCGGCCAGGATCGTTGCCATCGCCGACATTCCGCGCACCAAGTCGGGCAAGATCACCGAACTTGCGGTGCGCGAAATCGTCCATGGCAGGGCGGTGAAGAACATGGAGGCGCTCGCCAACCCGGAAGCCCTCGAGCTTTATCGCGATCGCCCGGAACTGGCTTCATGAGGCGGATGTGCCGCACAGCGCCCGGCGCAAGGGTTAACGAAATCTGAAACGGTAATTAACCGTGCCGAAACAAGGATGACCTTTTGTTAAAGGTTTCACGGCCGAATTAAGGAATTGGCAAGGTCTGCCGCGCGATGTTGGCGACATAAAGAGCGGCCTTGCCCTCGGTCGGGAAGGGCTGGCTCTTTAACCGGCAAACAGATTTTTCCGGGCTATCATTAGCGCTCCACTAACTATCATTCTTCAGCGGGCCCAGTGCCCGCTGTTTTTTTGCCCGTCATGTTCCATGCAACGATAACCAGCGCAGAATCATACGGGGCGGTCGGGATTGCGCTGCATGCGGCTCAAGAGGATAACCGGCACCATGCCGATGGCGACGATCGCCAGCGCTGCGACGGTTGCGTCCTCGAACAGCGCGCGCGAGGCCTTTTCATAGACGAAGGTCGCCAGCGTCGAGAAATTGAACGGCCGCAGAAGGATGGTCGCCGACAATTCCTTCATCGCGTCGACAAAAACGAACAGGCCGGCCGTGGCGAAGGCCCGCTTGAGCAGTGGAAATTCGATCGCCAACAGCGTTCCCGTCTCCGACCTGCCGAGGGTGCGCGACGCCATGGCAAGATGTCCTGACAGGCGTGAATAGCCCGATTCCAGCGAACCGTGCGCGATCGATAGAAACCGTACCGCCATGGCATAGATGACGATGGCCGCCGAGCCGGACAGCAGCAAACCGGTCGCGATGCCGAAATGGCCGCGCATGAAGGCGTCGAACCCGTTGTCGAAGCGCGTGAAGGCGAACAGCGTACCGATGGCGAGTACCGAACCCGGTACGGCGTAGCCGAGCGTCACCAGCCGCAACGACGCTGAAAAAAGCCGGCCGGGTGTGGCACGTTGCGCGGCGACAACGGTGAAACTTGCCGCGACCGCGATGACCGCCGCGCTTGCAGAAACCATGATGCTGTTGAACGCGGCATCGGCCAGCGCGGGATCGGCGAACTGGTCGAGCCGCCTGGCTGCACGCACAATCATCAGCGCCACTGGCGCGCCAAAGCCAATGATCGGCGGCAGCGCGCAGGCGATGAACGCCAGCACCGCTCCTGGTCCTGAAAGCCTTGCCTGTGTGAGCGATTGGCCGGAGGCGCGTGTCGGCGCATAGCGCCGGTCGCCGCGCGCCTTGCGTTCGGCCGCCATCATCACCGCCACGAAGACCAGCATGACGAGCGCGATCTGCGCCGCCCCGGCAAGGCTCCCCCGGTTCAACCATGTATCGAAAACGGAAAAGGTCAGCGTTCTGACGCCCAGGAATTCCACCGCGCCAATGTCGTTCAGCGCCTCCAGCATGGCGAGCGTCGCGCCAGCGACCAGGGCGGGACGTGCCAGCGGCGCCGCGACGCGAACGAACTGCCGCCAGCCGCTCGCGCCCAGCACCCTGCTGGTGTCGATCACGGTTGACCCCTGCATTTCGAAGACCAGCCGGCAGGTGAGGTAGACGTAGGGATACAGTACCGCGCTCATCACGAAGATGGCGCCGGGCAGCGAACGGATTTCGGGAAACCAGTATTGTGATGGATGCGAAAAGCCGGTCAGCACGCGCAGACCGTTTTGCAGCGGGCCGGTGAAATCCATGATCTCGACAAAGCAATAAGCCGACAGATAGGTCGGGATCGCAAGCGGTAGCACAAGCGCCCAGTGCAGGAAGTCGCGGCCGGCAAAGCGATAGCGCGCGACCAGCCAGGCCGTTGTGATACCCACCATCGACGTGACGACGCCGACGCCCGCCAGCAATGCAAAGGTTTCACCAAGCGAACGCGGCAGCACATTGCGCGCCAGATGCGGCCACACACCCTCCGAATCGCCACCCGCCAGCACGAACAGAGAGACGAAGGGAATCAGCGCAACCGCGGTGACCACGAGGGCGACCGTCGGCATTGCCCGCCAGCGTCTGGCAAAGCGGTTGCGACTTTGTGCGGTTTGACTGGTTTCACCGTCGCTCAGCATGGCGACCGGTTAGGTCGAATGCGTTGAAATGGCAAGCCGGAGATATTCGAGATGGTATCCGGAAACGCGATACCGAATTGCACCAGGATTCGATCCGGACCTGTCGGGACCCTTGCCGCATCGGCGTTTCTCCGTTTGCATTCCCCAACGCAAACAAGGCCGGATACTTTCGAAAATGCCCACGTCCGGTACTCGCACAAAACGAATTTTTCGAAACCCGTTTACATTCGAGTTGCGTCCATTACTTTGATGGACACATCTGAGCACCCGCGCTGCCGCGGCCTCAAACACTCATCCCCGAAAATGATTGGAACGTTGCGATGGCCGAAGTCAAATCGGGCGATACCGTCCGCATACACTATGTCGGGACCCTCACCGATGGTCGACAGTTCGACAGCTCGCAAGGCCGCGAGCCGCTGGAATTCGTGGTCGGATCCGGTCAGATCATTACCGGGCTTGACAAGGCGCTTCCCGGAATGACCGAAGGCGACAAGAAAACCGTCAATGTTCCCGCCGACGAAGCCTATGGCCAGATGGACCCGAACGCGCGCCAATCCGTCCCGCGCGACCAGATCCCTGCCGATATTCCGCTGGAAGTCGGCAGGCAATTACAGGTGCAGACCCAGGAAGGCAGGACGATCGCGGTGCAGGTGATCGACGTCAGCGACGAAGCCGTGGTTCTCGACGCGAACCATCCGCTCGCCGGCCAGGACCTGGTATTCGCGATCGAGCTGGTTTCGATCAATTAGCAGGACGCCCACAGGGAAACTGGGGGTCGGCTACTTGCCTCTTGCCTCTAATCCGCCAGCACGCGCTGCGTCGGGAAATGGACGTGGGCACCAGGCATGATCCTGAAAAGTTGCAGACTTTTCAGATCAAGATCATGCGACAAGGGAATCCATCGCGTTCACCC
>JAJDOK010000031.1 GCA_022340185.1 Salaquimonas sp. | reverse complement strand
TGTATTGTCACTTGACGACACCGAACGTGTGGGCCCTTTTGCCGTGACGCTTGCCATAAACAGTCGGACTTTGATGCGTGTTCCGGCAGTGCTCGAGCAACATTCGATCGAACCGCTGGAATTCATGGCGAGCGCCGGCCTGTCGCCGAACCTCTTTCTGGGTGGGCCACGCTGGCTGGCCCGCGATTTCTGCTTCAGATTGGTCGACCAGGCCGCGAAGATGACCGGCAATCCGTTTTTCGGCGCGCAGGTCGGTTCGATGATCGAGCTTTCGGACCTGGGTCCCTTTGGAGCGGACATCCTGTCTGCATCCACGCTTGAGCAGGCACTGTACGTGGCGCAACACGAACTCCGCCGGGTTCACTCGGGCGCGGCATTGCGGATTGAAAAGACACCGCGGGAGATGATCATTCACTTCCAGTTTCAGGGGCGTCTCGGCGCTGATCCGCTCCAGTACGACCTCGGGTCGATCGCGGTCCTGCAAACTATTGCCAAGCTCACCGGTACAAATGACGGCGTACGATTCAATCTCGCATCCCCCTACACCATGGCGTCCGGCGCACTCGAAGCCTATTTTGGCGGCGATCTTTCCTTTGGCGCATCGAGCAACGCAATGGTCATCGACCGCGAATTGCTTGAACTGCCTCTGGTGCCGCCCAAACGCTCCTCTCCTCCTGACCTTTACTACGTCACGTCGACGGCGGAGTTGATCAAGCAATTTCTCCCAGACGGAGAGGCAAACCTGAAGCATATCGCGACGATCCTGCGAACCAACGAGCGGACCCTGCAGCGCAAACTCGCCAAATTCGGTGTCACTTTCGAACACCTTGTCGATATTACGCGCCGCGACGAAGCAATTCGTTTGATTACCCAGAGCTCCGAACGCATGGCCAATGTCGCGTTCCGGCTCGGCTACAGCGAGCAGGCCAATTTCAATCGCGCTTTTCGCCGTTGGACCGGCAATCAACCGAGGGTTTATCGTCGGGATAACGCCTGATGGCATCGTCACGTCAATCGCCGCGGGTGTGCAGAGTCTATTCACGTACATGCGTGCCGGTACATGCGTGCCAGAGCCGTTCATGTCCAGATGGAATCGTTTGAACGCCGATATTTTGCGGTCTGGCAAGGAGCGCGGGGCGACACGGTGCAAGCACCGTTAGCGGCGCGCGACGCTGTCCAGGGCGCAAGAGAGCAAATTCACACTATTGCAGTTCAGAGTGGTAAGTCAAAGGCTCATACCGTACCGGCTTGGATGTTCTTTCCGTCCTGGCGGGCCAATGCGCCTTGGCACCCACCTGCCGTTGGAAAGCGCGCGCGCCAAGGCGCCAATCCCAAATCAAACGCCGCTGATCAGATCGCAAAAGTGGCCGACTCTTGCGCCGCCCAATGGCCTGTTTTTGCTCCGGCGTTGACACCATTCCGTCTTTGCCGGGAGATTATCCCCTCGATGCGGGGAGGGGCGGAGCAATCGTCAACATCGCCTCCGTATTCGCCATGATCGGTGTTGCCGGCAATTCCGGCTATGTGGTGAGCAAGGCCGGCGTGGCGGCGATGACGCACCAACTCGCAACAGAATTCGGCCGAGACGGCATCCGGGTCAATGCCATCTCGCCGGGACTGATCGCGACACCACTGACCCAGGACCGGCTGGAGGCCAACACGCCGTGGTTTCGCCAGATGATGATCGACGGCTGCCCGCTGCGCCGGCCCGGAAAACCGGAGGAGATCGCCTCGGTCTGTGTCTTTCTCGTTTCGGACGCCGCGAGCTTCGTGACGGGCGTGACGCTTCCTGTCGATGGCGGCTGGTCCAGTTCGAAATTCATGCCGGCGCCCTGACGCCGGCTGTCTCTGATGGCTGCTAACCGATGGGGACGATGACGCGGCCCCGCACCTCGCCAGCGATGAGTTGACCGGCGACCGCCACGACATCTTCCAGTGCGATCGGCTTGGTCATCGAGTCGAGAAGCGATGGGTCGAGGTCCTGGGCAAGGCGGCGCCAGGCTTCACGCCTTTCAGGCACAGGACACATCACGCTGTCGATCCCTGCGAGCGTGACACCGCGCAGGATGAAGGGCGCCACCGTCGCCGGAAACTCCATGCCGGCCGCCAGTCCGCAGGCGGCGACCACACCGCGATATTTCATCGAAGCGCAGACATTGGCGAGAACGTGTCCGCCGGCCACATCGATTGCACCGGCCCATTGCTCCTTGGCGAGCGGCCGTCCGGGCGAGGCGAATTCGGAGCGGTCGACAATCCGTTTGGCGCCAAGCTTCGTCAGATATTCCGCTTCCGCGGTGCGTCCGGTGACGGCGACGACATCGTATCCGAGTTTCGACAGGACGGCGATTGCGACGCTGCCGACACCGCCTGCCGCGCCAGTTACCAGGACCTCGCCCTTGTCCGGCGTGACGCCGTGGCGCTCCAGCGCCATCACGCACAGCATTGCCGTGTAGCCGGCGGTGCCGATGCTCATCGCCTGTTGCGGCGAGAAGGCGGATTCAAGCGGGATGAGCCATTCGCCCTTGACGCGCGCGATCTCGGCGAGACCTCCCCAGTGCACTTCGCCGACGCCCCAGCCGTTCAGCACGACCTGGTCGCCGGGCTTGTAGGCGGGATTGTCGGAGTGTTCGACGACGCCGGCGAAGTCGATGCCCGGCACCATCGGGAATCTGCGCACGACCGGGCCCTTGCCGGTGATGGCGAGCGCATCCTTGTAGTTCAATGTCGAACAGGAAACACGTACGGTGACGCCACCCTCGGGCAACTGGTCCTCGCTCAGTTCGGACAGGCTGACACGCTGTCCCTGTTCGTCCTTTTCGATCAAAATTCCCTTGAACATCTTGCTTGCTCCAATTTGGCTTCACGTCACGCCTGTATGAGGGTCAGGAAGCCCTCGGCGAATTCATCGAGCGCGGCGGGCCCGCGATCCAGTTTGGCGCGCAGAACCGCGCCTTCCCATCCGGTCCAGAAAAATCTGGCGAGACGGTTGCAGTCGGCGTCCTTGCGGATTTCTCCAGCAGCCTGGGCCGCCTTCAGACACTTCGCCGTCTGCGCTTCCCAGTCGAGGAACACGCCCGACAGACGGTCGCGGAATGGTTCGGGCAGTGCGCCCATTTCCTGGCCGAGATTGCCGACAAGGCATCCGCGGCGGAAATCGTGGCGCGCCATTCCCGCCCTCGCATCGGCGATGAAGTCCCTGAAACGCTGCAACGGGGTGCGCTCGCGGTCCTCGAACCAGCGTTCCAGTTTGCGCGCGAAATAGTCGGCATAGGCGTCGATGAGCGTGAGGCCGAATGCATCCTTGCTGTCGAAGTAATGATAGAACGATCCCTTGGGCATCTGCGCCGCCGAAAGGATTTCGCTGATCCCGACCGCGCCGAAACCCTTCTCGGTAAGCACTGCCATTCCGGCACGCACCAGCCGCGTACGCGGCGCACCGGGCAGGCTCTGGTCCTTTGGCGGACGGCCTCGCCTGCGCGGTTCGTCGTAGGGCAATGTCGATTGCATGCAAATTTATTAGACCGATCGCCTCATAAAAACAAGATGGCCGAAATGTCCGAAAACGGATTGATCCATCTGGTCGAATTGTCGACGGATCAGCCATGCTTCACAACAATCCGATCTGAGTTTTGTTCTGGAGGGTGTTTTCGGGGTTCAGGCGTTCGATTCCTGAGATGTCCATTGCCCGGCAAGCTCTCCCCGCAGGACGCGAGCGTTTCTCCAGTGGAGTTTGACTTTGCCCGCGAAACGGGTGTGACTTGGTATGGCTGACTGCTTTTGGGGTGTGCGATGGCGATCAAATGCGAGCATGTTGAACTCGTCCGTGATGTCACACCAAGCGCTGACGGTTGCGAGGCGTGCCTGAAGACCGGTTCGGAGTGGGTGCATCTTCGCCTGTGCCGCATCTGCGGCCATGTCGGCTGTTGCGACAGTTCGCCGAACAAACATGTGACCCGGCATTTTCACGAAACGGGCCATCCGGTAATGGAGGGTTACGATCCGCCGGAAGGCTGGGGCTGGTGCTATGTTCACGAGGCTATTTTCGATCTACGCGACTGCATGACACCGCATCCCGGTCCGATACCACGCTACACTTGACCGCGCCGCCTATGGCCTCGAACACCACTCCAGCTTTCGTGCAGTCTCGCCTCCTGCGATCCGTGGATTCAACCCGCGATCATGTCCGTGGCGGCACGGCGGCGCGCGGCGTGGTGACCGTGGTCGTCTATGGCGATTATCTTTGTCCTTATTGCCGGCGCCTGCGCTTCGTCATCGCCCGGCTGCGCGAGGCGCTCGGCGAGCGTCTCGCCTATGTCTTTCGCCATTATCCCAATGAAACCGCTCATCCCGGCGCCACCTTCATCGCCCGGGTTGCCGAAGCCGCCGCCAATCAGGGCCATTTCTGGGAAATGCATGACTGGCTTTACGAGAGTGAGCCACCGCTAGCCGAGCCCGATATCCGCGATTTCGTCGCCAGCCTCGGCCTCGACATGGAAAGCTTTGATCGCGATCTCAATAGCGACCAGACACGTGAGCGCGTCGAATCCGATCTCGATGACGGCCGCAGGAACGGTGTCACCGGAACACCGTCCTTCTTCATCGACGGCGTGTGCTACGAGGGTGCGTGGGATTTCCATTCAATGCTCGAGGCGTTGCAATTGCCGGTCGCCGCAAGGCTTGGACGCTCCGCGCGCGCTTTCGCCAATCTTCCTGCGGCAGGCGGCCTCGTCCTCCTGCTGGCGGCGGCCCTCGCGCTGGCGTTGGCCAACAGCCCGCTCGGCACGGTCTACGAAACCGTCATGTCGACCCCGCTCGGAATCGGACCGCTGCCGCATCCGGTGTCACTCAGTGTTGCCGCCTGGTTTTCGGAAGGCCTGCTGGCGATCTTCTTCCTGCTGGTCGGGCTGGAAATTCGCCGCGAGATGACCACTGGCGAATTGTCGAACCCGCGTGCCGCGATCCTGCCGGTGGTTGCGGCACTTGGCGGCGTTCTGGCGCCTGCGGGCATCTACCTCTTGCTGAACGCAGATACGGTGCCCGAGGGATGGGCCGTGCCAACGGCGACCGACATTGCCTTCACGCTGGGCATCCTGGCGCTGCTTGGGTCGCGCGTGCCGGCAAGCCTGAGGGTGTTCGTCGCCACGCTCGCGGTGGCCGATGACGTCATCTCCGTCCTGACGCTGGCAGTCTTCTATCCGAAGGACTTCGAGCCGACCTGGCTTTCCGGCACGATGATCGCAGTCCTTGTGCTCTTCGCGCTCAACCGCTGGCGTGTCTATTCGGTCTGGCCCTACCTTCTGGCAGCCACAATATTGTGGGTGACGTTGCACGAAACGGGCGTCCACGGTGCGCTTGCCGGCATCATCCTTGCCTGCTTCCTGCCGACCCGGCCCGCTCCGGTGGTCGGGCCGCTGCTCGCGCAGGCGGCGACCGCGCTTTCGACGCTGGAGCAGGCCGAAAGCGAGGCGCGACTAGCCGGCGAGGATCCAGGCGATGTCAATCAGGAGCTTGTCTGGGAGTGGGCAAGTCGCAATCTGTCGGCAGCGAGCGAACGCTTGCTGTCGCCGGCAGAGCGCATCGAGCGCGCCGTCGAACCCTGGAGCACCTATCTGATCCTGCCGCTCTTCGCCTTTTCGGCAACAGGTGTTCGTTTCGACTTCGACCTTTCGACGCCGCAGCATGTCATCGCCGGCATTCTCCTCGACCTCGTCATCGGCAAGCCGCTCGGCATCTGCCTTGCGAGCCTTGCCGCGATCAAAATGCGTTTCGCGGTCGGACCGGCAGACGTCTCGGCACGTCAATTCCTCGGCGCCACCTGCCTGTGCGGCGTCGGCTACACCGTCGCGCTGCTGATGGCCGACGAGGCCTTCACAGACCCGGTGACTGCAGAACTGGCCAAGGCCAGTGTGCTCATCGGGTCTACAATGGCGATTGTCCTCGGCGCCGGCATCCTGGGAACCGGGCGGTCAGATGTCGGGTACACTGTCGGTCAGAAATAACGGGCTGTTGGCGCCATCACCTGGCGCATTCGACGCCAGGTCGAAACATGTTGCAATCGCGTTATCTGCGTAAATTCCATCCCTGAGCAACGGCTTGCATGACCACTGTCTTCGTCGCCGCCGTCATTCCCCGATGCGGCAAATCCTTACGCTGTGGGCTGCGCAGGGAGCAATTGATAATATTCCACCTTATGCCGTATCGGGATGCAGCCGAATGGCTTTGCGTCGCATTGGGCGATTGGCGCGCACCAGTTGCACGCCGGCGCAAATTGCGGCACGCCGGCAACTGGAAATCGGTGCTTCAATAAGTGGAGACGGTTTCGAGTTCCTGCAGGGCGGTCGTGGATGGCGTCACTACCGGCAAATCCGGGGATTGTCGCCGCAAAATTGCTTGAAATCGGCAGTGCGGCAAAGCGAAACCGGGCTTTTCGATGCTGCGCACGCTACCAATTATATTCGATGCGTTATATTGTGATATGCAGTTGAATTTCTGTCCTTGTTTGGAAATAACTTGAAATAAGCTACAATGTGAACATGATCATTGACTTGGTTGCAGAATAACCGGCATCACCATTGTGCGCTACTTGAAGGCATTTATTTTCGGACAATGGGGGGAGAATGGCCCGAAACTGTTGCAGTTTCATGACGATTTATTTGGGTTTATACCGCTTGTCCGCCATTTCCGGCGCTCCGTTTTTCCAACCATGACGGCGGACCAATTCAATTGCGGGATTCGCCAGAATCACGTCTCCAACGCCTGTTTTGCATCGAATTCTCTGGTAACAAAGTATTAGCATTAACGAATTATTAATTCTTGGCCGGGGAACGAAATGATGAAAATTCGTCTTACGCTAGCAGGACTTGGTGCGGGTGTCGCGCTGGTCCTTGGCGCAGCCAGCATTGCGGAGTCCGCACCGATAAACGGCGGGGTAACCGAGGGTACTCGCAAGGCGGTCACTGTCGATACGACAACCTTGCCCACCACGAATTTGGGCGACACAACGTCAGGGCCTACAGGTTATGACGTTGGCACCATAGGGGCGGGAGCCATTTTCGGCATCTATGGCCGCATTGTGGGGGCCCAGGATACTTTTTCGGCAGTGTTCGAGGTTAACTCGGTTTTCAACATCGCATTCGATTTTGACGGATGGACGGCGTCAGGAAGCGGAACCGGCGCCACATCCGCTGCAAGTGGTCAGTCCGGCCTGGTTAGTGTCGACAGTAGCAATAATGATGCATTCCTCACAACAGGCGGCAAGAGCGTCACCTTCTCGCTTTTCAGTGGCGGAACGACCGGGGGCACCCTCGTGGGTTCATTGACCAAGACAACGAATTACGTATCAGGCGATGCGGTATTGTTCTCTGGCCTTGCTGCCGGATCATATACACTTCAGATCGACGGGAGTGTAAGTCAGCCCAATCAGGCGGCTTTTTACGACCTGAACATCATCGCCTCGCCGGCCCCGGGTGCCGATGTCCCGCTTCCGGCTGCGCTGCCGCTGTTTGTCTCCGGCCTTGCCGGCCTTGCCTTCGTTGGCAGGCGAAGGAAGAGGAAGGCGTAATCTTCTTTTCTCTGGCATGAATAAAAAAGCGGCGCCAAGGAGCGCCGCTTTTTTTTATGTTCAGGCACGGGTTGCGGAACGTGCGAACGATCGACGTATAGTCGTCCGCTCATCCGTATCCGGCGTTCGCCGCTATCATCTACCGGACATAATTCACCTTCAGCCAGGAGTTCTTGCATCGGCGCAAGCTGTCACGGCAACAGATGGCTGACTTCCACGCGGCCTGCCGCTGCTTGCAGCCGGCTGGCGATGATTCAGGCCATGCACCGGATTACCTTCAGGTCGCATCGGATCCAGGAACGCCTCGAGCGCCGAAGGTACGAATTGCGACCAGAATTCTTCCCTAGAAATCGGGTCATTGTCGGTTTCGACATCGTTGTTTCCCGGCCGCACGAAAATCGAGGGATGGTCCACACGATGAAGCGCCAGGCCTTCGCCGCGGTGGATCAATCTCGGGATCAGCGTATCGATACGTTTCAGGCTGAACAGGGAAAGAACCGCAACCGGTTCCCCGACCACGAAATCGGGGCTGCCGATGAAGGAGTCGAAAATCTCCTGCCGGTTGGAAAAGACGGTCGAGAGGTTCGTGCACAAAAGCCCGGTTATCCTTCCCGCACGCCGGGCGGTGGAGGCATAGGTTTTCACGTATTCGGCGCCGCCATCCAGATCGAACAGCCGGTCGTCGAGACAATGAAGCTTCGAGGCAACGCAGGCCATTCGATCCAGACGAATTTTGCCAGAATGAGCGAGGACATGATGAGCGTAGGGATAATGGGCAGCATGGCCGCCGCCCGAAGCGCAATCGAACAGCGCGATGTGTTTGCTGGCGGATTTCAGTCCGTTCACCAGATGGTTCACGGCATCGCCGGGATTGCCTGAATTTTTACAGGCACCGCCGGCCGACACGATCGCCACGTCGAAATGCGCCGCCTGGATAATTGGGCGAGTAACGGAGGTTCGGCTAACCGCCAGGTCCTTTGCCATCATCGATTTTCATTCGCCTCCCGCAACAATTGTTGCACGTCAATTCGCCAACCCAACGTGAAGTGATACGTTTCCGGACCCTGCTTTCGCCTCTCCGCGCTCAGATTCCGCGTTTTCGGGAAATGACGTAATATTCGTCGTTGAACCAAAGCCCGTTGTATTTTTTCAAAACGGATTTCGTGATTTCGAGATAGCGTGAGTTCGACATCGCATCGGCAAGGCGTTCGTCTTCGACCTGCGCGACATAGGTTGCGTTGTTCCAGGCGGCCAAAAGTGTGGAGGTGCCGATCGATGTTGCTTCCGCATCGATCTCGTTGGGCAGGGTGTACATCTGGTATCTGAACTTGGAACGCTCTTCGGAATAGGCGTTGAAGTTGAAATGACGCGCCTTGTTGCCGAGCGCCGATTTGGTCTCGCGCAGGATATCGTGTCGGGTGTTCACGAATGGGGATTCGCCGGGCCACACGCCTTGCACGATCTCCAGCGCCGGGTCGTTTCCGCAGGAGTGGATGCCCAGCAGCCGGCCGCCCGGGGCGAGGCTCTGGACGAGCGGCGCGATGACCTTCTTCGCCTTGAATTGCGCCGATGCGCTCGCCCGATAGGGCTGCGAAGCGACGATCAGGTCATAGTCGGCGGTGATCGCCCCGCGCTTCGGAATCACCTGGTCCAGCAGGAAGCGATGGCTTTCGAGATACAGGACGAGCACGGTGGGCCGTTCATAGATCGGATTGCCGGTCTTCCTGCTTACGCTGGCGCGCCAATTCTGCGCCAGGAAGGGCTCCAGATCGTTGATCTGCTGCTCGTATTCGGCGGCCGAACGCCCCGAAAGCGCCACTTCATGCCAGACAAGGCTCGCGGCGATGGAGGGCGAATTGGGCAACAGCAGCGGCGCCTCGGAATAGTTGAGGTTGGTCAATATGACCACCGTCGCCGGATGCTCGTGGAAGCGGTCCGGCATCTTTTCCAGGGTCAGGCGCACGTCCTCGAGGCTGATTTCCTTGCCGACGATGTAAAAGGGCAATGTCTCGAAACGCTGATGCATCGCCCGCATCACCCGGGCCATGATCGTACCGTCGCCGACGCCGGCGTCGAACAGGCGTACTGCAGGCGGCCTTGGATGTATGAATCCGAGCTCCTGCGAAATGCGTTCCGCAACGACCCTCTTTTCGCTGCAGGTGTTGACGAACATCAGGTATTTCTGACGGTTGTCATAGAACCTGAAATTCTGTTCCGGGTCGGGAACGCCTGCGAGGGGAGGGGCTGCACGAGATGGCCGCACCGCGGGATTCATCAGCGGCGGCGTGTTCATTGTGGAATTCACCGAGGGAGCTGCAATCTGTGCCGGCTGCGCGGAAGGTGCATTTCTCCGCCGAGATTTGGCGAGCCCCCGCCTGGGCGGCGGCCGCTTCATGAAATCAAGCAGACGGCTGGCGGTCTCCGGCGTCACCCGGCCGCCATAGGCAAGGCGCGAAACCAGCTTGCCGTCATTGACAGCCAATCGGCCGAACGTCGTTTCGGCCATTCCGGACGAGCGGCAGTAATCCTTGATGGCGTGCAGCAGCGACTCGCTATCGACTTCGCTTAAGTCCATCTCTCCCAAGCCGATCGGCGCAAGCCTGCCGGCTTCGCCATCATCTGCCCTCCAAAGGTTTTGTCGACCGACCAAGTCCTCCCGATCGACTTGCATGCTGGAATCTGGACGTTTTGTTCCAGCCTAACAACCATAAAACGTCCCACTATTAGCCCACTAGATGAATTGGGAAGCAAGTGGGAAGGATGCCCTGCAGATATTGTCTACAGCCGGATGACGGTATCGCTACAGGAAAGTCTCAGCGGGGCAAACTCGGTCAACTAATTGAATATTACAATATTTTTCAGATACTTAATTTAATTTATCCGCAATACTGCACTGGAAAATTCACGGTGCCAGATCACGAATTTTCATGGTGAGACAGGCGCTGAAATCCAACAAAAGAGCATTTTCGACAATCGTAGGGCTGCCCACACAGGGTTGGAAATTGGGAAATCAGTCGGTGTTTGTGGGATATTCAGTGGGCAGCCTGATCGGATACCCGGATTCGTCAGAGCGATTCGATGAAGGCTTCGACGGCCTGTGTCGCGAAGTCGATGACGGCTTCGTCGGCAAGCACGCCGTCCTTCACCTTGGCGTTGGCCTGGGTGATGGCAACCTCCTGCCAGGGGAAAACTTCCGCCAGCATGCCGTTCAGGATGTATTTGAGGTGCGACTGGGCGCGCACGCCGCCGAGCAGACCGCCCGACACCGATATGACGAAGCACTTCCTGCTCTTGAAGACCGATTGGTAGGCCGGCCGGGAGGCCCAGTCGATGGCGTTCTTCAGCAGGCCCGGCACGCTGTAATTGTATTCAGGCGTGACGAAGAGCAGACCGTCGGCGGCGTCGATCTGGTCGATCAGGCGCTGGACGTTCGGGTCGTCGGTAATGTCGGCATTGTAGAACGGCAGGCTCGCGATGTCGGCATGTTCGATGACGCATTTGCCCTTGAGTGATGCCTCCAGGGACCGAACGGTTGCCCTGGACGAGGATGCGGCACGCAGGCTGCCGCACAGGAAAAGCAGTTTCTTCATGGGCGATCTCCCGCAATGAAGTTTGGAGCCTACAGCCGTGCGAGCCAGGTGGCTATGGAAGGAAACAGGACAAGGATGACGACCGAGAAAAGCATGGCGAATACGAAAGGCAGCGTGCCGCGGAATATCTCGCCAACCTTTAGGTCGTCTTCGTCCAGCGCCGACTTGATCGTATAGACCGACAGCCCGAAGGGCGGTGTGAGCAGCCCGACTTCGACGGACACCACGGTGAGCACACCGAACCAGATCAGGTCGAAACCGGCGGCCTTGGCGACCGGCAGGGCAATCGGCAACAGGATCAGCATGATCGATATGGAATCGATCAGGCAACCCATCGCGATAATCAGCACCAGATAGACCGCCAGGAAACCGTAATGGCCGACAGGTCCTTCCAGGAAGAATTCCGCCAGTTCGCGCGGCACGCCGCTCAGCGCCAGCATGCGGCTGAAGAAGGTCGCCGCCATGATCAGGAACAGGACAGAGACCGTGATCTGGCCGGTCTCGACGAGCAGCGCCCAGAACAGCCTGCCCTTGAGCGACTTGCGCAGCAGTGCGATCACCAGAGCACCGAAGGCACCCGCCGCGCCGGCCTCGGTAGGATTGAAGAAGCCGCCATAGAGCCCGCCCAGCACCGTTAGCACCAGAACGACGATCGGGACCGATTTGCGCAGCATTGCGCCACCGCTCATGTCGGTGAATGTCGCCTTGTCATCGGAATTGTCGAAAACGAAACCCTGGCGAAAGCGCGCCAGAAGCATGATCGTGATCGTGAAGGCGATCGCCAGCAGAAGTCCCGGTCCGACGCCTGCAAGGAACATGCGGCCGACCGATTCCTCCGCCAGCACCGCATAAACGATCATCAGCAGCGAGGGCGGGATCAGCATGCCGAGGACGGAACTTCCCGCGACGACGCCGGTGGCGAATTTCCTCGTGTAGCCATGACGCACCATCTCCGGCACGGCGACGCGGCTGAACACCGTGGCCGAGGCGATAGAGATGCCGGTGATCGAGGCGAAAACCGCATTGGCGAAGACTGTGGCGATGCCTAGCCCGGCGGCGATCCGTCTGAGCAGCCGCTCGAACACGTCGAAGGTATCCTTGCCGACACCCGACACCGTGACCAGCAGTCCCATCAGCACGAACAGCGGTACGACAGCGAACAGATATTCGCGCAGCGAATCGTTGGCGACGGCGCCGATCATGCGCAGCGCCACGGTGTCGCTGCGGATCAGCGCCACGCTAACAAAGGACACGCCGAGCATGGAGATTGCTATCGGCATGCCGAGATAGATGAGCAAGATCAGCGCGACGACCGCATAGGAGCCGATTTCCGCAGGGCTCATTGCCTGCCCCCCGGCGGCCGGGTGCCGGCAAGTCCTTCGCGCAGCGCGGCATAGGTGCGCAGCAGGAACTCCACCGCAGCCACGGTGACGCCGACCAGGATCAGCGCGCGGAACGGCCAGGTCGGCATGGTGGCGATGCCGGGGACGCCGATGAATTCGGAGGACGCAAGGTCCTTTCCGAAGATATCGACGGTCGACCAGGCGATGAGACCGACCAGCAGACCGCCGGCAAGGTCGAAGGCGGCCGAAAGCAGGGCGCCGGCGCGCGGGCGGCTTTCGCGAAATGCGGTGAAGAAGATTTCGGTACGCGCCAGCCGGTTGGCCCTTACCGTGGCGGCGAGCTGCAGATAGACGATCATGACGAGGGTGAGCGCGCCAAGTTCGGTTATCAGCGGCAGCGAAGAGCCCATCAGATTGCGCGCGACGATGTCGGCGCAGATGATCAGCATCAGGAAGCCGATCAGGACCGTGCCTAGCGCGGCGAGCCCCTCGACCACCATCGCCCAGATGCGGGCAACGTCAAACCTGGGACGCCCCGTAACCGGAGCGTCCCCGTTGGTTCCTTTCGAAGTCACAGTGCCGGCCTGGACTCTCAGAGTTCCTTGTCCCAGTCGCGTATCGGGGTTTCACCGTGCTGGCGAAGGGCTTCCATATACGCTTTCAGGAACGCCTTGGCGGGGATGCCACGCGCTTCCTGCACGTCGGCCCAGTCGGCAGCGATGTTGGGGAGTTTTCCAGCCCATTTCTCGAGTTCGCCCGCCGGCATGGCAATGATCTCGACAGGCGGGTTCTGCCCGGCGCCCAGCTCGACCATCTTCTTGAGCGCGAATTCGTGGCGATCGACCAGATCCTGGCCGTGCGCCTCGGTATACGCCTTGCCGGCTTCGATCATCGCGTTCTGCACTTCCTCGGGCAGGCCGTCCCAGACATCGCGGTTGATTGCGATGGCGCCGGAGAAGACCGCGCCGGCATCGAAGCGGGCGATGTAGGGTGCGACCTCGTAGAGCTTGATCGGCAGGGCGCCGAGCGCGAGAGACAGCACGCCATCGGAGACGCCGGTCTGAACGTCGGTGTAGTAGGTCGTAAGCGCGCCATCGACAGCGTTGGCCCCGGTGCCGCGCAGCCAGTTGCCCAGCACGCCCGGCGCAGAGATCTTGCGTCCGTCGAGATCATCGATACCGGCGATCGGCTCCTTCAGGTAGAAGTCGTACAGGTCCGTGGCAGTGAGGCCGAGAACCTTCAAATTGTGGCTTTCCCACTCCTTGCGGAAGGCTTCGTTGTTTTCAAGAAGGTCCGACATCACCGAGAGAAGCAGCGGCGGATCGTCTGTCGCAAACGGGGCATTCGAGGAGGCCTGGCTCAGCGGAAGCTTTGCCTGCTCGGGAAACGAAAACACCCAGCCGATATCGGTGACGTTTTCCTCGACCGAGGAAAGCGTCGCGTTGACCTTGTAGAGCTGGCCGCCAAATGCCTCGTTCCAGTTGATCTTGTAGTCGCCCTTCTCGGCCAGGATTTCGTCCGTCTTGGCCATGAAGACGGATTTCATCATGCCAACCCACGGCACAACCAGGGGATGGCTCGAGGCGATGGTCAGATTGATCGTCTCCTGAGCCATGATGGAAGTCGGAAAGGCAATCATGCCCGCCGTCAACAGTCCAAATAGCAGTTTCATCGTTCTCCTCCTCCTTTGAAAACCATCCCGGAGTGAATTTCCGGCTGGAATGGTCGAGTCTGATGGTCAGCGTATCCTCGTCGATCGTCCACGGCCGTATGCGGCCGCCATCTGCAGCGCCGTCGGTGCATCCTTTCCGCTCATCGGTCTTCCTCCCCCGGCTGTTCGCTCAGCTCTTCCTGCGCTTCTCCAATTCGTCGCGGATTTCCTTGCCATGCTCGTCGAGAACGGGCGGCGGCAGTACGTCGAGCTCCGGTTCCCCGTCGAAACAGTAGGGCGCACGCACCGTCGTGAATTTTCCCATCTGCTTGTGGTCGGCCGAAATCGCGATCTTCAGGTGCCTGGCCTGGGGGTCTTCCAGTGCCTCGTTGGAATCGTAGGCCGGCGAATAGGGCACTTCCGCCGTTTCCAGACGACTGGCCCAGTTATCGCGGGTGTCCGTCTTGAAGACCGGCGTGAAGGCTTCGATCAATTCGCCCTGGTGCTTGATGCGTTCGAGCCGTTCGCCGAACCGCGGATCCTCGTTGAGCTTTTCCTGCCCCGTGGCCTCCAGCAGGCCGAGCCAGAACTTCGTCGGAGACGACAGGTGGATGGCGATCCATCTGCCGTCGGAGCACTCGAATGTGTAGGACTGCGATACCACCGGCCGTGAAAGCGGCCCCATGATCTCGCCGACAGAGAAATAATGGGTGAAGCTGTCGAGGTTGAAGTGCGCCATTGCTTCAAGCATCGAGATGTCGACGCTGTGGCCCTTGCCCGATTTCGAGCGTTCCAGCAGTGCGGCGAGGATTGCCATCGCGGCATACTGCCCGGTTACCGCGTCAGCTATGGCCGGGCCGATGACGCGGGGATTGGTTGGAGGGGTGAGCAGTCTGAGATAGCCGCTTGCCGCCTGCGCGACGGTATCGTAGGCGGGGCGGTCCTTCGCCGGGCCGGTGCGGCCGAAGCCGGAGATCGAACAGTAGATCAGGCCAGGATTGAGCTTGCGCAGTTCCTCTTCGCCTGCACCGAGACTTTCGGCGACGCCAGGCCGGAAATTCTGGATGAAGACGTCAGCGCCGGCCACCAGTTCGTGCAGGATATTGCGGTCGTCCGGCTCCTTCGTATCGAGCGCGATCGAGCGCTTGTTGCGGTTGTAGGTCTGGTAATGCGGCGAATAGAGCCCGCCCTTGAACGCCCGGAACGGATCACCTGTACCGGGCCTCTCCACCTTGATGACATCGGCGCCGAGATCGGCCAGATGCAAGCCGGCGGCCGGCCCGGTGATGTAGGTGCCCAGTTCGATGACGCGGATGTCCTTGAGAATCTTCACCGGCGCGCCACCTCACGAAGCCATCTTGTTCTTCTTCGACGGAACCCCGTCATAGGAAATGGCGAGGTCGGCCTTGTGCGACATGATGAACCCGATCGAGCGCAGGGATTCCTCGTAGAGGTGCGCCGACAGGCCGGCGGCGCGCGCCAGCAGCGGCACCGCCTTGATCGCCTCGAGCGGCCAGCCGGCATCGAGAATGGTCGCCGGAATCGCACCGGAAACATTGATCGGCAACGGGCGGCCCATGATGGCAGGCGCGTGTTCACCAAGAATGCGCAGCGTCCGGACATAGTCGCCCGATATGCCGTTTTCATCGGCGATTGCCAGCAGCCGGTTGGCGCGCGGATCGCCTGTATTGTGCTGGGGGTGGCCGAGACCCGGAACCTTCTGACGCTTTGCCTTGAGCCCTTCCAGGCTCTCCTTTGCGACTTCGACCAGGTCGCGGCCGGAATTGCGGTTGTCACCGAGGACTTCGGCAAGATAGACGGCGGCGGCTTCCGAACTGCCGGCCACGACCGAACCCATGCCCAAAAGGCCGGCCGACATCGCGCCCTGCCAGGCTTCCGGCCCTGCGGCGAGCGTCATGCGTGCAGCCTGCACACTGGGAACCAGGCCGTGCTCGGCGATGGCGACGAGGCACGCATTCATCATCAAGCGCTGTTTGTCGTCCGGCCGGTCGCCGGTGACCAGCAGCCAGAAATAGTCGGTGAAGTCGATCTTGCCGATCAGGTCGTCGCACAGATCGTGGCCGCGCACGGTAATGGTGTCCGCGTCGGATGTCGCGATTGCGGTAAACGCCTGTTCCTGTTTGCCTATGCGCATATAGAACCTACTTTTCGGAATGCGAAAATTTTTACTCTTGCCGAAGAGTAGGGAGCGGACTACCTTCCCGTCAAGAGACAAGTTTCAGCCCGTCATTCGACGGGGTGAGAGGGAGGATGAGGATGCGCGATATCAACCAGTTCACAGTGACCCAGGCGGTCAAGGATTCCTTCAAGACCGAACCTGGCAGCCGCTTCGAGCAGCTTCTTCACGGTTTTATCGACCATCTCCATGATTTTACGCGCGAGCACAGTCTCACCCATGAGGAATGGATGGGCGTTCTAAATTTCCTCTATGATTGCGGACAGATTTCCACACCGGAGCGTCACGAATTCATCCTGCTTTCCGACGTGATTGGTTTCTCCGCCCTGGTGGACATGATCAACACCAAGGGCGGCGCCACCGAGGGCTCCAATCTCGGTCCCTTCTATCTCGACAATGCGCCGGAAAAGAAGCTGGGCGCCGATCTCGCCGACGATCGCGACGGGGTATCCGTTCTGGTCTTCGGCAAGGTCACCGATTCCCTGCACAAACCGCTGGCCGGGGCGGTTGTCGACACCTGGCAGGCCGACGGTTCGGGCACCTATCCGATCCAGGAGCAGGACCAGGGCCAGGACAAATACGATCTGCGCGGCAAGTTCACCTGTGACGATCAGGGCCGCTATTACTACACCACCGTGCTGCCCAAGCCCTACACCGTTCCCTATGACGGGCCGGTCGGCGATCTGCTGCGCGCCGGCAACCGCCATGCCTGGCGCACCGCGCATCTCCACTACATCATTCGCCATCCACACATGAGCGCGATCACCACGGAGATCTTCTTCGAGAATACCGACTACATCGACCAGGACGCGGTTTTTGGCGTTCGAAAATCCCTAATCGCCAAGGTCCGGCCCTTGAAGGGGTTGGACGAACTCGGCTTTGAACTGGAAAAAACGCCGGACGCGATGTGTGAGTTCGACTTCGTACTGGCGCCGGAGGGTTGATCGGCGATGATCGGTCCGGGCGACAAGCCGGCCGAATTCGTCGAAGCGCTTGGCAAAGGCATAGCAATCCTCGAAAATTTCGACGCGAGCCATCCGGAAATGACGCTTAGCGAGGTCGCGCGGCGCGCTAGCCTGACACCGGCGGCGGCGCGGCGCAGCCTCATCACGCTCGTCGCGCTCGACTATGTGCGCCAGTCCGGCAAGCGTTTCCACCTCACACCGAAGATCATGACGCTCGGCTCGTCCTTCTATTTTTCGGCCGGCATCGGCGAGGTGCTGCAGCCGGAACTGCGCAGCGTTGTCGAGCGTTTCGGCGACGCATCCTCGATCGCCACGCTTGACGGCCATGACGTCATCTACATCGCCCATTACTCGCAGCAGCGCGCGCGCCGTGCCGCCGCTGCGGTGGGCGCCAGATATCCCGCATTCGCCACCTCGATGGGCCGGGTGCTGGTTGCGGCAATGGACGACAACGACCGCGAAGCCTGGCTCGAACGGCTTGACCCCTCCGCGCTGACCTCGAAAACCTGCACGGACAAGGACGAGTTGCGCCGCGAATTGCAACGCGTGCGCGCCGAAGGATATGCGACGACGGTCGACCAGCTCGATTATGGCATCACCGCGATTGCCGTCCCCATTCGCGATCAGGAAGGCAATACCGTCGCCGCACTCAACAGTTCCGGCTATTCCGGCATTGTCGATCCCGAAAAGCTGATCAGAGAGCGACTGCCGGAGCTTCGCGTCACGGCATCGCATATCGCCCACCAACTCACCCGCTATCCCATCCTCGCTTCGGTGCTTCGCCGCTGAAGACAGGACCGGACGGCGATACCGATGCACAAGCTCGGAGGCGCCGTGACTTTCGGCGCTTCGGTACGGTACAACAACGCCGCTGAGGCGGAATCACTCGGGAGGAAACGATGCTGCTGCCGACATCACTCGTGGGAAGCTATTGCCAGCCGGAATGGCTGATCGACCGCAAGAAACTGGCGGGCCGGTTTCCGCCGCGCACGCGGGCGAAAGAGCTGTGGCGCGTTCCCGGTGAATATCTGGCCGAAGCCCAGGACAGTGCCACGATCGAGGCGATCAAGCTGCAGGAAGAGGCCGGCCTCGACATCATCACCGACGGCGAGATTCGGCGCGAAAGCTATTCCAACCGTTTCGCGACCGCGCTCGAAGGCGTCGACATCGACAATCCGGGTACGGCGCTGGACCGCTCGGGCCATCCCAATCCCGTGCCGCGCATCGTCGGCAAGATCAGGCGCAAGCATGCGGTCGAAGTCGACGATCTGAAATTCCTGAAGAAGCATACCGACCGCATGGTGAAGATGACGGTGCCCGGCCCGTTCACGATGAGCCAGCAGGCGCAGAACGATTTCTATTCCAGCGCCGCCGAGGCGGCGGCGGATTACGCGGTTGCGGTGCGCGAGGAGATCGCCGACCTGTTCGCGGCAGGCGCCGATATCGTGCAGCTTGACGAACCCTATATGCAGGCACGCCCGCAGGCTGCCGAGGAATACGGGCTCGACGCCCTCAACGCTGCTCTCGAAGGTGCCGCCGGCACGACCGCTGTCCATATCTGCTTCGGTTATGCCGCGATCATCCACGAGCGGCCGGAGGGCTATTCCTTCCTGCCGCAATTGAAGAACTGCTCCTGCAACCAGATCTCCATCGAAACGGCGCAGTCGAAGCTCGACTGCTCGGTGCTGGAGGAGTTGCCCGCCAAGAAGATCATTCTGGGCGTGCTCGATCTGTCGGACATCAATGTCGAAACGCCGGAAACCGTCGCCGAGCGCATTCGCCGGGCATTACCTCATGTCGATGCGGATAATATCATCGTGGCGCCCGATTGCGGGCTGAAATATCTGCCGCGCGATGTTGCCTTCGCCAAGATGAAGGCGAT